>NZ_JBWMAX010000157.1:0-1352 GCF_056521385.1 Rhodoferax sp. RT5P35 | reverse complement strand
CCAAAGACCGGGTGCAAAGCCGTCCGGTAGATGGCTCGGTCAAGGCCAGCGTGGCCATCATCCACCACCCCGACGTGCAGCGCATGCTGATGACCATGCGCGGCCACACCCAGGGCTGCCGTGCCATGGCCATGGCGGCGGCAGCGGCCTACGACATTGCCCACCACCATCCTGAGGCCGAAACCCGCCAGCAGAACCAGGCCATCTACGAATTCCTGGTGCCGCTGGTCAAGGGCTACAGCACCGAAATGAGCCTGGACGTGGCCTCGCTGGGCGTGCAGGTGCACGGCGGCATGGGCTTCATCGAAGAAACCGGGGCCGCCCAGTACCTGCGCGATGCCAAGATTCTGGCCATCTACGAAGGCACCACCGCCATCCAGGCCAATGACCTGGTGGGCCGCAAAACCCTGCGCGATGCCGGTGCCACGGCCAAGGCCATTGCGCGCCAGATCGTGGTGACCGAAACCGCGCTGACCCAGAGCGGCAGCGCCGACGCGGTGGCCGTGGCCCGCCGCCTGAAAACCGCCCGCACCGCCTTCCTGGACGTGGTGACTTTTGTGGTCACCCAGGCCAAGGCCCAGCCGAATGCCGTGTTTGCGGGCAGCGTGCCCTACCTGATGCTGGCGGGCAAGCTGGTGGCCGGGTGGCAACTGGCGCGCTCGCTGCTGGTGGCCGAAGAGCTGCTGGCCAAGGGCGAGGACACCGCTTTCATGCAGGCCAAGATCACCACCGCCCGTTTTTATGCCGACCATGTGCTGGTGGCCGCACAAAGCCTGCGCGACAGCATCGTGGAGGGCGCGGACAGCGTCACCGGCCTGGCCTTGGATGCTTACTGATTGCTATAACTTTAGTAGCTTTTGCCGCCCATGGAATAAGCGCTAGAGCCTGATTTCTTATAAAAACCGATCTGGAGACGACATGTCCAAGCTTCCCGCCGCCTTGAGCGCCTTGCCGCTGCCCGTCATCGCCTCGCCGATGTTCATCGTCAGCACGCCGCAGATGGTGATTGCGCAGTGCATTGCCGGTGTGGTGGGCTCCATGCCCTCGCTCAACGCCCGCCCGGCTGCGCAGCTGGACGACTGGCTGGCCGAGATTACCGAGACCCTGGCGGCCTACAACCAGGCCCACCCGGACAAACCCGCCGCACCGTTTGCCATCAACCAGATCGTGCACAAATCCAACGACAGGCTGGAGCACGACATGCAGGCCTGCGTGAAGTTCAAGGTGCCCATCGTCATCACCTCGCTGGGGGCGCGCGAAGACATCAACGCGGCGGCCCACAGCTACGGCGGCGTGGTGCTGCACGACATCATCAACAACAAGTTTGCCCACAAGGCACTTGAAAAGGGTGC
>NZ_JBWMAX010000156.1:0-1355 GCF_056521385.1 Rhodoferax sp. RT5P35 | reverse complement strand
AGGTTTAGTCTGTACAGCACTGGCTTTGGCAGCTTGCGATCCGCAGCGCATTGAAAAACTGGAAGAGGGCGTGGCCACCGAGGCCGATGTGCGGGCCCAATTTGGCGAGCCCGAGAAAGTCTGGGATGCGCCCGAGGGTGGCCGCACCTTCGAGTACAACCGCCAGCCAGCGGGCCATGTGAACTACATGATCACCATCGGCGCTGACGGCAAGATGAGCGCCCTGCGCCAGGTGCTGACCCCGCAAAACTTCGCCAAGGTCCAGCCCGGCATGATGATGGAAGACGTGCGCAAGATGCTGGGCAAGCCCATGAAGACCACGCCCTTCAAGCTGAAAAACGAGGTGGAATACGACTGGCGGTATCTGCAGCCGCCCAACACCTCCATGGTGTTCACCGTGGTGTTCGACCCCGATTACCGCGTGCTGCGCACGATGTCCGTGCCCGACCCGGAGGTCGAGCGCAACCGGTAAGGGTCTCAGCCTGAACCCGCGTTCCTCAGGGCATCCGTGGAACTGGCTTTGCCAGGCCACTGGATGCGCCCCCTGCATGTCGTATCAGTTTTTCAAACCGATACGAGGGGGGTTGGCGGAAAGCGCTTGCGCTGTAGCCTGGGGGTGTGAAAAGCCTGCGGCCACATAGTCCAGAAAGCAGGCGATGCGCGACACCAGAGCGGTGTTGCGGTAGTACACCGCGTGGATGGGCTGGCGCACTTCCACCGTGGCGCTGGGCAGCAACTGCACCAGGTCGCCGCGCGCGCGGTCGCCCTCGGTCATGAAGTCGGCCAGGCACACCACGCCCGCACCCGCCAGGGCCAGTTGGCGCAGGCTCTCGCCGCTGGAGGCGCGTAGCGTGGGGGCAATCGCCAGCCGGTCGCCTGATGGATTGCGCAGCGGCCAGGCGTTCAGGCTGTCGGGCTGGGTAAAGCCCAGCAGGCTGAGTTTCTCCAGGTCTTCCACCGTGCGGGGCCGTCCTGCGGCCTTCAGGTAGGCCGGACTGGCCAGCACGCGCAGCAGGCTGCTGCCTAACGGGCGGGCGTGCAGGCTGGAATCGACCAGCGGGCCGATGCGGATGGCCAGGTCGGTGCGGTGCTCCAGCAGGTCGATGATCTGGTCGCTGCTGTTGAGCTCCAGCGCAATGTCCGGGTAGGCCGCCCGAAAGCCCGCCACCAGCGGCACCAGCACATGCAGCAGAAAGGGCGACGCGGCGTTGACCCGCAAACGCCCGGCGGGCCGGTTGCGGCGCTGTGCCATTTGCTCCTCGGCCTGCTCCACCGCGCCCATCGCAGCACGGGCGAAGCGGCGCAACGCATGGCGCAACCCATCTGCAGGTCTTACGGCGAAACCACACAACCTG
>NZ_JBWMAX010000155.1:0-1358 GCF_056521385.1 Rhodoferax sp. RT5P35 | reverse complement strand
CGGTTTTTGAGGGATGGGTAGTAGGTAATGGCGTGGGTCAAGGCTTGGGTCATGGGGAATTCACAAAGTGGGTGGCAAGGCCGGGAACCTCCACGCGCAGGTGCAGCACCTGGCCGGACAAGGGCATGTCGGCCAGTTCCTGCGCGGGCCGCTTCTCGCGGGAGGTGGTGATGAAAAGGGTGCGCAGGTCCGGCCCGCCGAAGCAGGGCATGGTCGGGCAGCGCACCGGCAGAGGCAGGATTTGCAGCAGCTCGCCCTGGGGGGTGAAGCGTTGCAGGCAGGCACCTTCGAACATGGCGACCCAGTAGCAGCCTTCGGCATCCACGGTGGCACCGTCCGGGCGGCCACCGTAGCGCGCCAGGCTTTTGGCCGGATCGCGCGGGCTGAAGCGGGCAAAGGGCCGACGGTGCGAAATGCTGCCCGGCTGCGCGTCGAAGTCGCAGGCATAGACCACATGCGCCGGGGTATCGGCCCAGTACAGGGTGCGCCCCGACGGGCTCCAGGCCAGGCCATTGCTGACGGTGATGTCGCCTGCGGCCCGCTGTAGTTGGCCATCGGCCCAGCGGTACAGGCTGGCGCTGGGCGTGTCGCGCGGCTCGTGGATGGTGCCGCACCAGAAGCGGCCTTGCGCGTCCACCTTGCCGTCGTTGAAGCGTTCGGTGGCCTGCGGGTAGGGCGCGGTGGCCACCTGGATGCTGCTACCGTTGGCGGGGTTGAAATGCCACAACCCGTCGCGCAGGGCCAGCAGCAGGCCGCCTTGGGTGCGCGCTGCGCAGCAGGCAACTTCGGTGTGGAAATCCCATTGCTGATGCTGCTGGGAAGCGGGGTCGAAGCGGTGCAACTGCCGCCCCGGAATGTCGCACCAGTACAGCACCTGTTCCTGCGGGTGCCACAGCGGTGATTCGCCCAGCAGGCTGGCAGGCACGGGCAGAGCACGGATGTCCATCACAGCGCCTCCACATCCAGCGTCAGCGACGCGGTAGCCACGGCACCAGGTGCCAGTGCCACCAGCCCCTGGCTTATGGGGTCTGCGTGCTGGATAGCGTTGTTCACATGGCCGACCGGTTCCACGCAGAAATGCGGCTGCCCCGGCGGCGTGAACACCACCAGGTAGGGCAGGGTGGACGACAGTTGCACTGCAAACTGCGCGTCACGGAGTTGGGCTATGCCCGGCCAGCCGCCGAAGCAGTGGTCCAGGGCCAGTGCATGCACCGGTGCATTGATGCCCTGCTGGGTCGTGGCATGCGTGGGTAGCATCAGGGCATCGCGTTCCCAGCGGGTTGTCACATCCACCTGCAGATGGCTGCCGTCGCGCTGGGGGAAGTAGGGGTGCCAGCCCAGGCCCACGGGCTGTTCGT
>NZ_JBWMAX010000154.1:0-1358 GCF_056521385.1 Rhodoferax sp. RT5P35 | reverse complement strand
AGGGTACTCGCCTCGGTGCTCCTGCACCATGCGCACTGCGCGCTCACGCACCTCAGGGGAAAACTTATTCGACTTCTTCATGGCTCAATCCTCTCAGAGATTTGAGCCTCCTCAAAACCCGGGGCGGTTCATTCCTTTGACGCGGCCAGGACGGTCTGCATACGGGCCATGACTGGCAGGAAGTGCCGGGCCTCATCCATGTTGCCGGTGATGTTGCGCAGGTCCAGCAGCATCTTCATATTGCCGGTCGCGGTGGTGGTCAGGTTCTGGCCTGCCAGCTTCCAGGCATCGGCCACACCATTGGCAATGTCGCGTTGCTGCATACCGGCCATATTTATGCGGACAAGCTGCGATTGGTATTCTTCGGCGGGCTTCAACATTTTGTTGAGTACGGATAGACCCGCAAAGCCTCCAGCCGCCATGGCCGTACCAATTAAGGCCATCGACTTGTGCAGGGTCTTAGCTTCTTCATTGGTTTTGCGCAGCCCCTGCGACAGTATGCCCAGTACGCTGCTGGCATTGGTGGCCAACGAAAGGGAGATGCCGATTTTGTATGCGTCAAACATAGTTGTCCTTTGAGTGGTGGAGATGGTTAGATGAGGGACGGCTGCGCGGCGACAGGGGATTTCTTGGGCGAGGTGCTTTCTTTTGCCCCCACGCGCGCAGACACAGCCGTCTGCGAGGTATGCGCTGGATTAACCATAGGGTCGCTAATTTCGAACCCGTCTTCGAAGTCGGCGCACCATTCATGGGCCAGGTCTGCGATTGCGGTCAGTTGTGTCGTTTCATAGCTCAGGTCGGCGTGCTTATGGTCGCTGTGCCGGGCCATCCAGTCGGACAGGCTCTCGATGCGGTCACGCAATGCCCCCATGCGGCGCTGCAATGTGGCGATGGTCTTGGCCGCCTGCGGGTCGCTAGCGATAATTCCGAATTGCTCACAGACTGCGCGAAGTTGCCACGGGTGAACTAGGACGGTGTGCGGTTCGTCTATCCCATCCTGTTGACTCAGTAGGATGGCCTGGCCGTGGTCATCCGTCACTTCTTCGGCGGTCAGGTGGTGGTGTGTCAGTGTGGTGGTCATGGTGTTGTTCTTTTAATGAGTGGTGCAAGCTGCATGTACAGATGGCTTCTCTAGATGGTCTCCGTGAGACGGTGTAGAGAGAGGGGCAAAAGTAGCCCGGATAGCACCGTGAGACGGTGTAGGCGGCACCTTCCCTACACCGCGAGACGGTGCAATAGGGGTAAGCGTCCGGCGAACCCATCTTGAACTGAGCCCTTTCCACTCGCAAGATCGTGTGCACGCAACAGATCGTGCACACCATGCTTAAAGATTCAGAGATTTCCAGAGATACAACCCG
>NZ_JBWMAX010000153.1:0-1367 GCF_056521385.1 Rhodoferax sp. RT5P35 | reverse complement strand
CGCATGAATTCCCAGCGGCGGAAGTAGCGACCATCCTTCACGCCTGCGGGCACGATGGTGGTGGGGCGCAGCGGGTTGCAGTACTGGGCGGCGGGCGGGATGTCCAGCACCACACCCTCGTGCGGCAGCACGTCGATCACCAGCCAGTCGGCCTCGAAGCCGCGGTCTTCCTGGGTGGAGCCTATGGCCTGGCGCACCAGGCTGTTGGCACCGTCGGCACCGATCAGGTACTTGGCGCGCACGGTGCGGCGTGCGTCGGTTTCAAAGTCGCGCACCGTCAGCTCTACGTAGTCGGCGGTCTGGGTGGCGGCCACAGCTTCCCAGCCCAGGTTCACCTCCACATTCGGGCAGGCGGCCACCACGTCTTCGAACATCTTCTCCAGCGTGGGCTGGTGGATGAAGTTGACCTCGGGGCCGCCGGAGATGGACTCGGATTCCCAGTCGATGGCCAGCAGCTCCTTCCAGTCGGCGTTGAACCAGCGGTACATCGGCCCGGCGTGGCTCACTGCCGGTAAATCCGCGCCCATGCCCAGGGCGGACAGCACGCGGTACAGCTCGTGGTCTATGCACACGGCGCGCGGCAGGCTGAAGCGTTCGCGCCAGCGCTCGAACACGGCCACGCTGCGGCCTTGGCGGGCCAGCGCCAGGGCCATGATTTCGCTGACCGGGCCGTAGCCGATCTGCACAACGTCGTACAGGGGAATTTCTTGTTGCATGGTGGGTCTCCAGGGGATCAGGCGGTCAATTCAAAGTTGGTCACAAAGTCGTCGGGCGGCGGCGGGCCCCAGGTGTAGAGCGAGTCCTCGATGGGGTGGTCGGCGCAGGGCCACTCCATGCCCGCGGGGATGTAGTCGATGTCGAACGAGTACTCGGCATAGCCGCCCCAGGGGTCGCGCACGTAGCGGAAGTAGTTGGAGCCCAGCACGTGGCGGCCCAGGCCCCAGCCCTGCGCGTAACCGGCCTGTGCCATCTGCTGCGCACCCAGGCCCACGGCATCCAGCGACGGCACCGTCCAGCTGCTGTGGTGCAGCCCGCCGCCGCCCGACAGGGCCAGCGCGATCAGGTGGTGGTCGCTGCCGTGCGGGCTGTGCATAAAGCCGATGACCGGGCCCGAGCTGTCCGACAGGCGCAGGCCCAGCACCTGGGTATAGAAGCGCACGGCCTCCAGCACATTGGCGCTGAACATCAGGATGTGCGACAGGTGCAGCGGTGCAATCTGCTGGATCGCACTGCGGTTGGGCGCGCGGCCTGCGGTGCCGGTTTCTGGAGGGATCACGCGGGGCACGGGGGCGGAGGGCGAGGATTTCTCGGCCACCACGATCTGCAGGGGCAGCTGGTCCGGGCCCTGGATCCACACACCGCCCTCC
>NZ_JBWMAX010000152.1:0-1369 GCF_056521385.1 Rhodoferax sp. RT5P35 | reverse complement strand
ATTTTTTTAGTAGCGCTTGTACCGGGTGGTCTTTACCACCTATTTTTTCCTTCGTACAAGTAATGCATACTAAAGTCAGCCTCATTTGTAACAATATGCCTATTGGTGGCGCGCCTCTGTGCGTCTTTGGGGGGTGGCTGTAGCGTGGTCTTGAGCGCGCGCGGGCTCCTTCGCGTGTGCTTTCGGTAGGAGACCGTATCCATGGTTGTTTATCTGGCCCAGGACGTGGCTTGGATGTTGGTGTTGGGTGTGATGCAGTGTCTGCATGTGCGTTTGTGGCATGAGCGGCGTCGCGCGGGCCAGGTGGCCACCGGCCTGCTGTTTGGCGTGGTGTGCGTGCTGGGCATGGCCGAGCCGTACATGCCGATGCCCGGCGTTGCCGTGGACGGCAGCTCGGTGGTGATGGGAATCCTCGGGCTGTTTGGCGGTCTGTTGTCGGCCAGCGTGGCGCTGGTGGTGGTGGGGATTTTCCACCTGTGGCAGGGTTCGCCGCAGGTGGTGACGGTGCTGGCGGTCTTGCTGGTGAGTGTGGGCCTGGGTCTGCTGTACCGCCGTGCCGTGGCCAGCGCGCATCTGCGCACGGATGTGCCCTCGCTGCTGGTGTTCGGCCTGGTGCTGCAGCTGTGCCAGATTGGATTCCTGGCCCTGTCGCCCTTGGACCCCAAAGCCACGGTGTCGACCGCCATTGCGCTGATTCTGGTGTTTACCCCTGCCACGCTGCTGCTGGCCATGGTGCTGCAGGAAGGGCAGCGCCGTGACGTGCTGGATATGGCGTTGCGCGAGTCCGAAGCCCGCTTTCGCACGCTGATCAAGGACATTCCCGGCGTGTCGGTGCAAGCCTATGCGCCCGACGGCACCACCCGCTACTGGAACAAGGCCTCTGAACGGCTCTACGGCTTTACCGCCGAGGAAGCCCTGGGCCGCAATTTGCGCGACCTGATCATCCCACCCCCGATGCGCGAGGGCGTGCGCCAGGCGATGGCGCAGATGTTTGCGACCCGCGACGCGATTCCTGCGGGCGAGTTGGTGCTGCAACACAAGGATGGCAGCCGCGTGCCGGTGTTCTCCAGCCATGCGCTGATTCACCCGATTGGTAAAAAACCCGAGCTGTTTTGCCTGGACATTGACCTGACGGAGCGCCGCCGGGCCGAGGAACAACTCAAGCTCGCCGCCAGCGTGTTCACCCATGCCCGCGAGGGCATCACCATCACCACGGCCGATGCCCGCATCATCGATACCAACGCCGCCTTCACCCGCATCACCGGCTACAGTCACGACGAGGTACTGGGGAGAAACCCGCGTTTCCTGAGTTCTGCCCGTCAGAGCCCCGAGTTTTATGCCGCCATGTGGAGCAGCCTGGTGGAACACG
>NZ_JBWMAX010000151.1:0-1370 GCF_056521385.1 Rhodoferax sp. RT5P35 | reverse complement strand
GGGCCCGGCCACGCGCTGCTGCGCCATGGGCAAGCGCACGTTTGCTACGCGCAGCGTCCACAGCGAACCACTGCGCGGCACGGAAATACCGGTCGCAGTGGACACGCACATCAGCGGCAACATCGAATTTGCCAATGGCGCGATTGCCACCGTGCTGGCCAGCTTTGACGTGTGGGATTCCGAGTTGCCCCGGCTGGAGATCTACGGCACCAAGGGCACGATTTGCCTGCGCGACATCGACCCGGTGGACGGCCCCAACCTGTTTGGCGGCGAGGTGCTGCTGCGCACGGTGGACGAATACCGCTGGAAAAGCCTGCCGCGCCCCGCAGTGCAGCCGGATTGGATCCGCGTGCCCGCACAACACCGCTTTGGCGAGACCAGCCACCGGGTCAACAGCCGGGGCATCGGCCTGGTGGACATGGCTTACGCCATCCGCCAGCAGCGCCCGGCCCGCGCCAGCGGTGCCCTGGGCCTGCACTGTCTGGAGGTAATGGAGGCGATGCTGGCCTCGGCTGCTGAGGGGCGCTTCGTCCACCTGCAAACCACCTGCGAACGGCCTGCGCCGCTGCCGGTGGACTTTCCAGACCGGGAAGGCATGATTGCTATTGTTTAAATAGCTTGTTGCGCTTATGAAATAAGCGCTGGCGGCCTAAAACTCATGCAACCCGGGTGATGGTCAACCGCACGCTGCCGTGGTTGTTGCGGTACAGCGCCCACACGTCGTTGGCAAAGCAAAACAGGTAGCCCGACCGGGTCACCGGGAACGGCGTTACAGCGTGGGCGGGCAGGTGCAGGTACTCGTGGGGGTCGGGGCTGCCGTCGTTGGGCACGATGGAGTCGTCCCCCGAGTCGTTGGCGATGGCGCCCACCAGGCTGAACCAGCGGTAGGACTCCACCCGCTTGGTCAGCCAGAAGTCGCTGGACGCGTTGCCGGTGGCGCGTTTCACCAGGTCCTCCAGCCTGCCGCCCAGTGAGCCTACGGCCCGGGCCAGGTCGCCAAAGGTGTAGTCGTCGTTCTCGGTGCCCCGCCAGTCACAGGCATCTTTGCTGTCCAGCCATTCGCCGGTCGCCGCAAAGGTGTAGCGCTGGCCCGCGGCCAGGTACACGCCGGTGGCGTTCCAGACGGTGTCGGCGTGGATGTCCACCGTGTGGCTTTCTTTTACGTCCAACTCCACGGTGCGGTGGTAGGCCGGGTAGGCGATGGGCGAGGCGGCCTGCCGGGTGCGGGCGCTTTCGTGGAGGCGCGCCTGCTGGGCGGGCACCATGGCTTCGATCTTGCGGGGCCGCGAGCGCAGCTTGGCAAACGCACCCTTGTACGAGTTGTGCAGCACGCCCAGCGGGTTGGGCTTGAGGGTGTTGGTGACTCCGGG
>NZ_JBWMAX010000150.1:0-1371 GCF_056521385.1 Rhodoferax sp. RT5P35 | reverse complement strand
CCAGGCGATGGACAGCCTGCGCGCCCGCGGCTGGGCCCCCGACTACCTGGTGGCCCGCCGCCGCAGCGACCTGCTGGCACCTGCAGGCGCAGACGAACCCCTGGTGGTGCTGGGCGCGGCCCGCCTGGGCAGTACCCGCCTGATCGACAACCTGGAAGTCTGAAGCCGCTTGCTATATTAAAAGTAGCTACTCACGCTTATGGAATAAGCGCTGGAGGCTGTTTTTATATATAAACAGATCAGGCCTCGACACGGTTGCGGCCACCGTGCTTGGCACGGTACATGGCCTGGTCGGCCTGGTCGATGACCGCGTCCAAGGGGTAGCCTGGGCGGCACAGCGCCAAGCCGAACGAGGCGGTCACGCGCAGCTCTGCCGGTGGCGGCAGGATGGCGGTACCGGCCAGGGCCCAGCGCAGGCGTTCGGCCATGGCCTGCACGGTCGTGCCGTCCACATCGGCCAGCAGGCAAATGAACTCTTCGCCCCCCCAACGCGCCAGGCAGTCCTGCGCGCGCAAATGGGTGCGCAGGCAGTCGGCCACCGCCACCAGCACCTGGTCGCCCACGCCGTGGCCCAGGCTGTCGTTGATTTGCTTGAAGTGGTCTATGTCGAGCAGCACGATGCCGAAGCAGGCCCCGAAGCGCTGGTGTCGCACGGGCTCCTGCAGGTGCCGCATCAGGGCGCGGCGGTTCATGCACTGGGTGAGCGGGTCGAGGTCGGCCATTTCGGCAATCACGGACAGGGCATGGGTCAGGTCGTCGTTTTTTTGGCGGAGCTCGGCGGCCATGGACTCGGCGGCCATGCGGGCGCGCATGCCCAGCAGCGACAAATGGCGGGAGGTGCGGCCATAGACTTGCACCATGGTCATTTCGCCGAACACCGAAGCGACCAGGGCCAGCGGCAAAACCATTTCATAGACCGCCGCAGCCCAGAGCGGGGGCCACATCAGCCCCACATTGAAGGCCAGCATGGTGGGCCACGACAAACACAGGTTATGGATCGAAATAACCCCCACCACCACCAGAAACAGGACGTTAAACATGAACAGCGGGATTTGGTCGTGCAAGCCCGGCATCAGGCAAACCAGGCCCCAGCTACTGCCAGAACAGAATAAGGTCAGCGCCAACCGACGCTCCGACCGCCACCGCTGCACGGGGTCGCCTGTATGCCGGCCCAGTTGCGCTGCCGACACGCCGTTGGCGATTTCACAGGCGATCAACAGAAGCAGCCAACCCCACAGCACGGCATCTGCAACATGGCCGTGCAATACGATGGCCTGCAAACCGTAACCCAGACATGAGGTGGAAGCCGACATGCGCGAGCGCGCCACCAGCTGCCGCGCCGACCACTGCTGTACCGGCTCGGACTCGAGC
>NZ_JBWMAX010000149.1:0-1372 GCF_056521385.1 Rhodoferax sp. RT5P35 | reverse complement strand
AGCGGCAGCGAATACTTCTGGGTCAACGACCTGCAGCCGGTGATGGTGATGCACCCCATCAAGCCCGAGCTGGACGGCAAGAACCTCAGCGAGAACAAGGACCCCACCGGCAAGCACCTGTTTGTGGAATTTGCCAACACCGTGCGGGCCCGCGGCGGCGGTTTTGTCAACTACATGTGGCCCAAGCCCGGCAGCGAAAACCCGGTGCAGAAAGCGTCTTACGTCAAAGGCTTTGCGCCCTGGGGCTGGGTGATTGGCTCGGGCGTGTACGTGGACACGGTGGACGCCACCATCCAGGGCCGCATCCTCAGCTTTGGCCTGGCCACGCTGGTGCTGGTGGGCGTGCTGCTGGCCCTGGGCGTGCTGATTGCGCGCGGCCTGCTGCGCCAGCTGGGCGGTGAGCCCGATTACGCCGCCACCATCACCGGCCACATGGCGCGCGGCGACCTGTCGGTGCCGATTGCTTTGCGCCCCGGCGACACCCGCAGCCTGCTGCACGCCATCGACGGCATGCGCAACAGCATTGCCAACATCGTGGGCGAGGTGCGCAGCGGCACCGACAGCATTGCCGCTGCGTCCAGCCAGATCGCCGCGGGCAACAACGACCTGAGCATGCGCACCGAGCAGCAGGCCAGCGAGCTGGAGAAAACCGCCTCGTCGATGGAGCACCTGACCCACACCGTGAAGCAAAACGCCGACAACGCCCGCCACGCCAGCCAGTTGGCCGCGGCCGCCAGCACCGTGGCCATCAAGGGCGGCACCGTGGTGGCGCAGATTGTGGGCACCATGGGCACGGTCAACGCCAGCTCCAACAAGATCGTGGACATCATCGGCGTGATCGACGGCATCGCGTTTCAGACCAATATCCTGGCGCTGAACGCTGCCGTGGAAGCCGCCCGTGCCGGGGAGCAGGGCCGGGGCTTTGCGGTGGTGGCCAGCGAAGTACGCAGCTTGGCCCAGCGCAGCGCGGCAGCGGCCAAAGAGATCAAGACCTTGATCAACGAGTCGGTCAGCAATGTGGAACACAGCACCCGGCTGGTCAACGACGCAGGCACCACCATGACCGAGGTGGTGCAAAGCGTGAAGCGGGTAACCGACATCATCAACGAGATCGCCGTGGCCAGCCAGGACCAGTCGCAAGGCATCGACCAGATCAACGGTGCCATCACCGCCATGGACGGCGTGACGCAGCAAAACGCTGCGCTGGTGGAAGAAGCCGCGTCGGCCGCCGAATCCATGCGCAGCCAGGCCGAGCGCTTGTCGGAGCAGGTCAGCGTGTTCAAGCTGGGGAGCTAACGCCCCCCCAAACAGCCTACTTCTTCAGCCGGAACACCCGCACGCTCTCCGACACCGCCTCCGACTGCCCGTGCAG
>NZ_JBWMAX010000148.1:0-1375 GCF_056521385.1 Rhodoferax sp. RT5P35 | reverse complement strand
CATGCGCCTCGTACACCTTGGCGCGGTGCTCGGGCGCCACCTCCGGGGCGGTAATGTGGCTGACCTGGTGGCCAGGCGGGGCCGAAGGCGGGCGGAGGGAGTTGTCGCCGCCGTCCTGGTCTGACAGGTAGGGCCGCCAGCAGTCGCGGGTGGTGTCGGGCACGCCGTGGCTGGCCGACATGTAGATCACCGGTGGGCACAGCGGCCCGGTGCGGTACACCGCGCACGAGGCGGCGGGCAGCAGCGGGTACAGGCTGTCCAAAAGCGCCTGCTCAAAATGGTTTTCGCCCAGGCGCGGCACCGCCTGGGTCAGCACACTCAGCAGCTCGCCGGGGGTGGCGGCGTTGGCAGCCCACTGTCGCATTCTTCGGTCTTTCAGGGTTAACACGTCGTCTTCTGGGATGACAGCATACGGGCAGGCCGGGGCCTACGCTATGCAGCATTACACCTAGTCCGGAGACAACCCCATGCGCATCCCTTCCCGCCGCAGCGTGCTCGCCACCCTGCTCACCGCCCTGGCCTGCACCGCCGCCAGCGCCCAGACCAGCTATCCCCAAAGACCGGTGCGCCTGGTGGTCGGCTTTGCGGCGGGCACCGGGCCCGACATCGTGGCCCGCCTGGTCAGCCAGAAGCTGGCCGAGGGCTGGGGCGTGGGCGTGGTGGTCGACAACAAACCCGGTGCCGGGGGCCTGATCGCCGCCACCGAAGTGGCCCGCGCCGCGCCCGACGGCTACGCCCTGCTGCTGGGCGAAACCGGCCAGCTGGCCATAGCGCCCAGCAGCTACACCAAGCTGCCCTACGACGTGCAGCGCGACTTTGCCCCGGTCAGCCAGGTGGCCAGCGTGGACTTTGCCTTTCTGGTGAATCCGCAAAAGGTAGCGGCCCGCAACGTGAAAGAGTTTGTGGAAGCAGCCAAGACGCAAAAAGGCCTGTTCATGGCCACCTTTGGTGCGGGTACACCGGGGCATTTCGGGGTCTTCATGCTGGGCGACGCGCTGAAGCTCCAGCCCGAGCCGGTGCACTACAAATCCACCGGTGACGCACTCACCGGCCTGTTTGGCGGCGACGTGCAAGGCGTGTTTGCCAGCATCGGCCTGGCCGCACCCAACGTCAAGGCGGGCAAGCTGCTGGCCCTGGCCACCACCGGTGCCGTGCGCACCACCGGCCTGCCCGACGTGCCCACCTTCAAGGCACAGGGCTACCCCGCGCTGGAGTTCAACTCCTGGTTTGGCGTAGTAGCCCCGGCCAAAACGCCCGCCGACGTGCTGGCCAAGCTGAACGCCGACATCGTCCGCGCCGTGCAGTCTGCGGATGGCAAAAGCAAGCTGGAAGCCGCCGGTTTCCGCGCCACCGGCACCAGCCGCGAGGACTTCAC
>NZ_JBWMAX010000014.1:0-142819 GCF_056521385.1 Rhodoferax sp. RT5P35 | reverse complement strand
CATGCGTTCGTGCTCGAACGTGGTGATGCCAACCCTGGCACCGGTATCGACTTCGTCGCGCTTGACCCATTCGTTCAGCGTCTGCGGCACACAGCCGATCTTGGGGGCGATGGATTCGATGGCTGCCCACAACGAGGGGTACTCGCCTCGGTGCTCCTGCACCATGCGCACGGCGCGCTCACGCACCTCAGGTGAAAACTTGTTCGACTTCTTCATGGCTCAATCCTCTCAGAGATTTGAGCCTCCTCAAAAACCGGGGCGGTTCAGTCTGTTCATCAAGGTCTACATTTGCCCAAGTCAATGACAGCGTTTCACCCCGACGTGCGCCAGTCATAAGCTGGAAATGCACGAAGGTTTCTAATAGCGGCACGTGTACTAGGGTGGCCTTGGCTTCGTCCATGTAGGACTGGCGAGCATCCTGCACGATTTTTTTGCGTCGGTAGGTGGTACCAGCTTGGTCAGAGGCTTCACGCTCGTTGGCCATAAGCTCTTCCAGGGGGCGAGCTAGCGACAGCTTTGCGTCCTCGGCACGAGCGGCAGCTAGCAACTGCTCTTCCTCGCTGTGTTTCAGTCGTCGGTCGCGCTCGTTAAAGTAACGTGGCCGCTTTACGCCGTCCATCGGTGATTTTGCGACCGGGATACGCCAGGTGTCTATTGCGATGCGGCATACAGCCGAGAAGATATCGAGTTCCCGGTCAACTGTTGCCTCTGCAACGGACTGGCAACGGTCATCAATGTAATCGTTGATGTCGTCCGGCATCAATTCGGCAAAGCGCTTGCGTATCCATTGGTTAGATGCAGACGGGGTACGAACGGCCTTGCCAGTGGTTTTGCGCGGTGTCCAGTTGCGTAGCTTCGAGTGTGGATTGGGATGCCCGGCCAGGACTTCGCCAAGGTCAAGACGGGACAGGCCGCTGTCTTCCAGTAATGCATTGATTTTGTAGCCCAGCACTTCAAAGCTCGCTTGGCGGGGTGCTTCTTCGCGCAGGTAGCGCGCCAGCAGGTCGCCAAAGGTGAATTTCCAGCCCTTGGTGTAGTCGATAAACAGGCCGCGACGACGCTCGGCTTCAATGCGCTGTTCCAGTTCGACAGCTTCTTCTTCACTTTCGACTGTCAAGTTCATGTCTGCATACCCGGCGGTTCGAAATCGCACCAGGTAAGCATCATTCAGGCGTGAGGCCTTGGGTTTGAACTTCTGAACCTTCAGTTCATCCACGTAGCCTTTAACGGCTTCTTGCGCATCGAAGGGGAAGGTGCGGGTAAGGTCGCCACGGTTGTGGACGGTGACTTTGAACCGGGAACGGTTCTCGATATAGGCCATATTTGCTCCATGCAGTGATGAAGCAAAGTTCAGCTATCGTTTTTATCTACGTTGCGCACCTGTACCGCGAGGGCGCGCTTTTTGGCACAGATTTGGCACAGATTTCTTAAAGTTGAATCTACCGACTTTGTTAAGTCGTTGATTTTAAAAAGAAATTTGGTCGGGGTGAGAGGATTCGAACCTCCGGTCTCTACGTCCCGAACGTAGCGCTTTACCTGACTAAGCTACACCCCGCGGGAAACATTCATTTAAGATCGGCGTTCCAATAATTGCGCGGCTAATTGTAGCAAGCCATCGGTATAAGCATTGGGCTGGAAGTACTTTGTGGCCTCTACCGCGCGCTGCGCTTCGGCGGCTGCGGCCTGGCGGGTTACATCAAGTGCACCGGTGCTTTTGACAATCGCAATGATCTCGTCCAGACGCTCGGTTTCACCGGTTTCAATGGCGCTGCGAATCAAGGCGCATTGTTCTGCGCTGCCGCGCTGCATGGCGGCGATCAGCGGCAGGGTGGCTTTGCCTTCGCGCAGATCGTCTCCCAGGTTTTTGCCCATTTCAGTGGCATCGCCGTCGTAGTCGAGCACATCGTCAATCACCTGAAAAGCCGTACCCAGTGCCTGGCCGTAGGCGGCACACGCTTCTTCGACCTCGGGCGAACTATGCGACAGGATGGCGGCCAGGCGGGCGCTGGCTTCGAACAACTTGGCGGTTTTGGAGCGGATCACGCGTAAGTAGGCGGCTTCATCAAGTGATGCGTCGTGCATGTTGACCAGTTGCATCACCTCGCCCTCGGCGATCACGTTGGTGGCATCGGCCAGAATTTGCATGATGCGCATGTCTTTGGCATCGACCATCATCTGGAAAGCGCGCGAATACAAGAAGTCGCCCACCAACACGCTGGCCGGGTTGCCAAAGGCCTCATTGGCGGTGGCACGGCCCCGGCGCAGGGTGGATTCGTCGACTACGTCATCGTGCAGCAGGGTGGCGGTGTGGATGAACTCCACCACAGCCGCCATATTGAAGCGCTGCGCATCGGTGTAGCCCAAAGCACCGCACATCAGCAGCAAAATTGCAGGTCGCAGGCGTTTACCGCCAGCAGAAATGATGTACTGCGATACGGTACCCACCAGAGGTACGCCAGAAGCCAGGCGTTGTGCAATGACAATATCGACCTCGCGCATGTCATCGGCAATGAGGGCGAGGGCGGCAGCGGTGCGGGAAGAGTTGACGGACAAAATAAAAAACGGTTAGTTACGCGATTATAAGAAGTTCGCAACTGTAAATTGCCCACCAAAGTAATGTGATTAGTGGTATGCGCCAGACAATGCTAGAATCCGAGGCTCTGTGGAAATCCGTCTGCAGATTTAGTGAAGAGGTCAAGTATGTACGCGGTCATAAAAACCGGAGGCAAACAGTATCGTGTTGCTTCTGGTGAAAAAATTAAAGTAGAACAGATTGCTGCGGACGTAGGCCAAGAGATTGTGTTTGATCAGGTTCTGGCAGTCGGCAACGGCAGCGAGATCAAGGTTGGCACGCCCTTGGTTTCCGGCGCAACGGTCACGGTCACGGTAGTGGCTCACGGCAAGCACGACAAAGTGGGCATTTTCAAAATGCGCCGTCGTAAGCACTACATGAAACGCCAAGGTCACCGCCAGCAGTTCACCGAACTGCAAATCGGCGTGATTGCAGCATAACGGGCACAGGTCATGGCACAGAAAAAAGGCGGCGGCTCTACGCGAAATGGACGCGACTCCAATCCCAAGATGCTGGGTGTGAAGAAGTTCGGCGGTGAACTGGTGAGCGCAGGCGCGATCATCGTTCGGCAACGTGGCACCAAGTTCCATCCCGGCACCAATGTTGGTATTGGCAAGGACCACACCTTGTTCGCTTTGGTGGCGGGCCATGTGTCCTTCGCTATCAAGGGTTCGATGAACAAGCACCAAGTCCTCATTACACCTGCGGCCTAAGCCCTGGTTAAATAGACCGCTTGGATCCCCCCGAAGCCCCGCCTCGTCGGGGCTTCGGTGTTTCAGGGACACCCAAGAGATTTCTGGAAATTTGATTTTGGACTTGCAGGCGATGCAGCTTGGGAATCAATTTTCGAGAGGACTCGCCATTTTGATATTGGAATCGGTATGAAATTCGTTGACGAAGCCTTCATTGACATCTCCGCAGGCGACGGCGGCGCAGGCTGCGTGTCGTTTCGTCACGAGAAATACAAGGAATTCGGCGGCCCCAACGGTGGCGACGGTGGCCGGGGCGGCCACGTGTTTGCGGTGGCGGACATTAACCTGAACACCCTGGTTGATTTCCGCTTTTCGCGCCGCCACGATGCCAAGCGCGGCGAGCACGGCATGGGCTCCGACATGTTCGGCGCTGCGGGCGACGACATCATTTTGAAAATGCCGGTCGGCACCATCATTTCCGATGCCGAAACCGGCGAGAAATTGTTTGAGCTGCTGGTCGAAGGCGAAGTCATCACCATCGCCAAAGGCGGCGACGGCGGTTTTGGCAATATGCGCTTCAAGAGCGCCGTGAACCGCGCGCCCCGCCAGAAAACCCCTGGTTGGCCCGGCGAAAAGCGCAGCCTGAAGCTGGAGCTGCGCGTGCTGGCCGACGTGGGCTTGCTGGGCATGCCCAACGCCGGTAAATCCACCTTCATCACCGCGATTTCCAATGCCCGCCCGCGGATTGCTGACTATCCGTTCACCACTCTGCACCCCAACCTGGGTGTGGTGCGTGTCGGCCCTGAACAAAGCTTTGTGGTGGCCGATTTGCCTGGTCTGATCGAAGGCGCTGCCGAAGGTGCGGGCCTGGGCCATCTGTTCTTGCGCCATCTGCAGCGCACCCGTTTGCTGCTGCACATTGTGGACATGGTGCCGTTTGACGACTCGGTGGACCCTGTAGCGCAGGCCAAGGCCATTGTGGGCGAGCTGAAGAAGTACGACGATGGTCTGTACAAGAAGCCGCGTTGGTTGGTGCTGAACAAGCTGGACATGGCCGAGAGCGACAAGCGTGCTGCTCTGGTTAAAGACTTTGTGAAGCGCTATAAGTTCAAGGGCCCGGTGTTCGAGATTTCGGCCCTGACCCGCGAGGGCTGCGAGCCGCTGGTGAAGGCGATTTACCAGCATGTCAAGGCGCAGCAACTGGCCGAGCAAACGCCGGTGGAAATCGACCCCCGGTTTGTGGTCATGCCGTCTGATACCGCCGCCGAAGAGTAACTCCTAAATTCATAGCTACTGGCGCAGGTTCCATATGCGCTACAGGCCTAAATGACATCTATTTTTGCTTCAACGGTATTGCGGGATGCCCGGCGCATCGTGGTCAAGGTGGGCTCCAGCCTGGTCACCAACGAAGGCCGGGGGTTGGACGAGCAGGCGATTGGCGAATGGTGTCGCCAGCTCGCGGTGTTGGTCAAAGGCCTGGAGAACGCGGGCCAGCCGGTGCGCCCGCGCGAAGTCATCATGGTCTCCAGCGGGGCCATTGCCGAGGGCATGAAGCGCCTGGGTTGGACCACCCGGCCCCGCGCTGTGCATGAGCTGCAGGCGGCGGCGGCGGTGGGCCAGATGGGCCTGGCACAGATGTACGAAACCAAGCTGCGCGAAAACGGCCTGGGCAGTGCCCAGGTGCTGCTGACCCATGCCGATCTGGCCGACCGGGAGCGCTACCTCAACGCCCGCTCCACCTTGCTGACCCTGCTGCAGCACGGCGTGGTGCCGGTCATCAACGAGAACGACACCGTCGTTAACGACGAAATAAAGTTTGGCGACAACGACACCCTGGGCGCGCTGGTGGCCAACCTGGTCGAAGCCGACGCACTGGTGATCCTGACCGACCAAAAAGGCCTGTTCACCGCCGACCCGCGCAAGGACACCACCGCCACCTTCGTCCACGAAGCCCATGCCGGTGACCCGGCGCTGGAAGCCATGGCCGGCGGTGCGGGCTCCAGCCTGGGGCGCGGCGGCATGATCACCAAGATTCTGGCGGCCAAACGGGCTGCCGGTTCGGGTGCGTCCACCGTGATCGCCTGGGGCCGCGAGCCCGACGCGCTGGTGCGCCTGTCGCGCGGCGAAGCCATTGGCACCTTGCTGGTGGCGCAAACCCAGAAAACCCAGGCCCGCAAACAGTGGATGGCCGACCACCTGCAGATGCGCGGCGCGGTAACAGTGGATGCCGGTGCCGCCGCCAAGGTGCGCGATGGCGGCAAGAGCCTGCTGCCCATCGGCATGACGCAGGTCGAGGGCGACTTTTCGCGTGGCGACGTGATCGCCATTTTGGGCGCTGACGGCATGGCGATTGGCCGGGGTCTGGCCAACTACGCCAGTGCCGAGGCGCGCTTGATTTGCCGCAAGCCCTCAAGCGAAATCGAGAGCCTGCTAGGCTACGTGGCCGAAGCCGAGATGGTGCACCGCGACAACCTGGTGCTGTCGCGGTAAGCCTTGATGTAGAACAACTTCCATTGCTTGGGTTGCTTTGCACCCGACTCCATGAAAGTCAGGGAACTGCCGGGTGGCTGAGTTGCGGGTCCGGATCAAACGTGGCACCCGGTGGCAGCTCAAAATGCGCGCCTTGCGCCTCTTCAAAACACCCGTCGGGGTGCTCCCCGTCACGGCCCCGCATGTTGCTGCGTAAAAAGCGGTTGCGGTAGTCGCAGCGCGGCAGAAAGCGCGACAACTCGGTCAGCGCCATCTCGTACACGCCGCGCTTGAATTCCACCACCACGTCCAGCGGCACCCAGTAGTCGTTCCAACGCCAGGCATCGAACTCCGGGTGGGTGGTAGCGCGCAGATTCAGATCCCAGTCGTGGCCGACCAGTTGCAGTAAATACCAGATTTGTTTCTGGCCTTTGTAGTGGCCGCGTGCATCCCGGCGGATGAAGCGGTCCGGCACCTCGTAGCGCAACCAGTCACGGGTGCGGGCCACAACGCGTACATGCTCAGGATGTAGACCTACTTCCTCGTGCAGTTCACGGAACATGGCCTGCTCGGGGGTTTCACCCCGGTCAATGCCACCTTGCGGAAACTGCCAAGAATGGGTCCGTATGCGTTTGCCCCAAAATACCTGATTTCTCTGGTTGAGCAGGATGATGCCGACGTTAGGCCTAAAGCCTTCGCGGTCAAGCATAATCAAACCCCAATTTTTAAACTGTATCCATTATGCACAGCGATGCCTGTGTATCAAGCGATGCAGCCTGTTTTTCCTGACCCCACTAGCCCTGAAACTCGCCCATGAAAGCCTCCCAGTTCCTCATTTCCACGCTCAAAGAAGCGCCATCCGATGCCGAGGTGGTCAGCCACCAGCTCATGACGCGGGCGGGCATGGTCAAAAAACTGGGCGCTGGCATCTATAGCTACATGCCCATGGGCCTGCGGGTGATCCGCAAGGTCGAGGCCATCGTGCGTGAAGAAATGAACCGCGCCGGTGCCATCGAGGTTTCGATGCCCGTGGTGCAGCCCGCCGAGCTGTGGCAGGAGACCGGCCGCTTCGAGAAGATGGGCCCCGAAATGCTGCGCTTCAAGGACCGCCACGAACGTGACTACGTGGTACAGCCCACTAGCGAAGAAGTGGTCACTGACATCGCCCGGCAAGAATTCCGCAGCTACAAGCAGTTGCCGAAAAACCTGTACCAGATCCAGACCAAGTTCCGTGACGAGCGCCGCCCCCGATTCGGCCTGATGCGGGGCCGTGAATTCACCATGAAGGATGCCTACAGCTTCGACCGCGACCAAGATGCCGCCAAAGCCAGCTACCAGAACATGGCGCAGGCCTACCGCAAGATTTTTGACCGCTTCGGCCTGACCTACCGCGCGGTGGCCGCCGACAGCGGCGCGATTGGTGGCGACCTGAGCGAAGAGTTCCAGGTGATTGCCTCCACCGGCGAAGACGCCATCGTCTACTGCCCCACCAGCGACTACGCCGCCAACATGGAAAAGGCCGAAGCCCTGTCCCCCCAGACTGCGCGCCCCGACCCCAGCCAGGCCCTGGCCAAGACCTCCACGCCCGACAAGAGCACCTGCGCTGCCGTGGCCGAGTACCTAAGCCTGCCGCTGAAGAATTCCGTCAAGTCGCTGGTGCTGGCCACTGAGCAGCTTGACGACCATGGCGCGGTGGTCAAAGTGCAGGTGTGGCTGCTGCTGCTGCGCGGCGACCATTCCATGAACGAGATCAAGGTCGCCAAAGTGCCCGGCCTGGGCGACGGCTTCCGCTTTGCCTCCATCCCCGAGATCGACGCGCACTTTGGCTGCCTGCCCGGCTACCTGGGTCCGCTGCACACCCAACTGCCCATCAAGCTGGTGGTGGACCGCGAAGTGGCCGTGATGGCCGACTGGGTCTGCGGTGCCAACGAAGCCGACTACCACTACACCGGCGTGAACTGGGGCCGCGACCTGCCCGAGCCCGACGCGATAGCTGACCTGCGCAACATCGTCGAAGGCGATCCTTCGCCCGACGGCAAGGGCGTGCTGGCGATCGAGCGCGGCATTGAAATCGGCCATGTGTTCTACCTGGGCACCAAGTACAGCCAGGCCATGAACGCCAGCTTTCTGGACGTGAACGGCAAACCCCAGTTCATGGAAATGGGCTGCTACGGCATCGGCATTACCCGCCTGCCTGCCGCGGCCATCGAGCAAAACCACGACGCGCGCGGCATCATCTGGCCCGACGCGCTGGCCCCGTTCACCGTGGTGGTCTGCCCCATCAGCCCCGACCGCAGCCCCGACGTGAAGGCCGCTGCCGACACGCTGTACGCACAATTGCTGGCCGCGGGTGTGGACGTGATCCTGGACGACCGTGGCGAGCGCCCCGGTGCCATGTTTGCCGACTGGGAGCTGATCGGTGTGCCGCACCGCATCACCGTGGGCGACAAGGGACTGAAAGACGGCCAGGTCGAATACCAGCACCGCCGCGATGCCGCCGCCACCAAGGTAGCCGTGGCCGAGGTGTTTGCGTTTGTACAAGCGCGGCTGACACCCGCCGCTGGAGCCTGAACTTTTGGACGCGCGTAGAATTTCACGAAGAAATGCGGTTCTGCGGGCGTGTGGCCTGCTTGGAGTGCTATCAAAAGTGGAGCTATCGTACGCCGGGGGGCAGGTAGAAGAACCCCTGGCCGATGCCGTGCGCGGGGCTTTGAGCTCGGCGGTGCATAACGCTGCGCCGCCCGTGCCGGAGTTCGCCAGCACCGAAGCCCGCTTGGCCTACCTGCGCTGGCTGGCCGCCATGAGCGACCGGTTGCGGTCCAAAAAGCCCGATTGGGCGGTGCGTAGGGAATTCCTGGAAACCGTCTGGTACGAAACCCACCGTGCCGGCCTGGACCCGGCCCTGGTGTTGGGCCTGATCCAGGTGGAAAGCAACTTTCGCAAATTTGCCGTGAGCAGCGTGGGCGCGCGTGGCTACACCCAGGTGATGCCGTTCTGGACACGGGTGCTGGGCGATGGCGATCCGGGCAAGCTGTTCCACATGCAGACCAACCTGCGCTTTGGCTGCGTCATCTTGCGCCACTACCTGGACCGCGAGGGCGGTGACGTGTTCATGGGCCTGGGCCGCTACAACGGCTCGCGGGGCAAAGCGCCGTACCCCGGTGCGGTACTGGCCGCGCGCAAGAACTGGCTCCTCACCGCTTAACCGGATGACCCGACCGGCCTGCCCCTGATCATTTACAAGCTTTTTAGGCCTATGGCGCTTATTCCATAAGCGCTATGTGCTATTAAAATAATAGCGTAGGTTAGACCAGGCTTTCGTGGTGTAAACCGAACTGTCCGGCCCGGCGGTCGGCAAAGTAGTATTTCAAGGTTTGCGAAACGGTGCGAAAGGCAATTTCGTCCCAGGGGATTTCGGCCTCGGTGAACAGCCGGGCCTCTATCGTTTCAAAACCGGGGTCGAACACCTCGCTGAGCAGCTTGGCGCGGTAGTACAGGTGCACCTGGCCCACGTGGATGACGCTCATCACGCTGAACAGTTCTTGCATTTCAAACTGCGCACCGGCTTCTTCCACTGTCTCGCGGGCCGCGCCGTCAGCCGTGCTTTCGCCCAGCTCCATAAAGCCTGCGGGTAGGGTCCATTTGCCGAAGCGCGGCTCGATGTTGCGCTTGCACAGCAGCACTTTGTCTCCCCAGTGCGGCACGGTGCCTACGACGTTGAGCGGGTTCTCGTAATGCACAGCGTGGCAGGCGGGGCACACCGCCCGCAGCTTGGTGTCGCCGTCGTCGGGCACGCGGTACACCACGGCCGCGCCGCAGTCCTTGCAGAATTTAATGGGGCTGCGGTGCATGGTACTTAGACCATGCGGATGGAGAGCGATTCCAGCCCGGCCACGCTGCCCGCCAGTAGGTCACCGCGCACCACCGCGCCCACACCCTCGGGCGTGCCCGAGTAAATAAGGTCGCCGGGTTGCAGTTCCCAGGCGGCAGACAGGTGTTCGATGGTTTCGGCAATGCTCCAGATCAGTTGGGTCACGGTGCTGCGTTGGCGCTCCTGGCCGTTGACCTGTAAGGCAATCTCGGCTTGCTCCACCCCACCGGCCTGGGCTGCCGGCGTGATGGGGCCAATCGGGGCGGACTGCTCAAAGCCCTTGCCGATGCACCAGGGGCGACCCTGCTTTTTCATCTCGTTTTGCAGGTCACGGCGGGTCATGTCCAGGCCCACGGCGTAGCCGTAGATGTGCTGGTGCGCATCGGCAGCCGCGATGTTTTTGCCGCCTTTGCCGATGGCCACGACCAGCTCCACCTCGTGGTGCAGGTTGCCAGTCAGCGTGGGGTAGGCCATGGAGCCGGTTTGCCCGGCCTCGACGGCCACCACGGCATCGGCGGGTTTCATGAAGAAAAACGGTGCCTCACGCCCGGTAAAACCCATTTCCTTGGCGTGCTCGGCGTAGTTGCGGCCCACGCAGTAGATGCGGTGCACGGGGAAGCGGGCACGCT
This sequence comes from Rhodoferax sp. RT5P35, assembly GCF_056521385.1. Taxonomy (NCBI): domain Bacteria; kingdom Pseudomonadati; phylum Pseudomonadota; class Betaproteobacteria; order Burkholderiales; family Comamonadaceae; genus Rhodoferax; species Rhodoferax sp. RT5P35. The sequence continues at coordinate 132,586 of NZ_JBWMAX010000014.1, read as the reverse complement.
GGCCGACGACGGGGATGGAGACGGTAGCGGGGGGCGTAACAACGTAGTCCATGGATTTCCTGGCGGGTTAGTCTTTGGGGCGGAAAGTGAGAATCATCGGCGATGGCACCCGACCATCGGTGTCACGCGGCATAGTTTCGGTTTTGTCGATGGCCTTGAGCACCGCATCGTCCCAGGCCTTGTTGCCGCTGGACTTGACCAGCTTGCGGCTAAGAATGGTGCCATCGGAGGCCGAGCGCACTTCGACTTCGGCTGCAGGGTTGCCGTCAAAGGTATCGGTGGAGACGATGTTGGGCTTGACCTTGGCGCTGACCCGGCCACCGTAGCCGCTGGACGGTGACGATGACTGCAGCGCACTGCCGGTGGCGTTGGCTCCGCCGGTGGCCCCGGCCATACCTGCCATGCGTTTCAGGTTGTCGGCGCGTTGCGCTGCCAGGGCTTTGGCATCGGCCTGGGCGTTGGCTTTTTCGGCGGCGGCCTTCGCTGCATCCTTCGCGTCCTGGGTGGCTTGGGCCTTTTTGTCCAGCGCGTCCTGCCTGTCCTGGGCGGCTTTTTTGTCTTTCAGGCGTTTGTCTTCAGTGCGTTTTTTATCGGCTTCTTCAGCGGCTTTTTCCTCGGCTTTTTGCGCTTTCAGGGCTTTTTCTTTGTCGAGCTTGTCGCGCTTGGCTTTATCCGCTTTGTCTTGCTGCGCCTGCTCCAGCTTTTCGGCCTCGCGCTGCTTCTTGGCGCGTTCCAGGGCGATGTCAGCATCTTTCACATCGGGCGCGGGTGGGGGCGGCTGGACCTTGGCCACGGGCGGGGGCTGCGGTGTGGGGCGCGGTGTTTCAACCGGCGGCGGCGGGGGCACATCGACCGCCTTAGGCGCCGCCATTTGCACCGAGGAGGACCAGAGTTCGGCCTCTACCGTGGCGCTCTCGGTCTGCTTCCACTGCACGTTGATGACCAGGGCTACCAGCAGCAGCGCGTGGGCCAGCAGGGCCAGGCCCAGCGCCCGCACCATGCCGGGGGGCTGGGGGGGCGTGAGGTTGAGCGTGTCCTGGGCGGCGTGCATGGCGGAATTTATTTGCCGAGCTGGACCGACAGGCCCACGCGCTGTATGCCGGCGCGCTGCAAGGTGTCCATGACCTTCACTACCGACTCGTATTTGACGTTGCGGTCGGCGCTGATGACCACGGGCACGCTGGCATCGCCGTCCTGCGCGGTTTTTACGGCGCTGGCGACATCGCTTTTACCCAGCTTGGTGGTTTTGCTTTTTTGGGTGAGCTCCAGCGATTCGTCTTTGGCGATGACGATCTGGATCACCCGGTCGGGTTGCTTGCCCGCCTTGCCCACGCTGGGCAGATCGACCACGCTGGGGGTGATCATGGGCGCGGTGACCATGAAGATGATCAGCAGCACCAGCATCACGTCGATGAAGGGCACCATGTTGATCTCGTTGATGGTGCGCCGTCCGCGCCCCCGTGACACCATGCTGGCCATGGCTTATCTTCCCGCTGGCATCGCAGGCGCGGCAGGCGACTGGGCCGCCACGTTGCGCTGCAGGATGTTGGAGAATTCTTCCATGAAGGTCTCCAGTCGGATGGCGGTGCGGTCGATTTCGCGGGCAAACCGGTTGTAGGCGACCACGGCCGGAATGGCCGAGAACAGGCCAATGGCCGTAGCTACCAGTGCCTCGGCGATGCCGGGGGCCACGGTGGCCAGGGTCACTTGCTGCATGCTGGCCAGTCCCGTGAAGGCGTGCATGATGCCCCAGACCGTGCCAAACAGGCCTACATAAGGCGACACCGAGCCGACAGAGGCCAGGAAGGACAGGCTGGATTCGATCACGTCCATCTCGCGCTGGTAGCTGGCACGCATGGCGCGGCGGGCACCGTCCATCAGGGTACCGGGGTCGGCAATGCGGCGCTCGCGCAGTTTTTGGTATTCGCGCATGCCGCTGGCAAAAATGCGCTCCATTGGGCCGGCATCTTGTCCGTTTTGGGCGTTGCGGGCGGCGTTGTTGAACAGGTCGTTCAGGCTGGTGCCCGACCAGAAGTCGCGTTCGAAGCTTTCGTTGTGCGCCTGGACCTTGCGCAGCGCAAACAGCTTGCGAAAAATCGCCGCCCAGCTGGAGATGGACACCACTACCAGCAGCAGCATCACCAGTTGCACCACGATGCTGGCGTTCAGCACCATGGTCCAGATCGACAGGTCTTGGGTCATTGCAAAATTTCTAAAAGAGGGGCCGGGATGCGGTCGGATTTGAGGGTGTCGTAGCGCACCCAGCATAGGCGAATGCTGCCCTGGCACAGTACGGTGTCACCCAAAATGGCTTGCTGTGTGATTGTGAGTGTGGATCGGCCGATTTGTTCCAACCGGGCTGTCACCATCAGTTGGTCGTCCAGCCGGGCCGAGCGCAGGTATTTCACCGTCGTCTCGGCCACCACAAACATGCCACCGCTGGTTTCCTTCAACGTGCTTTGGTGGATGCCCAGGGAGCGCAACCATTCGGTGCGGGCACGTTCAAAGAACTTCAGGTAGTTGGCGTAGAAGACGATGCCACCGGCATCGGTGTCTTCCCAATAGACGCGGACGGGGTGGGTGAAGGTGGTGTCAATCATGGGGTCCATTCAACATGTCGCGCAGGCGGGCGATGGCGGTGTGCAGGTTGTCCATCGAGCTGGCGGTGGAAAAGCGCAGGAACTTGTGGGTGTCGGCGGTGCCGAAATCGCGACCCGGGGTCACGGCCACGTGGGCGCGGTGCATGATTTCATAGGCCAGGTCCCAGCTATCTTTGAGTCCCAGTTTGCTACAAATTAAAGAGCAGTCAGCCCAGGCATAGAATGCGCCATCGGGCATTTCAGGCACTAAAAATCCAAGTTCGTTCAGGGCCGGGATGAAGTAGTCGCGCCGGGCTTTGAATTCGGCGCGGCGGCGTTCAAATTCAGTGATGCTGGCCTCTTCAAAGCAGGCCATGGCCGCATGCTGGGCGATAGTGCTGGGGCAGATGAACAGGTTTTGCGCAATGCGCTCCACCACCGGCACCAGCGCCTCGGGCACCACCAGCCAGCCCAGCCGCCAGCCGGTCATGTGGAAGTATTTGCTGAAGCTGTTGATGCTGATGATCTGGTCATCAATAGCTAACGCAGTCTGGCCAAAGCGGTCGTCATGGCTCAGGCCCAGGTAGATCTCGTCCACCAGGGTGATGCCGCCGTGCCATTGCACCACGCTGTGGATGTCGCGCAGCACGGCCGGGTCGATGGAGGTGCCGGTGGGGTTGGAGGGCGATGCCAGCAGCACGCCTCGGGTCTTGTCGGTCCAAGCCGCGGCCACCATGTCGGCGCTGAGTTGGTAGCGGTCGGCAGCGGTGGTGGGCAGCAGTACCGCCTTGCCATCGGCCGCAGACACAAAATGCCGGTTGCAGGGGTAGCTGGGGTCGGGCATCAGTATCTCGTCGCCCGCGTCGATCAGCGCCAAGCAGGCGAGTTGCAGTGCGGCCGAGGCCCCTGCGGTCACCACGATGCGGCTGGCGGGCACTTCTATGCCAAAGCGGTTGGCATACCAAGTGCTGATGCGTTCGCGCAGGGCCAGCAGGCCGGTGGCCTGGGTATATTGGGTGGTGCCGTCGTGGATGGCTTGCACTGCAGCGGCTTGCACCAGCGGCGGGGCGGTGAAGTCGGGCTCGCCGATGTTCAGAAACACCATGGGCCGGTCGGTGTGGGCGACCTTTTGGGCCAGCTCGGACGCGGCCTTGGCCACCTCCATCACGTAAAACGGCTCGATGGCCTGTGCGCGCCGGGAAATCCGCATGCGGTAGTCCCTTATTTTGCGGAGGGGATGGGGTTTTTACCTGCCTTGTCGGCCTGCACTTCGGCGGCGCGCAGGCTGGGGGCCAGGCCGTTCAAGATGCCGTTGACGTATTTGTGGCCGTCGGTGCCGCCAAACTCTTTGGCCAGCTCGATGCACTCATTCAGCACCACGCGCCAGGGCACGTCCAGGCAGTTGCGCATCTCGTACACGCCGATCCACATGACAGAGCGCTCGACGGGGGAGATTTCTTCCAGCTTGCGGTCCAGCAGGGGAACGATTAACGCGTCCAGCTCGGCCGATTGCTCTATGCAGCCGTGCAGCAGTGCGTCATAGTGCACCGAGTCGGCCTTGTGGAAGCCGGCCAGGTCGCGGGTGAAGTGGTCGATGGACTCGGCATCGTTGCGGCCCACCAGGTGCTGGTAAAGCGCCTGCAGGGCAAATTCGCGGGCGCGGCTGCGGTCGGACTTGGCGGCGGCTTTGCGCACGCCGGTGTCGGTCAGGCCGCTGCGGGACTGGCGTGGGCGCTTGGGTGTGGAGGTGCTGGGAACGTTGGGGGTGTCGGGGTTGGTCATGCCAATTGCTCTAGTAGATTGGCCATTTCCACCGCGACGCGGGCAGCGTCTGTGCCCTTGTCGGTTTGGCGGGCCACGGCTTGCGCCAGGTTTTCGGTGGTGATGATGGCGTTGGCAATCGGGATCTGGTAGTCCAGCCCGATGCGGGTCACGGCGCTGCCGGATTCGTTGGCCACCAGCTCAAAGTGGTAGGTTTCGCCGCGGATGATGCAGCCCAGGGCCACCATCGCGTCAAATTGCTCGGTTTCGGCCAGGGCCTGCAGGGCCAGCGGCACCTCTAAGGCGCCGGGCACTTGCACGTGCTGGATGTTGTTGGCCTGCACGCCCAACGTGGCCAGCTCGGCCTTGCAGGCATCGGCCAGGGCGTTGGTGATGCTCTCGTTGAAGCGCGCCTGCACGATGGCGATGCGCAGCTTGCTGCCGTCCATGCGCGGGTCTTTGTGGGCTAGTGCGCCTTGGTCTGCGTCCTGCATAGGGTTTCCTTGGGTTCTTATTGAGGCGACAGGTAGCCAACGGTTTCCAGCCCGTAACCGGTCAAGCCGGGGCTGCGGCGCGGGCTGCCCATGAGCTGCATTTTGTGCACACCGCAAGCCAGCAGAATCTGCGCGCCGATGCCGTAGGTGCGCAGGTCCATCTGGCCGCGCTCGGGGGCCTGGGCGGGGCGGGCGGTGCCATCAAACTGGGCCAGCAGGTCGGCGGCGCTTTCACCGCAGTTCAGCAGAACAGCCACGCCCTGGCCCTGGGCAGCAATGTGGCGCAGGCTGGCATCCAGGCTCCAGGAGTGCAGGCTGCGGTTGACTTCCAACACGTCCAGCACCGACAGGGGTTCGTGCACGCGGGCAGGCACGGTGTCTTCGGGCTGCCAACTGCCTTTGACCAGCGCAAGGTGCACGCCCTGGCTGGGCTTGTCGCGGAAGGCGTGGGCGGTGAAGCTGCCAAAAGCGGTTTCGATCTGGCGGCTGCCCATTTTTTCGATCAGCGACTCGTTGCGGCTGCGGTACGCGATCAGGTCGGCGATGGTGCCGATCTTCAGGCCGTGTTGGGCGGCAAAGATTTGCAGATCCGGCAAGCGGGCCATGGTGCCGTCGTCGTTCATCACTTCGCAGATCACCGATGCAGGGCTGCAACCGGCCATCACCGACAGGTCGCAACCGGCTTCCGTATGGCCGGCGCGCATCAACACGCCGCCGTCTACCGCCTGCAATGGGAAGATGTGGCCGGGCTGTACCAGGTCGGCAGCGGTGGCGTTGGGGGCCACGGCGGCCTGCACGGTGCGGGCGCGGTCGGCGGCGGAAATGCCGGTGGTGACACCCTCGGCGGCTTCGATGGAGACGGTAAATGCCGTGGCGTGCTTAGCCCCGTTGCGGGCCACCATGGGCGGCAGCTGCAGGCGTTCGCACATTTTGCGCGACAAGGTCAGGCAGATCAGGCCGCGGGCGTGGCGGGCCATGAAATTGATGGCCTCTGGCGTGATGTGGTCGGCGGCGATGACCAGATCGCCTTCGTTTTCGCGGTCTTCTTCATCGACCAAAATCACAATACGGCCTGCGCGCATATCGGCCACGATGTCTTCTACGGGGGAAATGGATACCGGCTGGAGGGGGGAGGGCGATGTCATAAGGTGCAATTTTGAAAACCGTAGCGTCAGAGGATGCGCTGCGTCTGCACACAGCGCGGATGCGTGGGCAGCACGGTACAAAACCGATCATTATCGTCGCAATTGTCCGCGGCCTGGCCTGGCCGGGTTGAGGGTACGTCAGAACTGGTCGCGGCCGGGGATGCGTGCGGTGATGCGGATATCCGGGCCGACCATACCGACCGAGGTGAATTGCAGTGCTACGGCATCCGACAGGTTGGTCAGCGGCAGCAAGCGGGCCATATCGAGGCCAGGGCCGACCAGTTTGGGGGCCATGTAAACCAAAAATTCGTCCACCAGGCCGGCCTGTATCAGCGCCCCGTTGAGGGTGTGGCCGGCTTCTACATGCACTTCGTTGATCTCGCGCCGGGCCAGCTCTTGGAGCATGGCGGTCAGATCCACCCGGCCTGCCGCATCCGGTAAGTACAGCACGGTAGCGCCTGCCACCTCCAAGGCATGTTTTTTAGCATCATTTTGGCTGCTAGCGCAGATGTAGACTGCGCGACCAGCTATAAAAATAGGTGCATCAGGGGGAGTATCTAATCGGCTATCGACCACCACCAGATGCGGTTGCCGAGGGGTCTCGACCAGCCGGGCATCCAGAGTGGGCCGGTCTTTCAGCACGGTGCCAATGCCGGTCAACACGGCGCAGGCACGCGCACGGGATGCGTGCCCGTCGGCACGGGCAGCGGGGGAGGTGATCCAATGGCTGTCACCGTTGGCCAAGGCGGTACGGCCATCCAATGAGGCGGCGATTTTCATGCGCACCCAAGGTGTTTTACGCACCATGCGGCTGAAGAAGCCGAGGTTGAGCTCACGCGCTTCGGCGGCACCGGGGCCGACTTCGACTTCAATCCCGGCCGCGCGCAGTCGGGCAAAACCATTGCCCGCGACCAGGGGGTTGGGGTCGGCTATCGATGCGACGACTCTGCAGATCCCTGCCGCTATCAGCGCATCGCAGCAGGGGCCTGTGCGTCCGTGGTGGGAGCAGGGCTCCAGGGTTACGTAGGCGGTGGCACCTTGGGTGCTGTGGCCTTTGGCTGCGGCATCGCGTAGGGCCATGACTTCGGCGTGGGGGCTACCTACGCGTTGGGTGTGGCCAGTGCCGATGATATTACCGTCTACATCAGTAAGCACACACCCCACACTAGGATTGGGTGGCGCCCTCTTTAGGGCTTTGTGGGCAAGCTCTATAGCCAGTAAGATGAAATGGTTTGAGTGCAGCTCGTAGTCCATTAGCCACCAGATGCCGTTAACAAGCAGGTTGGATCAGTAGCCGTCACTGGCTTGCAGGTGCGGACGCGGCCTGTTGCGGCAATTTTGATTCTTCTGGTTTGGTCTAATGTCAATGTACTGCTCACATCATTGCGCACTAATTGCAATGTCAGCGCTGCAAATCCGGCGTTTAATTTTTGGGTGGAGTAACCCGAAGCGTCAAACATGATGTACGGCGCAGTACCTGTACCGTCCGCACTCCCATTTCCAGTTACTGTGATGTAGCTTGGCATAGGCCCTTGGGTCAATATAATTTTATCGACGCTGGCATCAAAGACTTGGCTTCGGTTGGTATCAATAAAAACGACCCAACCCTTGCTCCAGTCAGTGCCATTGCCTGTTGGCACGATCATGGCATACATGCCACGCTTCATGGCTTCACCCCGAGCTGCATTGATTGCTGCAAAAAGGGTATTTGTGGCGGAGGTCAATTCGGAGTTGCGTTTGTACGCAACCATGCTAGGCGTTGCTACGACCAGCAAAACGGCAAGAATCGCCATTGTTGCCATCAATTCAATCAAGGTAAAACCCCACGCTAACCGGCGGGGCGTTTTCATGTCTAAGTTCATGGCCAGCAAAGACTCGGGTTGCTTGTGCTGGCGGTACCCGTGCAGTCTTTTACGCCGGTGCTGGTCATTCGTAGCACATCTACAAGCGGGTCCGGCTTTACGGGTGTAGCTACCACGCGAACGCATTCCGCAATAGACAGCGTGGTGTTGCCAGATGGGCAAGCATCGGCCGTCAATGTATACGCACCGGTAGCAGATGAGTCACCCGAAAAAGTTTTAAACGGCACTGACGATGCCGTAACGCCTCCGCATGCCGTTGATGGTGTGGGTGCACTCGCAGTAGCTACACCGCTGGCGATAGTGAAACCTAGGTAGCAGTTTCGCTGTGTCATGTAACGCTCTTGCTGCTGTAGCAGTTCTGCCAATGCCGTGCGCGCTTGTGCACGCTTGCCTTTCAAAATGGAGGCAGTGTAAGCTGGATAGGCGATCGCTCCCAAGATGGATATAACGGCTACCACAATCATTAACTCAATCAGAGTAAAGCCATTTTGGTGTCGGATTTTCATGGTTTATTTTTTAGGTCGAGGTAGTTATTGATTTGACGCCAACTTAAGCGCCCGCTAGCTACTACAACACTTGTAGATGTTGTGGTGCCAGGACCTTTTGTGCCGCTTTGCGTACTCGTTATAACCTTAGTTGTCTGCCTGCGACCAGTAGTGGCGCTGTTCGTACTTTGAGTAGCGGTATCCAATGAAAGCACGATGCTTTCACCCAATAATCCTACAGTTGAAACCACTGATGTACCGCTACCCGTCTCAATATTTAAGTAGTAAGAATTTCCACTTCCATCTGCAGTTGTACAAGACGCTGTGGACCCTGCAGCGGCTGGAATAAGGCTGGAAAAGCTCAAGGCGCTGCCTGACAACGATCCATTACTGACTTCGCGTTCACCTAAGGTTGGAAAGTCGAAGTACCAGCCCGAACGTTGTGTCGCATCTGTACTGCTGGCCGCACGCCCCCAAGTAAATGCAGGTACTGTAACAATGCCAGTGGACGAATTTGCTGTCCCGGCCTGCAGGCGACTGCGATCGGTAATGATGCTATTTGCTCCAGAACTGTCCGCTGTAGTTGTGCCGTTATCAAAAACTGCATAAACCGAATTTTGTACGGTTGATAGTTTGTCGCTAGACTCGAGATATTTTCCAGTGCCAAATACAATATAGTAGGTATTTAATCCATTTACGAGTGGGCCGGATTTAATAGACGGTGCCATGGAAATGGGTTGAACAATATTTGCAGAGGTTTTTGCGATATAAAGTGGTATTGGTGCATTGGTGATGCCATTTTTATAAGGAGAGAGTTTTGCCATATTCCAATTGGCCGCACCATATTGTGAAAAATCTAATTTCCAAAGTTTTCCATGTAGATCGCCCAAGAATATTTGTGCTAATTCACCTGAGGATCCATATGTGACTCTAAAATTAATGAGACCGGTAGCATTAAGTGTGCTTAATGTGCTATCCACAGGGATGGAGATTTTATAATAATTTGTTGAGTCCCATGCCGCTCCAGCCGGTTTGTCTAATGCCAATAAGAAAAGCGCAGGATTTCCAGTGGCGCTATAAAGTCCATTTTCTGGAACATAGTTATTTACTCCACTTGCGACTAATGCAAACCAGCGGTACGTTGCCGTCGTAGCGTTGAGTGCGCTAGTACGCAGACGCATAATTTGAGGCTGACCTACTACATAGCCCATATCAGCATCATCTGCCCGCGTAAATTCCCACATTACTTTGCTGGCCGTAAAAGCGGTAGGATCTGTTACGTCTAATGCAAATACGCCAGAGCCTCCAGCTCCGGTGCCAGATACCAACACAGTTTTCCAGTCTGACGCTGTTCCGGCAAACCCTACTTCCGCTTCTGCCACAACTGGAGTGCTATCCACATAGCTCTGGTGACTTGTGTTGTATGTGGTGCTGGTCAAGGCGGCTAACTTTGATGTCATCCAACTCGGTATGTAAGCAAATAATTCATCCCCAGAAGTGGCATTAAACGAGTGCAGCATTCCATCATTCGCGCCAACAAATACAGCCGCTGTGCGATTTTTATTGCTGGAATAAAAACCTGGGTATGTGCTGCTGTAAGCAATACCTGTGGTGGGCGTTCCTGAGTATGTAATACCAGAATTTATGATGTCGCCAAGTAGTTTAGTGCGCGGGCGAAAAAGAGTATTTTCATTGGTTTTGTCGCCACGGAGGTAGTTAAGCCGAGCCTGTCCATTGCTGTCAGCAGTACTGCTTGGTGTAACTTTCGCTAAGGCGGTTTTTATGGCAGTACTCAGAGAATTATTCCATAAAAAATCATTGGCAACAGGGCTGCTAGTTGCACCAGAATTACCAATAACAATATTACGTAATGTTACAGGAGTGCTCATTGCCGACAATCGGGTGGCGGCCGTCCACGATGCAGAGCTGCTTATTGAAATAGCATTTGAGGAATTTATAGTGATGGGGTATGCAAAAACATCTCCGCTCCAATCGGATGTATCAAAAGAACCTTGGTACACATAGCTGCCAGCGGATGTAACTGTTTTAGAGGCTACCGCACTTCCTGCAATATTTTTTGATACGGTAGTAGCACGGTTAAAAATGTCTTCAAATGCGCTTAAAACTCCACGGGCACCACTTTGCAAGTAATAAGTTCCTGCCTCCCCTGGGGTGTTGGGGTTTTGCCAAACATTGTTATTATTGGTCCCATCTTGCTGTTTGAATGGATTTCCATAAGTGTTGTATGGCTTACTGTTGGCTGAAGTAGATTCAAAGCCTCCATATTTTGATGCCATAAAAAATTGATTGTTGTTCTGCCGGTAACTAGCATTGTTGGATGCGCCGTACTCATTTACATCAAAAAGAAATGTTTTAATTCGAAGCCCAGGGCGTTGCAGGCTAACTCCGTTAGTCCATCCAGCTCCTCTAATATCATGGGTATGCGCCCAATAAGCGGAGCCAATTATTTGATTTGATGGAGTGCCACCATTTGAAGTGTTAGGATTGCCTGTAACACGAGTGGCATTTTGTCCATCAATATAATTTGTAGAGGTGTTGCTCTCGAAATTCTTAACAATATTAAGCCATCCCGTGATATCTGGAATATTATTGCTTGCGTTGGGCGTAGGGATGTTTGAACCATCATGGGTATTTACGTCACCAACGACCACAATATTGCTTTTTTGGCATGAGTAGTCTGCTGTATTGGAGCGACCATTACCATAAGGATCTACCCATGTTGTTGCAACCGGAAATCCATCGTACATTGCCGATGTGATATTGCTTACAGCTGCAGTACTCGGTGGCAGGCCTTGTAGATAGCGAAGAGTTTCGTAATGTAACTCGCCAACAGGGTCGTATATTTTGTACCGTCCTGCAACAGGTCCAGTTCTTCCAAATTTATTTAAATAATTGACTACGCCACTAATATTTGGCGTTTGAGTAGTATCGCCATCAGGATTGGTTGAAAAAACACCGGTTGTGCTATCCCATTCTGCGTTGGGGTTTCCTGTAGTGGGAGTGTTGTCTTGACCATTAATATCAAATGTTTTGGCTCCAACAAATTTCATAGGAGCGCGTAAAACGCCACCGTATCGACTTTGGGTTTGATCTAGCAGATAACCGAAGGCCGCCAAACGGAGTTGGTCACTGTATTTTTGGATAGATCCGGTCGGTTTGTAATTGCCACTCGGGTACTTTGTACATAGTCCGTTACCATTAACATAATTCCGCACATCTAAAAGTGTGCCAGAGCTATCCATGTCGCATACTTTTACGCGGGCATAAAAGAAACCATCTGAATTTAATGTTCCTCCGGATGGTTTCCATGTTCCAGTGTAGCTTCGTGTGTAGCAGTTCTTTGCAGTTCCATTGTACGGATCTCCAAATACTCCATTGGAGCAACTTACTCCATTTGATGCAGGCGCAACTGCCCACTTTTGGCCTGCTCCATACCAAACCTCTTTTATGCCAGAAAATGAGCATGTGTTATTCTCTGATGCACACGAAGCGCTTGCATCAGTAGGCAATGTTTGAGATTTAATAACAATAGGTCCTATGCTTGCAGTTGGTCCACCCAGGTTATAGGCACTCGTGTTTCCACATCCACCTGTACTATTGGTTCCAAAATATATTTGATTAAGAGTATTGGCAACCCAAATGTCACTGCCACTGGCTGCTGTAATCATTAATGTTGGTACTGCCCCAAAATATTTTCCGTCCGCGCCTTTGGGAAGTTGTTTTGCAGGAAAATTACTGCTATTCCACATGCAGATGGGATCCCCATTTGGAATCATGGCACGTTGCAAAATGGTAAGAGATGCCGTGTCAATATAGCGATCGCCACCAGATAGGGCAACTCTTAGCATGTCAATTGCAGAGTTAGATGACCAATTTAGAAAATTTCCACTAAACGCGTTTGTACACATACGATTAGTTGCTGCGCCACTGCGGTCAAAGCGCTTGTAATCACTTGCCGTGAGCCCCGTTGCTGGTGTTTCAGCAGGTGCATCGTTATATGTATAGCAACTTTCAGCATCGTAATATCCCAAGTACTCGTTGGTGTTGGAGTAGTTCGTGTCTAAATACTGTGCGCCTACTGTGGGATACTCTACAGATAATGCCAGTGCGATAATGGGCTTGTCGGAAGTGGATGTGGCATAAAGGGGGTTGCTTGACAAATTAATTGCAGGGATCAGTGGTGCTACAGCTGCTTTAACTGTGGCAATAGTGATGAACGCAACGATGGTTATGGATATCAGTAGAACCCATCGAAGATTTATTATTTTCATTTTTTCTAAAAATAAAAAGTAATGTTTTGATTTAATATTTTTCATATTATATGCATCAGTAGCGGTATATTGTCTGCAGCACGGCTTGAATATCATCGCGTGGTCCAAAACCCATTGCAGTAACTCGATAAATATAGGTTGTGGTGTTTGATGTAATGTCACGCTCGGGATCTGGTATAGGCTCAATGATGTACCGCGGTGGTTTGGAGGGCTGCACTCCTAATCCACCTGCCATAAATATACGATTGGTATATTGACCGAATAATGTAGTGCGTGATGTGCTACTGGTGTCGGTGAAGTCCACCGTTAACCATGCTGGTTTACCGGTGCTTACTAAAGTACATAAACCAACGCTGATGCCGCTATTGCCACATCCTGCAACAAAACTGGATATATCGTTAGAGTTTTTAAATATGCTGCGTCGGGTAGATGCGGTGGGGCCATATATATCAAACTCTGCATCAATGAGGGCGGCTTCGGCTGCTTGCCATGCTATTTGCATGTCTCGGTCATTGCGTGCGCCGCGCTCACTCATGGTCGCAATTTGTATCCCTGCAATACCTAGTAGGGACACGACTGTGAGCACCATCATTACAACGATGAGTGAAGCACCATGTTGCAGAGGTGCGGGTGTAGAGGCCGCATGGTTTGGATATGTCATCTCAATTGCCCTGCTCATTGCGCAAATGCACGGTAAACGTCACTACTTGGCGCAGTCGACCGTCAGGCGTAGGGCTAAAAACCGTACCAGGATCATTGCTGCTTGACATGGCCGATCCAATGGCACCACCAGTTGTACCTGGTGCCGTACCAAAAGGGTAAAAGGTTTGTGCTGCTTTATCTTGGCTTGACCCGGGAGATCCACGTAGCACCATGCCTATGCGCAGACTGCGTACGCGCCGCCAGTTTGCATTGGTTGCTATGCTGTTACCCGTAACGACCATTTGATCTGCACGCAGATAAACATCTGTGATGGAGTCAGTTGCGATAGTGGGAGCGGCATTAGGAGTTACAGCATCAACACCAAACAGAACTTGAAAATTTTCTACGCCTTGGACTAGCGGCTGTGCAGTGCCTGTATCCGTTGAGCACATTAGTGAGGGCTCTCCGTCCGAGCCAGTTGCTACGTAGAGAACACTAAACATTCGGTCATCACGATTGATTGGAATGACATTGGATGTGGTGTTACCCATACAGTTGATCATGGCATTGTCTGAAATACCCGATCCTGGGAATGTTTCATTGGCTTGGTAACGCAATATCAATATGTCACTGCCATATCCAAGTGATCCTGTAGTACGTGTTGTTGGGGTGACTAGGGTGCCCGAAACACTTGCACTCGAGTTGTTAAAACCTGAAATATTAGGATCAGGATTGGTATCAATCCCCATGACAACTTTTCGTGCCGTCCCTGCATAAAGTACATCTTGGTACCCTGTTTGCACTCCAAGACGCTGAATCATGTCTATTGCGAACCGCGCGTTGTCACGCAGTTGCGACGATGCATCAACTGCGGTAAATCCTTGCCTGCTGATGAGTAAGGATGCGATAGCGGCAATAGCAATCAATGTGCTGATCACCATTGCGACCAATAGCTCAACCATGGTTAAGCCCTGCTGGTTGCGCAGTGGTTGGTGCAACAGCTTTTTACTGCAGCCAGTTGAACGTAAGTTGTCTGAAGTCTTCATGGAGTCGTCGTCGTAATTCCAGCGGTAACAGGAAGAACAATGGAGGGTTGGCTGTTTGTGTCGCTAGTGCGTTCTAGAGCCGCGCTACCGGTCAGTGAGCGGTTGGTAGAGCCTCTGGTCCAACCTATTTTTATGACGGTGTTTGCACCCGTTGCTGCAGTGCAACCCCATTGTGGTAATCCGGTGCTGCTATCAAACGGGGCCGAGTCTATGCACACTTTCACGCGTGCGCCGGGCAATTGGCTATCAACCCGCGATAGCCACTCTGTCATTTCCGCGTTGGCAACATCTGTGGTGTTTGTACAGGTACTTGCTGTATTCGATACGTTGAGGCAGTAAGAAGGAGCTGCTGCCGTGAGAGGAGATGTGAAGTCTCCAAGATAAGGATTGCTGGTTGTCAGCAGCGCTATGTCTTTGTTGCCGCGCATCATTTCTGCGAGTTCTCGTGCCAGAGATGCTGCAACAGATTGAGAGCGCGCCTCTCGGTTGGATTGCAGTGCGGTAGCTTGCAAACCCACCATGCCTAAGAGTCCAAACGACAAAATGATGATGGATATAAGCACTTCCAGCAAGGAGAAGCCTTGGGTAGTTTTAGCTAGATGGCGCAACGTCTTGCATTGACGTTCTCGTTCTCGGTGGTGCGAATTTTCCATTCATGGATAATAAATTCATCCCCCAGCCCCAGTGAGACCGCTCATCGTTTGCTAGCGGCCGTTTGGCGGGTCGTCGTAAATTGAGGCTTGTGTTAACGCTTAGCGCTGAACTTCGTCTACTAAAGTCTTGAATTCATCAATATCTTCGAAGCTGCGGTATACGCTGGCAAATCGGATGTAAGCGACTTTGTCGAGCTTTTTTAGCTCGCGCATTACCAGTTCGCCGATTTGGCTAGATATGACCTCACGCACACCCAGATTGAGTAGCCGTTCTTCAACACGTTCTATGGCGTTGTCGATTTGTTCAGTGCTGACCGGACGTTTTCTAAGCGCCAACGAAAAAGAAGCACGTAACTTAACGGAAGCATAGTCAGTGCGGCGCCCATCCTTTTTGACAACTGCTGGATAACTGACATCAGGCCGTTCGTAAGTGGTAAATCTCTTTTCACAACCCCCACAACGGCGGCGGCGACGCACGAGGTCGCCGTCGTCGGATTCGCGGGTTTCGACGACTTGGGTCTCGCCATGGCCGCAGAAAGGGCACTTCATGGGGGCTGTGGTGGCTTAACGGTAAACCGGGAAGCGGCTGGTCAACGCGGCGACCTTGGCGCGCACGGCATCCAGATTGGCTTCGTCACGCGGGTTGTCCAGCACGTCGGCCACCAAGTGGGCAGTGGCACGGGCCTCTTCGTCCTTGAAGCCGCGCGTGGTCATGGCGGGGGTGCCGATACGTACGCCGCTGGTGACCATGGGCTTTTCGGGATCGTTGGGGATGGCGTTTTTGTTGATGGTCATATGCGCACTGCCCAATACGGCCTCGGCTTCTTTGCCGGTAATACCTTTGGCGCGCAAATCGACCAGCATCAGGTGGCTTTGGGTGCCGCCACTGACGATGCGCAGACCGCGCTGGGTCAGGGTTTCCGCAACGATTTGGGCGTTCTTCAAAACCTGTTGTTGGTAAATTTTGAATTCGGGGGCTAGGGCTTCCTTGAAAGCAACCGCCTTGGCTGCGATCACATGCATCAGCGGACCACCTTGCAGGCCGGGGAAGATAGCGCTGTTGATAGCTTTCTCAAACTGCGACTTCATCAGAATGATGCCGCCGCGGGGGCCACGCAGACTCTTGTGGGTGGTGGAGGTGACGATATCGGCGTGCGGCACAGGGTTGGGGTAGATGCCTGCGGCAATCAGCCCGGCGTAGTGCGCCATGTCCACCATGAAGATGGCACCCACGTCTTTAGCGACTTTGGCAAATCGCTCAAAATCAATAGCTAGAGAGTAAGCACTGGCACCCGCGATGATGAGTTTTGGCTTGGATTCATGTGCTTTGCGTTCCATGGCATCGTAGTCAATGGCTTCGTTGGCATCGAGGCCATAGCTAACTACATTGAACCACTTGCCGCTCATGTTCAGCGCCATGCCGTGGGTCAGGTGACCGCCTTCTGCCAAGCTCATGCCCATGATGGTGTCACCAGGCTTCAAGAAGGCCAGGAACACGGCTTCGTTGGCCGATGCACCGCAATGCGGTTGTACGTTGGCGGCTTCCGCACCAAAGATTTGCTTGACGCGGTCAATTGCCAATTGCTCAGTTACGTCGACGTATTCACAGCCGCCGTAGTAACGGCGGCCGGGGTAGCCTTCAGCGTATTTGTTAGTAAGCTGTGATCCCTGCGCGGCCATTACGGCGGGCGAGGCGTAGTTTTCGCTGGCGATCAGCTCGATGTGGTGTTCTTGGCGGGCGTTCTCAGCCTGTATGGCTGCGAACAGTTCGGGATCGGTTTGCTCTACAAGAATCGTACGGTCGTACATGGCAGTCCTTTAACCTGGTAGTCAAGACGGTGGTCCTTGCGGTGAAGCAAGTGCTGCCCAGGCGAACGGCTGAACACCAAGGATTTCGAGGCCCTGGCGGTACGCTTCCCAGTGGTTGCCCGGCGGGCCCTGTGAGAAGGCCGCAGCGGTGGTCCACGTCAGCGTGAGCACCCTTTGGGGTCACGCCTATCGCCAGTTGCGTACCCTACTAGTGTAACGGAGGCTCAATGGGAGTTAGTATTTGACGAGCAACGCGACTTTGTCGTCTTCTGCCGAAGCCTGCGTCTTCAGTGCAGCGGCAGCTGGAACGGTGCGGGGGGCTGTCATAGGTGCAGAACGTCCTGCGGCAACTTGTTGCAGGCGGCTGTGTTCGGCCATGACTTTGCCAGCATAGCCACCGTCGTCTTGGATGTTTGCCGCGCCCACGTAGTTGCGCAGACCGCCTTCAACCGAGCCCGCGCGGGCGATGCATTCTTGCAACACCTTTACACCGACGCGCAAATTGGTCAGGGGGTCAAACGCAGCCAGTTTTCCTCCAAACACATCGTATTTTTCCGTGTGCACACGGGTCATTACTTGCATCAGTCCCTGGGCACCAACAGGGCTTTGGGCAAACGGATTAAAACCAGATTCAATAGCCATGACCGCCAAAATCAGGGTCGGGTCAAGTTTAACGCGTTTGCCAAGGTCATAAGCCTCTGCTACCAAAGCGCTGACCGGTTCGGCTGCTACATGGTATTTTTTGCTTAACCAATAGGCCACTGCAGCCTGCTGTTTAGGCAGGTCTTGTGGATTGCTGGCAGTGGCGCGGTCTACCGCATCGGTATCGGCTTCTGCGGCCCATTCCGTGTCAGTACCTGGCACCACTTGGCGTTCTTGCAACCAGCCCATCAGTTGGACTTCGGCAACTTGGCGCAAATCGGGCCGGGCGGTCATGGTCACGACCAAAAAGGCAACGACCAAGCCCAGCAGGGCAAATCCGTTATGGGTAATCTCAAAAAAGCCTTGGGTAATATCTGCTGCGATGGTTCGCAGCCCTTGGCCTATCTTTTGTAACGCTGTCATAGCACTTCCTCATCTAGCGAAGGCCTGGGGCGATAAAGTTTGCGTAAGAGCAATTCGCTTGGGGCACCTCGATTGGGTGGGTACGCCATCAAAATCCTGCGGTACCCATGGGGCTTTGGCAGCGATTTGACTTAGCCGGGGTTCGGCAGCGGGTTCGGTGTGTCCCTGTGGTTGTAGGGGGGACGGCGAATTCTAGGAGGACTATTAATATCGAGTCAAGCATATCAATGCTGGTTGATATGCATTTTAAAACTGTTCAAGTGTACAGTTTTATGGCCTGGTGTGATCGGAGTGCAACTCTACAAAAGGCCACTGTAAGGCAAGGTTTCAAGTCGCTTACAAAATGCTACTGCTAGCGAAAAGACAGCAGGTGCACTCCGTTTGCAGCGCACATGCGGAGCTACGCAAGCGCGGTGTTGGTAGCCGAAGGGCTGATTTTTTGTGGAGTTTGTAGGTTTATTTTTTAGTTTAAATGTCTATTTTGTATACTAAAAAATGATTTTTTAGAGCCGGTAAAGACTCGGTTGCATCCGTTGTGTTTTACACAACAGGCCATCAATAAACCTGTTTTTAGGCAGCCCACTCTTGTGAGGACTGCCTGTTTCATGGCGTTTAGCCCATCCGAACCGGTACAAAAATGGTGTCGCCGGCACGCAAGATCAGCAGCGCAATCGATTTATCGGACTTGGCTATAGCGACTTTTACCTGCTCGATGCTCTTGACGGGCGTGCCGTTGATGGCCAGCAACACGTCGCCACTTTCGACACCTGCATTGGCGGCCGGGCCTGCGGAAGATTCGATCAATAGGCCATTGGCAACTCCGGCTGCGCGCAGTTCCTCTGGCTGCAAGGGGCGTAAGGCCAGACCCAGGCGACCTTGCGATGCCGCTTCTTTGCTGGCGGCGACCTGCACCGGTTTGTCGTTGGCGTTGCCCAACTTGGCTTCAATTTCCAGCGCAGCACCTTTGCGCCACACGTCCAGCTTGACCTTGTCGCCCGGTGCATCCTGGCTGATGACGGCAGGCAGGTCACCCGACGACACCACAGCGTGGCCATCCACTTTGCGGATTACGTCACCCGGCTCTAAACCGGCCTTGCTGGCGGGGCCGTCTTTTTCAACGCTGGATACCAGCGCGCCTTCGGGTTTGTCTAGCTTGAACGAATCGGCCAAGGCCTGGTTGACCTCTTGCACCGATACTCCAAGGCGCGCATGCTCAACCTTGCCGTGGGCGACGATCTGGTCTTTGACCTTGCCCGCCAGATCCATGGGGATGGCGAACGACAAACCTTGGTAACCACCGGTACGGCTGTAGATTTGGGAGTTGATGCCAATCACCTCGCCCCGGCTATTGAATAGGGGGCCACCCGAGTTGCCTGGGTTGACGGCCGCATCGGTCTGAATGAACGGCACCGCGCTGTCGTCAGGCAAGGAACGGCCCTTGGCACTGACCACACCAGCGGTAACGGTGTTTTCAAATCCGTAAGGCGAGCCGATGGCCAATACCCATTCGCCGACTTTTAAATCGCTGGATTTGCCTATGGTTGCAACGGGCAGGTTTTTGGCTTCTATCTTTAATACGGCGATGTCGGTTTTGGGGTCAACTCCCAGTACCTTGGCGACAAATTCGCGGCGGTCGGTGAGTTTGACGACGACTTCCTTGGCATCTTTTACTACGTGGGCGTTGGTCATCACGATGCCGTCGGCGCTTACGATGAAGCCCGAGCCCTGGCTGCGCGTGGGTGCTTCTTTTTGGCCGGGGATACCGCCTTGGCCTTGCTGAAAGCGGCGAAAGAATTCAAAGAAAGGGTCGTTGCCAAACGGGTCGTCGCGCTGGGGATGCTGGGCGGTTTCTGTGTCGTCGTCACCGGCCTTGGCGACGCTGGTTACGCTGATGTTGACGACTGCAGGGCCGTACTGGGTGGTGATCTGCGAAAAATCAGGCAACGCCATGGTTGTGGCGGGGCTGGTGGCAGTGCTTACGAGGGGTGCTGCTGCGCGGGCTTCGCCAACGTTGTGCAGTAGGGACCCAGCCGTACCGCCAATGGCTCCGGCGGCAACCAGGGCAAAAACGAGTTTGGTGTTTTGGAGAGACAGAACTTGCATGAGAGCATCCTTGGGTGGTTGGGTTGTGATGCCCAACTATCAGGATGCTGGCTTAGGCCAGACTTAAGCAGTGCGATGGCCATTAGCCAGTGCTCAGTGGCGAAACTCTTTCAAATCCAGCCGAATGTCGTAGTGGCTGCCGTTGAGGGTGATCCGTGCATCACAGCTGGTGGTTTGTCCGGCGTGGCCTTCATAGGCCAGACGGCGCTGGAAGCGGCTGGCATCGCCACTCGACAAAAAGCCTACGCGCTCTCCGTGTACCCGAATCTCTACCGGTTTCCAGATTTCGGCATTGTTGCCGCCGGTGTGTAACTGGGCCACCACCTGCATACCTGTCGAACTGATGGGTGTGCCATCGGCCACCAATTTCAGGGCGGTTTGGTAGCGCGAGCTGTCTGCTGTGTCTAATTGGAACAAGCCCAAAGAAGGCCATTTGAAAGTGTGGTGATAGGCTGCTTCAGCGGTTTGTAGTGGGTGTGAGGAAGCGATTTGGTAGCCGTTGTGGCGGTGCGGGCGCACAGTGCGCCACAGCATGAAGGCGGCGGCAAAAACAAACAGGGTGGTAAATAGTTCGCGCATGAAGAACTCCGGTAAAGCCTAGTTTGTATCCGCATACGCTGCATATCCATGTGAATTGGTTCACGGTTTGTGCACCATATTGTGGATGTATGGGATGCACCAGTTGCGCAGAACAGGGTGCGGCGTTTGCGATACTCGCAGCATGCAGCTTCAAGACATTCTTTATTCGCAGGGCTTTGGTACCCGCCGTGTGTGTGCCGGTCTGGTCCAGCAGGGCCTGGTCGAGGTTTATACGGAAAATACGGCTCTAGCGCCGGTTGTATGTGCAGAGTCAGCTATGGATTTTGATCCAGAAGGCATGCGCTTTCGGGTGCAAGGTGTGGACTGGCCCTACCACCGCCAGGCTTATGTGCTGCTGAATAAGCCGGCGGGTACCGAGTGCTCGCAAAAGCCGTCCACCTATCCCAGCATTTACACACTGCTGCCGTCGCCTTTGCGGTTGCGGCCGCAAAAAGGCGCGTTGCAAGGCGTACAGGCCGTGGGGCGGCTAGACCAGGACACCACGGGCCTGCTGCTGCTCAGCGATGATGGCCAGTTCATCCACCGCATGACCTCGCCCAAAAAGCATGTGCCCAAGGTCTATGAGGTGACCACCAAGCACCCCCTGGACGCGCAGCAGGTGGCCAAGCTGTTGGCTGGTGTAGTGCTGGACGATGACCCCAAGCCGGTCCGGGCTGCTGCGTGCGAGGCCGTCAGTAGCCACCACCTGCGCCTGACCTTGACCGAAGGCAAATACCACCAAGTCAAACGCATGCTGGCGGCAGTAAGCAACCGGGTAGAGGGCCTGCACCGTTCGCAAATGGGCCGTTTTGCGCTGCCTGCCGACCTGCTGCCAGGGCAATGGCGCTGGCTCAGTGCCGAGGATCTGGCCCAACTTTCTGCCGCGCAGACAAGTTCTTAGTTGTTACATCCGCGGCCCAGAGGGGCCGTGCCCGGCGGCTACACTGCCAAGCTGTTTGTTATTAGTGGTGCATTGTGAAGTTGTTTGTCCGAAGTTTTGCCTTTTTGGCCTCTGTTCTTGCTTTTGCCGTAGCCACCCCGCTTGCCGCTTGGGCCCAGTCCACCCTTATTTCCTCGCCGATATTTGTGCTCAATTCGCTGGATGCCAGCGTAAGCGTGATCGACCCCGGTAGCTGGACCGAAACCCAGCGCATCCCGACCGGCAAAGAGCCGCACCACATGTACCTCACCCCCGACGAGAAGTCGCTGGTGATTGCCAATGCCCTGTCCGACACGCTGACCTTCATCGACCCCAAGACGGCCGAGATCCAGCGGGTAGTACGCGACGTGCTGGACCCATACCAGTTGCGCTTCTCGCCCAATATGAAGTGGTTTGTCACTGCAGCCAACCGGCTCAACCACATCGACATCTACCGCTGGGACGGTAAGGACATCGCTCTAGTCAAGCGCGTGGCCACCGGTAAAACGCCCAGCCACCTGTGGATTGACAGCAAAAGCACCACCATCTACTCCACCATGCAAGACAGCGACGAGCTGGTCGCGGTGGACTTGGCCACCCAAACCATCAAATGGCGTATCCCCACGGGGGCCATGCCCGCCGATATCTACGGCACAGCCGATGACAAAACCCTGCTGGTCGGCCTGACGGGCGGGGAGGGCGTGGAGGTGTACGACGTGTCGGGCAAGGCCCCCGTGCGCACCAAGGTCATCGCCACGGGCAAGGGCTCGCACGCGTTCCGCGCGGCGGGCGACAAGCGCCACGTGTTCGTCAGCAACCGGGTCGCCAACAGCATCAGCAAGATCGACCTGCAAACCCTGGAGTCGGTAGCCACTTACCCGGCACCCGGCGGGCCGGACTGCATGGATGTGTCGGCCGATGGCAAGCTGCTGCTGGTGTCGTCGCGCTGGGCCCGCAAGCTCACGGTGATCGACCTGGAATCCAAAAAAGTCGTGCGTCAAATCAATGTTGGAAGGTCTCCCCATGGCGTTTGGACTCTGGACCACGCAGCACGCTAAATATGCATTTGCTACGGTATTAGTAGCTGCTAGTGCAGGTGCTATATGCGCTACCGCCGAAAAACCTTGTGAAAAACCACTTTACCTGACGTTTGACACCGGCCACATGGGTATCGCCCCTTTGGTGGCCGAGGTGTTAAATCGCCAACAGGTCAAGGTGACTTTCTTTGGTGCCCAAGAGCGCACCCAGGAAGGTGACGGTAGCCTGGGCGCGTACTGGGCACCGTGGTGGAAGGCCCGTGCCGCTGAGGGCCACGCCTTTGCATCCCACACGTTTGACCACGTGTACTGGAAGGCTGATCTACCAGGTCAGCCGGGTACGCCGGTCCGCTTCCGCGTCAAGCCCTCGGCCGGGCCGGATACCGACCGCGAATTCACCTGGACCGCAGCCCAGTACTGCGAAGAAATCCACCGTGCCAGCCAGCGTATGCAGGCCATGACCGGCCAGGCACCGCTACCTTTGTTCCGCGCGCCCGGTGGCAAGACCTCGCCTGCGTTGCTGGCAGCGGCCAAATCCTGTGGCTATGCGCACGTGGGCTGGGCCCCGGCCGGATTCTTGGGCGACGAGCTGTCAAGTGAAAAAGCCAGCAATCCTGCGCTGCTGGCCCAGGCCCTGCGCACCATCCGCAACGGCGATATTTTGCTGGCCCACCTGGGCATTTGGTCGCGCAAAGACCCCTGGGCCCCCGCGGTGCTGGAGCCGCTGATCGTCGGCCTGAAAGAGCGCGGATTTTGCTTTCGCACCCTGCGTGAACATCCCGACTACACCGCGTGGATAAGCGCCCATACCCAATAATCGCCAGAGTTCTGCACCGTCTGACCATCAGGGTCAGCCCGGTAGTTGGACGGTGTGGAAGTCATTATTTTTTTATTATGGATTTTTTGACCAACCTGTTTTCCGACGCGCAGCAGTGGCTGTTTGAAGCGCTCGTCCAGCCCCTGGTGTTTGACCTGGGCTTTGGTGGCTGGGTGGAAGATGCTTACACCGCTACCGGCTGGTTGTTGGTGGGTTTGCTGCAGTTACTGGTGCTGGTCGCGGTGCTGGGGCCGTTGCAGCGCTGGCGGCCGGTGGAGCCGCTGCAAGACCGCACGGCGGTACGCATTGACATCATTTACACCCTGTTGCACCGGCTGGGCGCGTTCCGGTTGCTGCTGTTTTTTACCCTCGCCCCGATCATGGATGGCCTGTTTGGCGAGATGCGGGTGGCGGGTATGGCAACTTTTCACCTGGATGCTTTGTGGCCCGGCGTGACCGATCAGGCGTTGTTCAGCTTTGCCTTGTACCTGGTGGCCTTCGACTTTTTAGGCTACTGGGTGCACCGGGGCCAGCACCAGTTTGCCTGGTGGTGGAGCCTGCATTCCCTGCACCATTCGCAGCGCCAAATGACCCTGTGGAGCGACAACCGCAACCACCTGCTGGACGACGTGGTCGGCGACATCATCGTGGCCCTGGTGGCCCAGCTGGTCGGTGTGGCCCCGGGCCAGTTCATTGCCATCGTGGCCTTTACCCAGCTCAGCGAAAGCCTGCAACACGCCAATCTGCGCGTCTGGTTTGGCCGGGTGGGCGAGCGGCTGTGGGTTAGCCCGCGCTTCCATCGACGGCACCACAGCATCGGTATCGGCCACGAGTCGGCGGGCAAAAATACGCTGGGCGGACACAACTTTGGGGTGCTGTTGCCTTGGTGGGACATGCTGTTTGGCACTGCCAATTTCGAATTGCGCTACGACCCGACCGGCATCCGCGACCAGCTAGCCGAGGAGGGCGGGCGCGACTACGGTCGGGGTTTCTGGCAGCAGCAGTGGCTGGGCCTGCGGCGGCTGTGGGCCGTGCTGCGTTAATTCGATACGGGTATCCTCACCCCCATGAAACTGCTTTTGGATTCCTTTTGGCGCGCTGCGGCCTACTGCATGCACCACCGTGTGATTGCGCTGTCGTTTTTGCCTTTGCTGGTATTGGTGGCAGTGTCGCTGGGCCTGGGGTATTTTTACTGGGAGCCCGCGTTGGACATGGTGCGTGGCATGCTGGATGCGTCGGAGTGGGTGGCCCGCATATGGGCTTGGCTGGAGAGCGCCGGGGTGGGCCAGCTCAAGGTGGCACTGGCCCCCTTGCTGGTGATCTTTGCCGTGACACCCTTCATCGTGGTGCTGTCGCTGTTGGCGGTAGCCATGATGATGACCCCGGCCTTGGTGGCGCTGGTGTCCGAGCGGCGCTTTCCCCAGCTGGAAAAAAAGAAGGGCGGCACCTTCATCGGCGGACTGTTCTGGTCGCTCGGCTCCATTGTGCTGGCCCTGGTGGCGTTGCTGGTGTCGATTCCACTGTGGCTGGTGCCTCCGCTCATTTTGGTGCTGCCGCCGCTAATCTGGGGTTGGTTGACCTACCGTGTCATGTCCTACGATGCCCTGGCCCTGCACGCCAGCAAGGAAGAGCGCACCGAGATCTACCGCCGCCACCGTATCACCCTGATGGGCATGGGCGTGTTGACCGGCTATTTGGGGGCAGCACCCAGCTTGGTATGGGCTTCAGGGGCTTTGTTTGCGGCTGCCTTTGTGGTGCTGGTGCCGCTGGCCATCTGGATCTACACCTTGGTATTTGCCTTTTCTTCGCTGTGGTTTGCCCATTACGTGCTGGCCGCGCTACAAGCCTTGCGGGCCGAGACGGCATTGCAGGCCGCACCCGTAGGGGCACCGTTTGCTGCCCCGCTGGAAATTTTGGAACCTGTTCAATCAAAACCCACTTATGACGCTGGAACTTCCTACCTTCCGCCCCCTTGACTCTGCGCCCATCTTTGGGCTAGTCATTGTGGGTGATGAAATCCTGTCAGGCAAACGCGCTGACAAGCACCTGCCCAAGGTGATCGAACTGCTGGCTGCACGCGGCCTGCAACTCGGCTATGCCGACTACGTGGGCGATGACCCGGCGCGCATCACCAGCACCCTGCAGCGGGCGTTTGCCTCAGGCGATGTGGTGTTCTCCACCGGTGGCATCGGTGCCACGCCCGACGACCACACCCGCCAGTGCGCTGCCAAGGCCCTGGGCCTGCCGCTGGCCTTGCACCCGCAAGCCGAGGCGCTGATCCGCGAACGCATGCAAGACACTGCCCGTGACCAGGGTGTGCCTTATGAGCCCACGCACCCGGACAACGTCCACCGCCTGAACATGGGCGTGTTTCCGCAGGGCGCGCACATCATTCCCAACCCGTACAACAAAATCCCCGGCTTCAGCATGGGCCACGTGCACTTTGTTCCGGGCTTCCCGGTGATGGCCTGGCCGATGGTGGAATGGGTACTGGACCAGCACTACACCCCGTGGTTTCAGAAAGCTGCGTGGGTCGAGAAGTCCGTGATCGTGTTTGGCAGCATGGAAGCCACGTTGACCCCGTTGATGGAAGCATTGGAGCGCCAGTTTGAAGGGGTCAAGGTATTCAGCCTGCCCAGTGTGGACCACCCGGAATATGGCCGCCATATCGAGCTGGGTGTGAAGGGCACGCCAGAGCGGGTGGAGTTTGCGTATCCGGCGCTGCTGGCAGGATTGCACGGTTTCGACGCCCGGCTTGGCCCTGAACTGGTGCGAAGTTAGTCGCACACTATTGGTGCATTCTCATTGTGCTCTTTGTTGGTGCAATTTGGGCTTTGTGGGGCTTTTTAGCGCGGCTTTATGGCGCAAAATGCCCGCGTGGAAAGCGGTTGCTGTGCAGGTGCTTGCGAATGTGGGTTCACTGTGCGGTGGCACAAAAACTGCATTGGTTGATGTGCCGAATAACTGCAATCCTAATTAAACCTAACCCCTACCAGGAGATTCTTGATGGCAAAGACCGTCGCTGACGTGATGAAGATGGTGAAAGAGAACGAAGTTAAGTTCGTTGACTTCCGCTTCACCGATACCCGTGGCAAAGAACAGCACGTCACCGTGCCGGTGTCCCATTTCGACGAAGACAAGTTCATTTCGGGCCACGCGTTCGACGGTTCTTCCATCGCCGGCTGGAAGGGTATTGAAGCTTCGGACATGCAACTCATGCCCGATGCCAACACCGCCAACATCGACCCGTTTTTCGAAGAAACGACGATGATCTTGACCTGCGACGTGATCGACCCCGCCGACGGCAAGCCGTACGAGCGCGATCCCCGTTCGCTGGCCAAGCGCGCAGAAGCCTACATGAAAGCTTCTGGCCTGGGCGACACTGCCTTCTTCGGTCCAGAACCCGAATTTTTCGTGTTCGACAGCGTGCGTTGGGGCAACGACATGTCCGGCTGCTTCTCCAAGATCGACTCGGAAGAAGCCTCCTGGAACACCGGCAAGGAATACGAACACGGCAATACCGGCCACCGGCCCGCCGTCAAGGGTGGTTACTTCCCTGTGCCCCCCGTCGACAGTTTCCAGGACATGCGTTCCGAAATGTGCCTGGTGCTCGAATCCCTGGGCATCCCGGTCGAAGTACACCACCATGAAGTGGCGAACGCTGGCCAAATGGAAATCGGCACCCGTTTCAGCACGCTGATTGAGCGCGCCGACTGGGTTCAGCTGCAAAAGTACGTGATCCAAAACGTTGCGCATTCCTACGGCAAAACCGCCACCTTCATGCCCAAGCCCATCGTGGGCGACAACGGCTCCGGCATGCACGTGCACCAGTCGGTCTGGAAAGACGGCAAGAACCTGTTTGCTGGCGACGGCTATGCCGGTTTGAGCGAATACGCCCTGTACTACATTGGCGGCATCATCAAGCACGCTCGCGCTTTGAACGCCATCACCAACCCCGGCACCAATAGCTACAAGCGCCTGGTGCCTGGGTACGAAGCGCCGGTGAAGCTGGCGTACTCGGCCAAAAACCGCTCTGCCTCGATCCGTATTCCTTTCGTGGCGAACCCCAAGGGCCGCCGCGTGGAAGCACGTTTCCCCGATCCCCTGATGAACCCTTACCTCGGCTTCGCAGCCCTGTTGATGGCGGGCCTGGACGGCGTGGAAAACAAGATCCATCCTGGCGAAGCCGCCACCAAAGATCTCTACCATTTGCCTCCCGAAGAAGACAAGCTGATCCCTACCGTCTGCCACAGCCTGGACCAGGCCCTCGAATGCCTGGACAAAGACCGTGCCTTCCTGACCAAGGGCGGCGTGTTCACCGACGCGTACATTGATGCTTACATCGAGCTGAAAATGACCGAAGTAACCCGCATGCGCATGGCCACCCACCCGGTGGAATTTGACATGTACTACTCGCTCTAAGAGCGACGGCCTTCGGAGGCGCAACTTATTGCGACACCCAGGCTCTCAAAAGGACGGCGCAAGCCGTCCTTTTTTCGTTAATGTGGAACAACTTGTCTGGCAAGGAATGCTCTGCGCCCGAGTTCATGAAAGTTAGGACCTGTGGCCTGTGAAAAACAGAGTACCGTTGCGCATTTCCTCCTAGAACAAGCCTGGCTGGGCTTTAACTTTTACGCATGAAACATTTTTTTGGTCTGATTTTGGTATGCGCATCGGCCACCGTGTGGGCGCAGGACACGGCTGTCTACCGCTGCGGCAACGAGTACACCAATGCCGTCAGGGATGCCAAAGATGCCAAGGCCCGCGGCTGCAAGCTGGTGGAGGGCGGCAACGTCACCATTGTCCACAGCAACCCGCCAGGGACTGCACCCGCCCCGGTGCGTGCCCCAGCGCCCAGCAGCCCGCGCAACGACGGTGCCGAGCAGCGTGCACGCGACTCTGATGCCCGCATGATTTTGGAGTCCGAGCTGAAAAAAGCCGAAGTCCGCCAGGCCGACTTGCTCAAAGAGTACAACAGCGGTGAGCCCGACAAACAAGGTGGCGAGGCCCGCAACTACCAAAAATACCTCGACCGTGTGGCCGAACTGAAAGCTAGTATCGCCCGCAACGACAGTGACATTGCAGGCCTGAAGCGCGAGCTGTCGCGCCTGCCCCCATCCCGCAACCCGCCTTGAAATGCCTAGTTTGACTACACCCACCCACCCTTACATCACGCGCTTTCACGCGTTTGATTTGCTGGCCACCTTGGTGGCGGTGCTGGCCAGCGATGGCGCGGTGCTGTTTGCCAACGCGGCCCTGGAAGACGCGCTGGGCACCTCGCGCCGCACCATCGAGGGCTCGCATTTCCCTGACTGCTTTACCGAACCCCTGATTCTTGAAAACGCCTTGGAGGGTGCAGGCAGCAACGAATTTGCCGCGCTGCGCTACGACGCCTGGCTCAAGCGCCTGAACCACGAGCCGGTGCCGGTACACGTGATCCTGGCGCAGACCGAGCGCCCCGGTGAGATCATCATCGAGCTGCTGCCCCAGGAGCAGCAGGCCAAGCAAGACCGGGAAGAGCGCCTGATCGACCAGGCCCAGGCCAACAAGGAGCTGATCCGCAATCTGGCCCACGAGATCAAGAACCCACTGGGTGGCATCCGCGGCGCGGCGCAGTTGCTGGAGATGGAGATGGAGTCGCGCGAGCTGATTGAGTACACCCAGGTCATCATCCACGAGGCCGACCGCCTGCAAAGCCTGGTGGACCGCCTGCTGGCCCCGCACCGCCGCCCGCACGTGGTGGGCGACGTCAACATCCACGAAATCTGCGAACGCGTGCGCTCCCTGATCCTGGCCGAGTTTCCACGCGGCTTGAAGATCGAGCGCGAATACGACGTGTCCATCCCCGAGTTTCGCGGCGACCGCGAACAGCTCATCCAGGCGGTGCTTAACGTGGCCCACAACGCGACCCAGGCGTTGGCCGAGCGCATTGCCGAAGGAGATGCCGAGATCACTTTCCGCAGCCGTATTGCGCGCCAAGTGACCTTTGGAAAACAGCGTTACCGGTTGGCACTGGAATTGCATGTCATCGACAACGGCCCGGGGGTTCCCGAGTCGATCAAGGACCGTATTTTTTACCCGCTGGTGTCGGGCAGAGAGGGCGGATCTGGGCTGGGGCTGACGTTGGCACAAACCTTCGTCCAGCAGCACCATGGCTTGATCGAATGTGACAGTGTTCCGGGCCGCACGGATTTCAAATTACTCATCCCGCTGCCTTGATAAGCCTGAGGCAGCCTGACCCAAGGTACCCCCCCACTATGAAGCCGATCTGGATAGTAGACGACGACCAATCCATCCGCTTTGTTCTGGAGAAAGCGCTGTTGCGCGAAGACCTGCCAACCCGCAGCTTTACCAATCCGCGCGACGTACTGGCTGCGCTGGAATCTTCCACCGACGAAGACGGCCCGCAGATTTTGGTCAGCGATATCCGCATGCCTGGTGGCTCGGGTCTGGACTTGCTGGAGAAGGTCAAGCTGATGCACCCCGGCCTGCCAGTGATCATCATGACCGCCTTTTCCGACCTGGACAGCGCCGTGTCGGCCTTCCAGGGCGGCGCGTTTGAGTACCTGCCCAAGCCGTTTGACTTGCCCAAGGCGGTGGAGCTGATCCGCCGCGCGGTGGAAGAGAGCCAGCGCGAAGAAGTGGCCGAAGAGCGCATGGCCGCCGCCCCAGAAATGCTGGGCCAGGCCCCGGCCATGCAGGACGTGTTCCGCGCCATTGGCCGCCTCAGCCAAAGCAACGTCACGGTGATGATCACTGGCGAATCCGGCTCCGGCAAAGAGTTGGTAGCCCGTGCACTACACAAGCATTCGCCTCGCGCCAATGGGCCGTTTGTAGCTATCAATACCGCAGCAATTCCGAAAGACCTGCTGGAGAGCGAGCTGTTTGGCCATGAGCGCGGTGCCTTCACCGGCGCACAAACCATGCGCCGCGGCCGTTTCGAACAGGCCGATGGCGGCACGTTGTTTTTGGACGAAATCGGCGATATGCCGTTTGACCTGCAAACGCGGCTGCTGCGGGTGCTGAGCGACGGGCATTTCTACCGCGTCGGCGGCCACAACGCCGTCAAGGCCCAGGTGCGTGTGATCGCCGCCACCCACCAGGATCTGGAGCAGCGCGTGCGTGACGGCGTGTTCCGCGAAGATTTGTT
This sequence comes from Rhodoferax sp. RT5P35, assembly GCF_056521385.1. Classification (NCBI taxonomy): domain Bacteria; kingdom Pseudomonadati; phylum Pseudomonadota; class Betaproteobacteria; order Burkholderiales; family Comamonadaceae; genus Rhodoferax; species Rhodoferax sp. RT5P35. The sequence continues at coordinate 102,148 of NZ_JBWMAX010000014.1, read as the reverse complement.
CCACCGCCTGAACGTCATCCGCCTGCGCTTGCCCGCGCTGCGCGAGCGGGTCGAAGACGTGCCCATGCTGACCCGGCACTTTTTGCAGCAAAGCGCCAAACAGCTCGGTGTGGAGCCGAAACGTATTTCTGACGCGGCGCTGGCACAGATTGCGCTGTTTCCTTTCCCTGGCAACGTCCGCCAGCTGGAAAACCTGTGCCACTGGCTTACCGTGATGGCCCCGGCCCAGACCATTGAGCCCAAAGATTTACCGCCCGATGTGTTGGGTGTGACGGTTCCGCCATCCAGCCTGGGCCACACCACGGCGACCCGTACTATCGGCGTGCCGCTGGTGCATGTGGATATCAGCCCGGACATGGATGCCGAATCTGCTTTGCGTCCCGCCAGCGCCGAGCCGGCGCGGCCCCCAGATGCCCACGCCCATGCACCCAGTGCCCAGACCGGTTGGGAACTGGGCCTGGAGGCCGAGGCGCTGGAGCTACTGGCCAACGACCGGCACGATGTGTGGGACGTGCTGTCGCGCCGATTCGAGTCCAAGCTGATCCTCACTGCCCTGCACAACACCCGGGGACGGCGCATTGAAGCGGCGCAAAAGCTAGGCATTGGCCGCAACACCATCACCCGCAAGATCCAGGAGTTGGGTCTGGAGTGAAACTATAAGAAATAAGGCTCTGGCGTATATTTCATATGCGCTAGATGCTCTTATTTTTATAGTTATTTGCGCGAGATCTTGCACAAAAATTTCCTCCCCAGCTCGGCTTAAAGCGTACTAAAGCAAGCTTGACTTGTAACAAACTCGCGTTAGATCCCCTGATACGGTGCGTGCATTAGGTTGGTAGTGCATCTATGGTGGTTTACCTGGCCCAGGATGTGGCTTGGATTTTGGTGTTGGGCGTGCTGCAGTGCCTGCATTTACGCCTGTGGCGTGCGCATCTGCGGTGGGGGCAGTGGGTTTAGGGTTTGCTATTCTGGTCGCCGCTGCCTGCGGCATAACTCTTATCCATTTCCCTGGCGCTGATACCCGCGTTTACACCGGCCAACTTGCTGCTGGCCATGGTGCTTCGCGAGTCCGAGGCCCGCTTACGCACTCTGATCAAGGTCATTCCCGGGGTCTCGGTGCAAGCTTACGCACCCGATGGCAGCACCCGTTTCTGGAACCAGGCCTCTGAGCGGCCGTACGGTTTTACCGCCCAAGAAGCCATTGGCCGCAATTTGCGCGAGTTGATCATCCCGGTGCCCATGCGCGAGGGTGCGCGCCAGGCAATGGAGCATATGTTTGCCACCTGTGAGCTGATTCCGGCCGGTGAATTGGTGCTGTAACACAAGGACGGTAGCCACGCTGTCCGACATTACCTTGCGCAAGGTAGCCGAAGACCAGATCCGCCAGCTGGCATTTTTTTGACCCCCTGACCGAGCCGCCGAACCGCCGACTGCTGATGGACCGGCTGCAACGGGCATTGACTTCCTGCGAACGCAACCAGCGCACCGGGACCTTGCTGTTCATTGGTCTGGACAACTCCAAAACCCTGAACGACACCCGAGGCCACGATAAGGGCGACCTGCTACTGCGCCGGGCCACCCTGCGTTTGTCGGCCTGTATCCGCGACTGTGACACCGTGGCCCGATTGGGTGGCGACGTGTTTCTGATGGTGCTGGAAAACCTGGACACCCATCTGGTGACCGCCGCGGCCGACGTACGCGCCATAGGCGAGAAAATCGTGACTGCGTTAAACCAGCTCTACCAACTGGGCGACTTTGGCTTCAACAGCATGGCCAGCGTCGGTGTGGTCCTTTTCAATGGCGTAAACCTGTCCATGGACGAGCTGCTCAAGCAATCCTATCTGGCCATGTACCAGGCCGAAACTGCTGGGCGCAATGGACTGCGGTTCTATGACCCTGCCATGCAGGCGGAAGTCAACGCCCGTGCCGCGTTGGAGGCGGATCTCCGCCTGGCCATGGCCCTTCCTCAATTCGAGCGGCACTACCAGCCACAGGCAGACGGGCGAGGGCGGGTTACAGAAGCCGAGGCGCTGCTGCGTTGGCTCCACCCGGCGCGTGGCTGGGTGTCGCCAAGCAGCTCTATTCCGCTGGCCTAGGAGACCGGCCTCATCTTGCCGCAAGGCCAATGGGTGCTGGAGACGGCCTGCAAGCAACTGGTGGCCTGGGCCCAACAGCCGTTGCTGGCCGGACTGGTGCTGGTGGTGAATGTCAGCGCCAGGCAGTTTCGCGAGGCTGACTTTGTAGACAGCGTGTTGGCCCTGCTGGTCACCACCGGGGCCCAGCCGAAGCGCCTCAAGCACCTGGGCCCGGCTGTGATGGCCGAAGGTGTGGAGATCCTGGCGCAAAGAGAATTTTTGGCCCAGTGCGGCTGCCATGCCTACCAAGGCTTTTTGTTCAGCTGGGCTTTGCCTGCAGCGCGGTTTCTGGAGTTTGTACAGAATTTGGAGGATAAATAGGCTCCTGGCGTATATTTTCTCTGCACATAACGCTATAAAAAAAGTAGTAGTCGAGGCATTGCGATTGGCGTATTGCCGTCTGTTTTAAGTTGGGTTTAAACCGTGTATGCGCTCTATTTCCCCTTTGCTGAATTCCGTTAAAACGAGAGTTACGCTCAGCGCTATAGGGGGGGCGTTCTTATTTTTTGCGTGCTGACGTTGTACATGGGCCATGAGCGGCGCAAAAACATAGAACACCTGTTGGGCGAGCAGCAATTTTTAGCAGCCTCGTATGCTGCTGCTGTGATCGGTGCGCAACTGGCGCAGCGGTTTGAGTTGCTGGAGTTTGCGGCCCGGTCTATCGACTTGGCACTGTTGCAGCAACCACCGGCCTTGCGCGAATCGCTGGATAAAAAGATTCTTTTGAAAGGCTACGTCCACTTGGATTTGCATGTGGTGGGGCTGGACGGCGTGGAGGTGGGGGAGGCTGCGATGTCCGGGTTTTCTGCCCAAAATCCGACCTACCGTGTCGCGGTGGAGGCAGTGTTGCACCAGAGTCGGCGGGCGGCGGGGCTGCCCGTGTTGCGGTCTTCGCTCGAGCCGCCTGCCGTGCCATTGGCGGTGCCGATCTGGGATGCGCAGGGCCAAGTGGCCGGGGTTTTGTTAGGTACCGTAGAACTTGGAAAAATCAATTTCTCAGACGAACTTGTGCAAAACATGGATTTGCATGGTGTGGGTTATGCCGTGGTGGACCGGCGGTCACAGACGGTGGTTGCCGCGACTAACCAGTTCTTTACTTTGAATCTGCTCTCTGCTGCACGCACTTGCCCTTTGTTGGAGCCGCTCATTGCACAGGGTGAGCATTGGGGCGTCGTCACCAATGCATTCGGCGCAGGGGTTCTCTTTTCGACAAAAATGGTGCCGATGGTGGATTGGTGCTTAGTTGCAGCTGTGGCTGCAGATGACGCTTTTGTAAGCATCTACCGCATGCAAAAGAAATTTTTAATAGCCTCGGCACTGGCTGTTGTGGCGATGGGGGGCTTCATTTGGTGGACGGTGCGGCGTCAAATGTCTCCTTTGGTGGTGGCTGCCGCAAAGCTGGTCCAGACGGTGGATGTATTGCGTCCTCTGTCTCCCCTGCCGGGGGCCAGCCAGGATGAAATTGGCACGTTGATAGCGGGATTCAACCAACTGCTGGACACCTTGAGCCGACGGGTTGTGGCGCTGAAGCAAAGCGAGCGCGCCTTGTCTGACATCCTGAAAAATGCCAATGCGCTTACCTATGTCAAAGACACCGAGTTTCGGTACGTGTTTGCGAACCAGTCGGCCCGAGCGTGGCTGGGGATGTACGCGGACAAACTCGGACAAACCGATGAAGCATTTTTTGATGCACAAACCACAGGCCAGTTGCGCCAGAATGACCAACGGGTTTTGGACCACGGACTCACATTGAAGACGGAAGAAACCACGGTCCGCAAAGATGGCCAAGTCACTGCCTACCTGACTGTCAAATTGCCCTTACGCAATGAGGATGGTGCCATTTACGCGGTGTGCAGCATTGCGACAGACATCACAGAACGTAAGCGGATGGAAGAGGATTTGCGCATTGCCGCCGCCGCCTTTGAATGCCTGGAGAGCATCACGGTAATGGATGCGGACTTGAAAGTGCTGCGTGTCAACCGGGCGTTCACCCGTATCACAGGGTATTCACAGCAGGAAGTGCAAGGAAAAACCACGACTTTTCTGCGCTCGGACAAGTTGCCAACCTCGTTTTACGAGGCTCTGCGTGGCAGTTTGCTGCGCAACGGATCGTGGCATGGGCAGGTGTGGCATCGGCGTAAAAACGGTGAAGATTACCCGGCGCGGGTGGTCGTAGAGGCAATTAAAAATGAACAGGGCGTGGTGACGCATTACGTGTGGCATGGCATTGACATCACCAATACCTATTTGCAAAAGCAACAGCGGCTTCTTAACGAAGCAGCGCATCGCCAAATCTTGGTTCGTGAAGTACACCACCGCATCAAAAATAATTTGCAGGGTATTACCGGCATATTGCACCATTTTGCCTACAAATACCCTGAAACGACGGAGTTGATGAACCAGGTTATTAACCAGGTACGGGCCGTCTCTTTCGTCCATGGCCTGCAAGGCCGCACGGTAAATGCGGCGGTGCAACTGCTTGATTTGACCTCGGCCATTGCCGCGGATATTCAAAACGTCTGGCAAATTCCAGTGGGTCTGGAGATAGCGAGTTTGCCAATTTGGAATATTGCAGAAAAAGAAGCGGTGCCGATTGCTTTGGTGCTGAATGAGTTGGTTACCAATGCCGTCAAGCACGTTGACCCGCAGTTCAAATATGTGGATATTGCCGTCCAACAACCAGCCGGGACGGAGGTTGTATACATCCGGATCCGCAATCGTGGCCGACTCCTGGATGCGGATCGGCAGGTCGAGGACCCGCATACAGGGCGGCAGCTAATCGCGGCATTGATGCCATCGATTGGCGCGCATATGGCAATAGAACAAAGTGGGGACCATGTGGTGACTTTGCTAGAGTTGCGGCCTCCGGTGATTTACCAGAACAAAAAGGAAACCTTATGAGCAATGGCAAAGCGTCTGCGCAGGGTAAGAAAATTCTGTTGGTGGACGATGAGCGATTGGTACTTGTCACGGTCGCATGTGGGCTCACCAACGCAGGCTATGAGGTCACTACCTCAGAGTCGGCCGAAGATGCGGAAGCTTTGTTGGCCAGTGGTTACCGACCGGACCTGGCTATTTTGGACGTGAGCATGCCGGGGCAGGACGGCTTGTATCTGGCTCGGCGTTTGCGTGAATTGGACCGCATCCCTTTCATCATGCTCAGCGCCTACAGCGACCCGCAATTTGTGGAGCAGGCCACCCAGTCAGGTGCCTTGGGCTATGCCGTCAAGCCGTTGGACACGTCACAGTTGGTGCCGACGATTGAAGCCGCACTGGCTTGCGCTAACAGCCTTCAGAGCTTGCGCGAAACCCTGCAACAACTGCAAAACGCACTCGACAACGAGCGCGACATCAGCGTAGCGACGGGAATATTGATGGTGGAATTTCGGCTTAACCGCGGTGCAGCGTTTTCGTTATTGCGTGACGCTGCACGTAAAAATCGCTGCAAACTGTCTGGGCTTGCCAAACAGGTGGTAGAGGCACGGGATGTTCTGAGCTTAAATAGTAATTCGCTGAAGGACGAGGCCTTAAAGTCCCTGGTAACCCGTATTGACGTTAAAGATTAAATAAGCGATAAAGCAACAAATCGTAACGTAACGAAAATAATCGAAACGAAACGAAGCGATCGGCCCTTGAACCCGGCCCAAAATTTTAAGGCCTTGAACCCGCCTTGTTAAACGGCTCTCAGTTCTGCTTTGGTGCAGCACTAAAAGCCGATAACTAACCTATTAGGGTTCAAGGAAGCGTGTTCACTTCACTCAAATGGTTCCAGTCTGGCGTTCGCAGGCTCTTGATTCAGGTTGATATCGGCGTACGTTTGCTGGCGCTGATTGGGTTAGGTGCATTTGTGGCTGTGTTGCTGGCTACCAAGGGTATTTTGGGCCTTGCTGCTTCCAACGAAAGTCTGCGGTCAATGTACGAAGACCGCATGTTGCCCACCCAGCAGTTGGCAAAAATCAATAACCTGATGTTGGCCAATCGGCTGCTACTGCAGCGATCTTTGAGCGAAACCAGCTTCGGTGCCAGTGGCGAAGCGAACAACTCCGGTGCGATCAGTCGTATGACTTCCGCAGAAACCGCTGATACGCTCGAAAAAAACATCGCATCCATCAATGGTCTGTTGCTACGGTACAACGAATATCGGTTGACGGAAGATGAAAAATCAAGAGCGTCCCAGTTCGCGCAAAGTCGGCTGGTGCTTTTAGATGAAGCCATGCTGCCCGCCATTGGTGCGCTGCGCACTACCCAGTATGAAAAGCTAAAGCCCCTGGCGGCACGGGCACAGGGGCTGTTTGACAAGGCTGCCTCTGACTTGCAAGCCTTGAGCCAACTGCATTTTGATTCAGCCCATCAAATCTATACCGATGGGGTCAGGCACTATGAAAGTACGCTGCACTGGGCATGGGGTGCAGTGGGCGGTGCACTGCTGGTGTTGGTCTGGCTCGGTTTTGCAATTACAAAATCTATCGTTGTGTCGCTCAAAAAAGTGATTGCCGTGTTCCGGCAAATCTCTAAGGGCCATTACCGTTCGCACATCCATGTCCATGGTCGAGATGAAATCAGCCGGGTTATGCGTGCGTTGCAGCTGATGCAAGCCAAGCTTGGCGCAGATGAACAAGCCATCCACCAACTGGCTTTTTACGACCCGCTGACTCACTTGCCCAACCGACGGCTGCTGCGTGACCGGCTCCAGCAGGCCATGTCTATCAGCACGCGGAACCATTTGTTTGGCGCGGTACTGATGGTGGATTTGGACAATTTCAAGAGCGTGAATGACAGCCGGGGCCACGATGTAGGGGACCGCCTATTGGTAGAAATGGCACTCCGTTTGCAGTCTTGTATCCGCCAGTCAGATACGGTGGCACGGCTGGGTGGGGATGAATTCATCGTCTTGCTGGTGGAGCTGGATGCAGACGAGCTGCAAGCCCGACAGAAGGCGCAGGCGATTGGCCAAAAAATTCTGGATGCCATCCACCAACCCCATTGGCTTGCGCAGCACCTCCACCACGGTACTGCCAGCATGGGGGTGAGCCTGTTCATAGGGCAAAACGCCACCATGGATGAGCTGCTCAAATGCGCAGATATTTCCATGTACCAGGCCAAGGACAGCGGGCGCAATGCCATCCGTTTTTACGACCCCCAAGTACAGGCCAAATTGCAAGCCCGCATCACGTTGGAGTCGGAGTTGCGCGATGCGCTGTCTGCCAACCAACTCCAGCTTTATTACCAGATACAAATAGACAAATCACAGGGGGTCTTGGGCGCAGAGGCTTTGTTGCGTTGGAACCACCCTGTGCATGGACTGGTATTTCCCGACCAATTCATTCCGATTGCGGAAGAGTCCGGTTTGATCGTGCCGATGGGTGAATGGGTCATGCGGACGGCTTGCGAGCAGCTCACGCGTTGGGCCCATGATTCAGCCACGGCCCATTACGTGCTGTCTGTCAATGTGAGTGCGCTGCAGTTTCGCCAGCCCGACTTTGTCGATGTTGTGCGCAGGGTGGTCGCGCAGACCCGTGCCAATCCACAACGCCTCAAGCTGGAGCTCACCGAGAGTCTGGTGCTGCACAACATTGTCGACACCGTTGACAAGATGAAGCTGCTCAACCGGGACGGCATCCATTTCTCGATGGATGATTTTGGTATCGGTTATTCATCGCTGGAGCACCTGACCAGTTTGCCCATCCAGCAGCTCAAGATTGACCGCAGTTTTGTGCGCAACATTCCCACCAGGCACAGCGACTCGGTGGTTGTGAAAACCATCATCGGTATGGCCAAAAGCCTGGGCGTGGCCATCATTGCCGAGGGCGTGGAGTCAGAAGAGCAACGTGCTTGCTTAGAAGACTACGGCTGCCTGTCTTACCAAGGTTATTTGAGTGGCAGACCAGTGCCGTTGGAGGAGTTTGAGGCCTTGGCCCAGCTGTACTCCCACAGTTTGACTGTGAAGCAAAGGGGGCAATATCTGGAAAAAACCTGACTCTTGTTCGCTATGTCCGCAACCACCCCCGCACTATTTCAACCCCAAGAGGTGTCCCTATGAATTTTAAGAATTTCACCGTCAAAGGCCAACTGGGCTCTGCGTTCGGCCTATTGGCTGCACTGGTATTGGCTGTCGCGTTAGTGGCCATCAACGCGCTCAGTAGTACCAACGAAAACTTTGTCCAGTACCACCAGGTGAATGTAGCGCAAGCCCAAATGGTCACGGATATCCGAGGCGCGGTGAGTCGCCGCGCCATTGCCGCACGCAACCTGGTGCTGTTGGCGACTCCGGAAGATATGGCGGTTGAAAAACAGCTGGTGATACAGGGCCACCAAGATACCCAGGACACATTGCTCAAGCTGAACAACGCGATCAAGCAAAACCCGCAAAGCAGTTCTGAAGAGCGCCGCTTGGTGTCTGAAATTAGCCGGGTTGAGGGTCTGTACGGCCCTGTGGCCCTCGACATTGTGAAGATGGCGCTGGAGGGGAAAAAAGAAGAAGCTACCGCCAAGATGAACAAAGAGTGTCGGCCACTGCTGGCTGCCTTGCTCAAGGCCGCCAATGATTACCTGGCCTATAGCAACAAGCTCGGGGAAGAGGGTATTGCCACCGCTGCGGCCGAATACACCCATGCCCGTTGGTTGCTGATTTTGGCCAGTGCCATCGCGATGGCCGCTGCCGTGGCTCTGGGCATTTTGATTACCCGCAATTTGGTGGGCTCGCTGGGTGGTGAGCCCCGTGCTGCTGCTGGCGTGGCCAGTGCCGTGGCCCAGGGTGATTTGTCCATGCCCATTCTTGTCAAGCCTGGCGATAAAAGCAGCTTGATGGCCCAGCTCAAAGCCATGCAGGACAGCCTAGTTGGGGTGGTGGCGAATGTCCGCCAAAGCGCCGAAAGCGTTTCCACTTCCAGTGCTGAAATTGCCCAAGGCAACCACGACCTGAGCGGACGCACAGAGCAACAAGCCAGTGCGCTACAGCAAACCGCTGCGTCCATGGAGGAGTTGAGCTCCACTGTCCGGCAAAACGCAGACAACGCCCGCCAAGCCAACCAACTGGCCCAAAGTGCCAGCGCGGTGGCCATCAAAGGGGGGGAAGTGGTTTCCCAGGTTGTGGGCACCATGAAGGGCATCAACGACTCTTCCAAGAAGATATCAGACATCATCAGTGTGATTGACGGTATTGCTTTTCAGACCAATATCCTGGCACTGAATGCGGCAGTAGAAGCCGCCCGCGCGGGTGAGCAAGGCCGTGGTTTTGCGGTTGTGGCCTCTGAGGTCCGTTCCCTGGCTGGACGTTCTGCCGAGGCTGCCAAGGAGATCAAAATTTTGATTGGTGCCAGCGTGGAGCGGGTTGCGCAAGGGACCGCCTTGGTGGACCAGGCCGGCATCACAATGACCGAAGTTGTGGGCTCCATTAAACGGGTTACCGATTTGATGGGGGAGATCAGCGCCGCCAGTTCGGAGCAAAGCGTGGGGGTTTCGCAAGTGGGTGAGGCGGTCACCCAAATGGACCGTGCAACCCAACAAAACGCCGCGCTCGTCGAGGAAATGGCGGCATCTGCCAGCAGCCTCAAATCCCAGGCCGAGGAACTGGTGAATGTGGTTGCGGTCTTCAAGCTGGGCGGGCAGCAGTTACAGCAGGCGATTGCACCCGCAGCACGGACCCGCCAGCCCGCCAGCCCAGCCATTGCTCCTACCAAGCCAATATCCGGTGCAAGACCTGGTGCAAAACCCGGTGCTTATCTGGCTACTCCCAAGGTCTTTCCTGTTGCCATCAAGCGTAGCGCCAAAACTGCCCAAACAGGAGCAGATGGCGAGTGGAGTAGTTTTTGAGCGCCGCAGGCTGCGACTGAACACCTGTTCTAAATCCATGGCCCCACTTGACCAGTTCTCACCCCGCCTTATATTTCGGCTTCTTAAGCATGCACACAAAGCCCGAGTTTTATAAAACTTTGCTGGACTCATTGGACAATCAAATTGCTGTTATTGACCAATTGGGGAGTATTGTTTATGTCAATAAAGTGTGGGTGGAGTTTGGCATATTGAATGGCATGCCAGCTATTTTTAATTGGCTGGGGCGCAATTACATTCATGTTTGCAATGTAGAGGGGGGTGATTTAAGTGCCTCCATACAGGCCACCGCAGATGGTATTCGCCAAGTGCTGTCGGGCGCGATGCATGTTTTTGAGTCCGATTATCCCTGCCATAGTCCTTTGGAAAGACGCTGGTTCATGATGCGCATTGCCGCCATGGATTATTTAGAGCAGAAACTATGGGTAGTTTCACATACCAGCATCACAGCGCGAAAACTGGCTGAAGAAGCGGTGGAAATCTTGTCCCTCACCGATACTCTGACCGGTTTGGCCAACCGCCGTCGGCTAAATAGTTTTCTCCGTGACGAATGGCAGAGAGCCTTGCGGCAACAGATGCCGATCAGCGTGGTGGTTTTTGATATTGACCATTTCAAAATGGTCAATGACACCCTAGGACATGCCGGTGGAGATGCATGCCTCGTCCAGGTGGCAAAAATTCTGCGCCAATTTACAAAGCGCCCCAGTGATTTGGCGACCCGTTTCGGAGGGGAAGAGTTTGTTCTGGTTTTGGCCAATACATCGGCAGAAGATGCCTTCGCATTGGCCCAGAAAATTCGACTGGCCGTATTGGGTCTAGGGATCATGTTTTCAAACAACCAATGCCTGACCATGAGTGCCGGGGTGAGTTGTGCTGTTCCGGCTAAAAATGGAGATGGAATCTGTCTGATTGAGAGGGCCGACAAAGCCCTGTATCTTGCAAAAAGCAATGGCAGAAATCGGATTCAGTTGGCTGCGAGCGAGGATATGTGGCCGGTTTAGCTTCTACAAATATTTAATAAAATAAACCTCTGGCGTATATTCTGTATGCGCTAGTAGCTATATAAGTTATAGCGGATCTAGCGTCACCACCACCGGTGCGTGGTCGCTGGGTCGCTCGTTCTTGCGCGGCAGCGTGTCGATCACGCAGGCCGTCACCAGCGGCTTCAAAGACGGGCTCACCAGAATGTGGTCGATGCGCATGCCCCGATTGCGGCGAAAGCCAAAGTCGCGGTAGTCCCACCAGGAAAAGCATTTGTCGGGCTGGGGAAACAGGCGGTGGCTGTCTGTCAGGCCCAGCGCCACCAGGGCCTGCAGGTGGTAGCGCTCTTCGTCGGTGCAGTGGATGGTGTCCTTCAGACCGATCGGGTCCCACACGTCGGCATCGTCGAAGGTGATGTTGTAGTCGCCCATCAGCACCAGTCGTGGATGCACCAGCAGCTCGGCCTTGACCCAGTCGCGCAGGGCCTTGAGCCAGTGCATTTTGTAGTCGAACTTCTCGCTGCCGGGCTCCTGGCCATTGGGAAAGTAGGCGCCAATAACGCGCACGCCCTTGACCGTGCCGGTGATCACGCGGGCTAGCTCGTCGCTGAAACCGGGGATGTTTTTCACCACCTCGGTGGCGGGTGTCTTGCTGAGCAGGGCTACGCCGTTGTAGGTTTTCTGGCCAAACCACTGCGCCTGGTAACCGGCTTCGGCAAAGGCCGCGTGCGGAAACTTGTCGTCGGTCATCTTGGTTTCCTGCAGCGCCAGAACTGCGACCGGGTTGGCCACCAACCAGTCCAAAACCTGGGGCAGGCGTACGGTGAGGGAGTTGACGTTCCAGGTGGCGAGTTGCATGGTGTGTGAGGGCGCAAAAGAGGGGGTGATCTTAACGAGCGTGGGCAGTGCTTTGTTCTTGCCCGTAAACTGCCTGTATAGGGAACCTCATACATGTCTGACAGCACTGCTGAAATTTACCTCACCTACCTCAACCACCCCGATGTACAGGCCTTGGCCCTTACCGACGCGGAAATTCTGGCGGCAGTGGAGTCGGCGCTGCTGGCCCAGGGTTTACAGCAAACCACCATTGAGCCACGCATGCACCTGGTGCCGGAAAAAGACTATCCCGGCCATTTCAACGTACTGCGTGGGTACATCCGGCCGCTGGGCCTGGCGGGGGTCAAGGTAGTGGGGGACTTCTACCGCAACTACGAGATCGGCCTGCCGTCTGAACTGGCGGTGCTGAATCTGTTCGACCCCAAGAACGGCGCACCTCTGGCCATCATCGACGCATCGGACATTACCGACATGCGTACCGGAGCCATTACCGCCCTGGGGGCCAAACACCCGGCCCGCAAGAATTCCAAAATCCCCGGCCACATTGGTGCGCGGGGTACCTCGTACTGGAATGTGCGCCTGCTCAATTCCCTGTTTGATTTTGACGAAATCCGGGTGCACTCGCGCCGCCCCGAAAGCCGCAACGCCTTTGCCGCGCGGCTAGAGCAAGACCTGGGCAAAAAGATTACCGTGACCGATGACTGGGAATCCTGCGTGCGCGGAGCCGACATCGTGGTCGAGGCGTCGCGCCTGGAAAAACCCACGCCCATGCTCAAAACCGAGTGGATCAAAAAGGGTGCCTGCGTGATTCCTTACGGCACCATGAGCGCGGTGGAGCTGTCGCTGACCGACATCATGGACAAGATGGTGATGGACGACTGGGGCCAGGCCAAGGCCGGGCCGTTAGGTTCTTTGCGCGCCCATGTGGACGCAGGCAAACTGTCTGAAGCTACGCTGCACGCCGAGCTGGGCCAGATCGTGGCGGGGCTGAAACCCGGGCGCGAAAGCGATGCGGAAACCAATCTGTTCTGGCACCGTGGCCTGTCGCTGTCCGATATCGCGCTGGGGGCTTTTATGCTGGAAAAAGCAGCCAAGATGAACCTGGGCCAGCGGCTGCGGTTCCGCTGAGCTTATGTGTTTGGCACGAAGCCTGCATACTGTTTTTAGAATGTTGTCTATACAAGTGGAGTTCACCATGCGATTGAAAAAAATACTGGCTTTGGCCGCCTTGACCCTGACCGCCGTGCTACCGCTGGCATCGCAGGCCCAACAAGCTGTGCGGGTAGGGTCTAAAAACTTCACCGAGCAGTTTGTGCTGGGCGAGATTTACGCCCAAGCCCTGGAGGCTGCGGGCATCAAGACCGAGAAAAAACTCAACCTGGGCGGCACACTGATTGCGCAAAAAGCCCTGGAGGAGAAGCAGATCGACTTCTACCCGGAGTACACCGGCACCATGCTGCTGGCAGTGCTGAAGGCCGAACCCATGAGCGACCCCAAAGCGGTGTACGACAAGGTCAAAGAGGCCTATGCCAAGATGGGTTTGGTGCTGCTGAACCAGTCCAATCTGAACAATGGCTACTCCATGGTGGTGCGGCCTGAAACCGCGCAAAAGTACAAGCTGGAAACCCTGTCCGACCTGGCCAAGGTCGCCAAAGAGCTGAAGATCGGTGCGGGCCCCGAGTTTCGCGACCGCAAGGACGGCCTGCCCGGCCTGAAAGCCAAGTACGACATGGTGTTTGGTGAAGACCTGCAAATGGCCATTGGCTTGCGCTACCAGGCGTTGAAAAGCGACCAGATCCAGGTCATCAACGGCTACGCCACCGACGGCATGATCAGCGCCATGAAGCTCAAGCGCCTGCGCGACGACAAGAGCCTGTGGCCGCCGTACTTTGTGGTGCCGGTGATCCGCCGCGAAGTGCTGGAGGCCAACCCCAAAATCGGCGAGGTGCTGAACCGCGTCAGCGCGCTGCTCGATGAAGCCAGCATGGCCAAGATGAACTACCAGGTGGATGGCGAAAAAGAAGAACCCAAAGACGTGGCCTACGATTTCCTGAAAACCAAAGGTCTGGTCAAGTAAGCATCCACCAGCGTTCCGGCATGACCATCACACTGGGTGAAGACCGGGTCTGTATTGGCGACCTGGTCCAGGTGGCCCGTGCCGGTATGCCTGTGGCACTGGCCGACAGCGCGCGTGCGCGGGTTGTGCTTGCGCGCGCGGTGGTGTTGCGCCTGGCCCAGTCCAGCCAGCCCATCTACGGCCTGAATTCGGCCCTCGGGGCCAACACGGGTGCGGCACTGGTCGAAGGCGATATGCAGGCCTACCAACGTAGGGCGGTGCGGGCCCGTGCCGTGGCTGTGGGGCCTGTGTTTGACACCGCCACCGTCAGGGCCATGCAGTTCGCTCGCATTGCCGGTATGGCGCAGGGCGGGTCAGGCGTGTCGCCTGCCGTGCTGGATGCCTGCATCGCGCTGCTGAACCACCAGGTACACCCCCAAGTTCCACGCACCGGCTCGATGGCGGTGGCCGACTTGCCCCATTTGTCGCACCTGGCCTTGCCCTTGTTTGGCGAGGGCCGGGCAGAATTCCAGGGCGAGGTGCTGGATGGCGCACAGGCCCTCGAGCGCGCCGGGTTGCAAGCGGTGGTGCTGGGAGCCAAAGACGGCCTGGCATTGATCAGTTCCAACGCGGCCACGGTGGGGCGGGCGGCGCTGGTGCTGAGTGATGTGGGCGATGCGCTGCAGGCATGGCTGGCCGGGGTGGCGCTGGGGTTTGAGGGTTTTAGGGCCAATTTGTCGCCCCTGCACGCTGGCGCCGTGGCTGCCCGGCCCGCAACCGGGCAGGTCGCTGTGGCCCAGCAGCTGCGGGGTCTGCTGGCCGGAAGCGCACTGTGGGCACCGGGGGCGGCCCGCCGCATGCAAGACCCGGTGTCGATGCGCGTGGTGGCCCAGGTACACGGTGCGGCGCTGGGCATGGTGCAGACGGCCCAGGCACAGGTCGAAATGGAATTGAACAGCGCCGCCGACAGCCCGCTGGTGCTGGTGGATGAGGAGATGATGTTGTCCAACGGCAACTTCCATTTGCCCGCATTGGCATTGGCGTTAGATGCGTGCGCGATTGCACTGGCGCAAACCGCCAGCATGTCGGTGGCCCGCTGCCAGCGCTTCATGTCGCCCACGTTGACCGATTTGCCGCTGCAGCTCACGCGCCACGGCCCGGCCCATTCCGGCTTTGCCGCAGTACAAAAAACACTGGTGGCGCTGTGGGCCGACATCCGACTGCGCGCCAACCCCGGCTCGCTGGACTTCATGCCGGTGTCTGAGGGCCTGGAAGACCACGCCTGCATGGCGATGGGGGTGGTGGACAAGCTGGCAGAGCTGCTGGACCGTGTGCACTACCTCATCGCTACCGAACTGCTGGTGGCGGCCCAGGCGGTGGACCTGCGGGCACTCGACATTGCTACCCTGGGCGAGGGCGCACGCGCGGCCTACCTGCAGGTGCGGGCCTTGGTGCCCGTACTGGACGAAGACCGCCCGCTCGGGCCGGATATCGACTGCATTCGCCAGGCTGTGGCGGCAGGCCGGTTTAACTTTCCAAAGGACTATAGCGCGTGACCTGGTTTTTACGCCATTGGACCGATGTAGCCCTTGCGCTGTGGGAGCACGTGGCGATTTCCCTCACCGCGCTGGCCATTGCCTTTGCCTTGTCGCTGGTGATCGGGGTTGTGGCCGCCCGGCGGGTGCGCCTGTACGCGGCGGTGATGACTATCTCGGGGTTTCTGTACACCATCCCTACGCTGGCCTTTTTGGCATTTTTGATTCCGCTGGTGGGGCTGGGCCGTACCAACGCCACCATCACCATGGTGGCTTTTTCACTGATGATTTTGATACGCGGCGTGGCCACCGGCATCCGCGAGGTGCCCACCGACATCATCGACGCAGCGCGCGGCATGGGCATGGATGCCGGCCAAATCTTGCGCCGTATCGAGCTGCCACTGGCCTTGCCACTGATCGTGGCTGCCCTGCGGGTGTCGGCGGTCACGGTGATCAGCGTCAGCGTGGTGGCGGCCTATGTGAACGCGGGCGGGCTGGGCACGCTGATTTTTAACGGCATCGCCACCGACCACACCGCCAAAATCTGGACCGGTGCGCTCACGGTCTGTGCCTTGGCTGTGGCGGTAGATCTGCTGCTGGCCTGGACCGAGCGCAGGCTCAGAGCGGGCCAAGCGGCTTAAAGGGAAAAGATGCTGCAAGAAGCCTGGACGTATCTGATAACGCATCCCGACCAGTTTTGGCGCGCGCTGGGTGTGCACATGGCGCTGTCGGCCTCGGCCCTGTTGTTGGCGGCGGTGCTGAGCATCCCGGCCGGCATCGCGGTCGCCCGGCGCCACCATCTGGCGCTGGGCGTGGTGAATGTGGCCAATGTGGCCCGCACCCTGCCGTCGTTGGCAGTGTTGGCGCTGGTGATGCCGCTGCTGGGGACCGGCTTTGCACCGTCCCTGTTTGCCCTGACGCTGATTGCCTTGCCCCCTATCGTGACCCACACCATTGCCGGCCTGCGCGGGGTGGATGCCGATGTGGTGGATGCCGCGGTAGGCATGGGGATGACGCGGGCTGCGTTGCTCTGGAAGATCGAGCTGCCCATGGCCTTGCCGGTCATTTTTGCCGGGCTGCGTACCGGTGCGGTGCAGGTGATTTCCGGCGCAGTGCTGGCAGCCTTTATTGGCGGTGGCGGGCTGGGGGACTTCATTACCGCCGGTATTGCCATGATGGCCGTACCGCAGCTGCTGGTGGGGGCCATTCCAGTGACCCTGCTAGCGCTGGCAACCGACTTTCTTTTTGGCGTGCTCCAGCGCCGTATGACACCCATGGGGCTTCGTTCTGCATGATCACACTTGACGGTTTACGCAAACAATTCGGCACCAGCGGCAGCTTTGCAGTCGATGGCCTGTCGCTCACCATCAACACAGGTGAAATATGCGTGCTGATCGGCCCGTCGGGTTGCGGCAAAACCACCACCATGCGCATGGTCAACCGCATGGAAGAACCTGACTCGGGCCGCATCGAAGTGGGTGGCCGTGACGTGATGCAACTGGACCCGGTGGAACTGCGCCGCTCGATTGGCTATGTGATACAGCAAGTAGGCCTGTTCCCGCACATGACGATTGGCGAAAACGTGGCCACCGTGCCCAAAATGCTGGGTTGGGATGCGGCCCGCACCGCCAAACGGGTAGACGAATTACTGGCCCTGGTGCACATGGAGCCCGGCCAGTACCGCCACCGCTATCCGCGTGAACTGTCGGGTGGCCAAAAGCAGCGCATCGGTGTGGCCCGCGCATTGGCGGCAGACCCGCCGGTCATGCTGATGGACGAGCCCTTTGGCGCGATTGACCCCATCACCCGCGCCAGCCTGCAAACCGAGTTTTTGCGCATTCTGCGCGAGCTGGGCAAAACCATTGTGTTTGTTACCCACGATATCGACGAGGCAATCCGCATGGGTACGCGGATTGCCATTCTAAAAGCGGGAAAAGTAGTGCAGTACGACACCCCTGAGCGGATTCTGGCCCAACCGGCCGATGCGTTCGTTGAGGCCTTTGTGGGCGGCGACCGTTCGCTCAAGCGCCTGGCTTTGCTGAGCGTGGGGGCGTACGCAGAACATGGGGCTGCTAGCGCCGGTGCACCTAGTCTGCCAGCGGCCACGCCGCTGCGTGATGCCTTGTCGGCCATGCTGGATGCGGGTACGGTGGACGCGCAGGTGGTGCATGCCACCGGTGCCTTGCTGGGCCACGTGACGCTGGAGGCGATCCGCCAAGCGGCTCGCAGCACACGCTAAAACGCCCCGAGATCGCAGCCGATCTTGGGGCGCTTTAACCGTCAGACGGTTGGCTTATTTGGTCCAGGAGTCGTCTTTAGACTTCTTTTCCCATTCGGACAATTGCTTTTCAGCTTCGTCCTTGGCAATGCCATAGCGTTCCTGGATCTTGCCAGCGAGCTGGTCACGCTTACCGGCCACCACATCAAGGTCGTCGTCGGTCAGCTTGCCCCATTGCTCTTTAACTTTGCCAGTAGCCTGTTTCCAGTTACCTTGGATAGTGTCCCAATTCATAGCTGTCTCCTTGCAGTTGCGGGTTAAAAATTAAGGACGGATGGTGATCACGTTCTTCACAGCCTTCACGCCCTTGACGTTGCGGGCAATGCTTTCAGCCGTATTCTTTTCGGTCATGTTCTTGGCAAAGCCAGACAACATGACGGTACCGTTCAGGGTTTCCACGCTGATGGCCGATGCGTCAACTTCCTTGTTTTCGACAAAACGTGCCTTGACGCTGGTGGTTACTGCCGAGTCGTCCACGTAGGCACCCACAGATTCCTGGCCACGGGTCACGGCACAGCCGGCGGTGGTCAGCAAGACGATAGCGGTGATGGAAGCAGCAAGGGTAGTGCGGAAGGTCAGTTTCATTTTAAGTACTCCAGTTGATAAAAAAGTAGATTTTGCATGGTGAATGGCCCCACCAGCCAGGGCAAAAACGCTAGGCGGCCAGCCAGTCCTTTAGCTCGTCCGCATGCTCTTGCTCGTCGCTCAAAATGTCTTCCAGCAAACGGCGGGTGGTCGAATCTTTGTCGCCAATCAACGCAATCATCTGGCTGTAGGCTTCGATCGCCACGCGTTCGGCCACCAGATTGGCTTTGATCATTTCTTTCAATTCTTTTGAATCGTCGTAAGCGGCGTGGCTGCGCTTGGTCAACGTGTCCGGCGAAAAGTCGGGCTCACCACCGAGCTGCACGATCCGCTGTGCCAACCGGTCTGCATGGCCAGATTCCTCGGTGGCATGCACCAAAAATTCGGCTGCAATGGCAGAGGAAGCCAAACCGTCAGCGGTGAAGTGGTGGCGTTTGTAGCGCAGCACACACACCAGTTCGGTAGCCAGCGAGTCGTTCAGTAGCTGGATGATGTCTTCACGCCACGGGCCGTAGCTAGGGGTTACGGAGCCCTGGTCCAGGCTACGGCGGGCGGCGCCGAGAGCCGCTTCGTTCAACACCATGCGATCAACGTTCGTGGTCTGCAGTTGCGTGATATTCGTGGGTTCATTCTTGGCGGCCATCGTATTTCCTTGGTTGGTCGGTCTAAGGGTTTGGGTATTGCCCAACCGATGACTGAACTTTAAAACCGAGGTTCGATGCGCCCTATCGGCCTGTGCCGCTAGGCCTTGTAGGAGGATGCCGCATGAGCGTGTCGGTTGGTCTGCGGCAGCCCGGCCCTTAGCCTAAGTGTGTAGTTCTGAAACTTAAAGCGGGACCACGAAGCAAGTCTGCGCATCCAGGCCGGCCCAAGGCAACGTTTCGTCTACGCGCAGCAACTGGGCGTTCGGTCCATTGGCGACCAGCACGGTATCCGGTGTATTGCGGGTAAAGATGAAGCGCATGATGCGTTCACCCCGGCGCAAAGTCAGCTCGGCCTGCGGCCAGTGCGAGGGCAGGCAGGGGGTGAAGCGCAGCGTATCCGCACCCTGTTCCAGGCCAAAGATGGACGCGATGGCTGCGCGGTGCATCCAGCCCGCCGACCCGGTGTACCAGCTCCAGCCACCACGCCCCACGTAAGGCGGCTGGGTGTACACATCGCCGGCCATCACATAGGGTTCAATGCCATAGGCTGCGTTCTGCGCCGGGTTGCTGGCCCTGTGGGCCGGGTTCAGGTAGGTGAAGTAGCGGTAGGCGGTGTCCCGCTCGGCCACGCTGCTGTCGGGCTGGCCCTGCACAAAGGACGCCTGCGCCATCATTGCCCAGACCCCGGCATGCGAGTACTGGCCGCCGTTTTCACGCACACCCGGCGGGTAGGCCTGGATATAACCGGCACTGGGCACGGCGTGTGCCAACGGCGGGTCCAGCAGCTTGATCAAACCGGCCTGCGGGTCGACCAAATGCTGCTCCATGGCTGTCAGCGCAATGCGTTGCAAGGCCACGGGTGCGGCTTGGGACAGCACGGCCCAGGCCTGCGCGATCAGATCGATTTTGGCCTCGGGGTTGAAGTGCGAGCCCAGGGCCTCACCGTTGTCAAAAAATGCGCGTTTGAACCACTGGCCGTCCCAGGCGGGGCCGACCAGCGCGGTCTTCCAACCCTCTGCCGCCTGCTCCCAGCGCTCCGCACGGGCACTGTCGCCGCGGGCGTGGGCCAGCGGCGCAAATTCGGCCACCACCTGGCACAGGAACCAGCCCAGCCACACCGATTCACCCCGGCCTTCAATACCCACGCGGTTCATGCCGTCGTTCCAGTCGCCGCTGCCCATCAAGGGCAGGCCGTGCGTGCCCACCGCCAGGCTGCGGTCGATGGTGCGCGCGGCGTGCTCGTACACCGTGGCGCTGTCCATGCCGGTCTCAGGTGTGTAGTACGCGTCTTCTGCGCCTTCGGGAATGGCCGCACCTTCCAGGAACGGAACCTGGACCTCTAGCAACGTGGCATCGCCCGTGCTGCGCAGATAGTGGGCGCAGGCGTGCGGCAGCCACAGCAGGTCGTCCGAAAAGTGCGTGCGCACGCCCGCTCCGGTCGGAGCGTGCCACCAGTGCTGCACGTCGCCCTCGGGGAACTGGCGCGCCGCGCACACGGTGATCTGCTCGCGCAGCATGCCGGGTGCGGCCCAAGCCAATGCCATCGCATCTTGCAACTGGTCGCGGAAACCCGTGGCCCCACCGGCCTGGTAAAAGCCCGATTTGGCCCACAGGCGGCAGGCTACCGTTTGGTACAGCAGCCAGTGGTTCACCATGGCATCGAACAGCGGGTCGGGCGTGGCCACAACGGTGGCCCCGAGCAGCGTGTCCCAATGTACGCGAGCCAAGTCCAGGCGCTGCGTGGCATTGACCGCAGCGGCTTGCAGTACCAACCCGCGCGCCAGCGATGGGTTGGCGGCAAAGCCCAGCAAAAACACCCGGTCGGCGGTGTCGCCTGCGGCCAGTTGCAGCGTGGTGGACAGGGCTGCGCAGGGGTCTAGCCCGGCACCCGTAACGTGGCCAAAATGGTCGGGCAGTACCAGGCGGCCGCGCGCATCAAAGCATTCGCGGCGGTCGCAGGTCCAGTCGTCTACCGCGTGGTGGTCGTCGCCGGTCAAGGCCAGGAAGGCCGTGCCTTCGCCAAAGCCTGCACTGCGTTCGCGCTGGGTGCACAGCAGCGCCGTGGTGGCTCTCTGCTGGAATACGCCTGTATGCACGCTGCTGCGGTCGCTGCGGTTGGCCCCCATCAGCCATTCGGCCATGCCGATGATGCGCAGTTGCAGGCTACGGTGGCCCCGGTTGATGGTGTGGATCCGTACGTGCTTCACCGCCGTGTCGGGGTCTACGCACCAGGTGGCAGCCACGTCGATGTCGCCCCGGCGGTGGCGGATGGTGGTGCTGCCCTGGCCGTGGGCCACGTGGTAGACCGCCTGCGGGTCACCCCAGGCGTTGGGGGCAATGCTCCACACCTCCAGCGTCTTGCGGTCCTGCAGTAAAAACCATTCTGAGGGCGTGTCACCCACCGGGTCGTTGGACCAGGTGGTGAGCTGGTTCAGACGGCTGTTCATGCCCCAGCTGTAGCCCCCACCAGCTTCGGTGATGTGCGCGCCAAACGCCGGGTTCGCCAGCACATTGGTCCAAGGCCGCACGGTGCGCAGCGTGGGGCTGACATCAAAGCGGAATTCGCCCTCGGCGGTAAACACCCCGGCGGGAGCCGACACGACTGCGTGGCGCAAAGGCACCAGGGGCACATCCAGGGTCGAGACAGTGTGCCGGTTCTCCAGTGCTTGCTCGTGCAGCGCGGCCCAGGCCTGCACGTGGTGTAGCAGCGGACGGCCATCGGCCAGCAGGCGCACGCGGGCCTGGGCATGCAGGGTGCTGTATTCGTCGGGGGTCAGTTCATCAGCGCGCAGCAAGTACATGGTGGTGGGCGCGGATTCGCCACCCCGGTCGGCTGCATGGCGGTCGCGCAGGATGCCGATCTCGCGGTGCAGTGCCATCAGGTAGGACGCGGGCTCGGCATTTACCACCACCAGGTCGCAGCCCAGTCCGCCCCAGGACCACAGGCGCAGCGCCTTGGCCAGCGCCCGCAGCAGGCCCAGGCCTTCCATGGCACTGGCAGACACCAGCAGAATGGGGCGGTCGCCCGAGATACCAAAACGCCACAGCAGCCGCCGGTCACTCACCGGGGCCATGCCATCGGCAGCTGTGCGCACATTCGGGCGGGACAGGCTCAGCGCCAGGGCACTGGTCAGGGTCTGGATGGCCACCAGGTTGTCGGGCGACAAACCCCAGGTGCGCAGGCGTATGCCGGCCAGCGTGGCCGACATCAGCGACGAGCGCTTCACATGGCTGTGCTGGCGGTACTTGTCGATCACGGCCTGCAGGGTGTCGGCGTTGTCGCTGGCCGCGGTGGCAAAGGTCAGCCGGGCCTTGCCGTGCGCGGCAATGCGCAGTTTGACGGCCATGGCACAGACCGGGTCCAGACCGGTATCGAGCGCGCCCGATGCGGGCGGCGCTGCAAACAGGGCCTGCGGCTGGCTGGCATCGCGGTTGCGCCCCAGCCAGTGCTGGCGGTCGGTCTGGATGCGCACGCCCAGCACCTGTGGGTCGGTATCGACCATGAAATGGGCGGCTTGCAAGGCCTGCTCGGTGGGCAGGCGCGGGCTGCGCTCGAATACCAGGGCCTGGTCTTCCGCCTGCCACTGGGCCCGGACAAACAGGTTGGTGAAGGCCGGGTGGGCTTCGTCGGCCCGCGCATCGGACAGCGTGACTTCAAAGGCCGACACCAGTTCGATCTCCAGCGGCTTGTCGCCCAGGTTGCGCAGCTCCACTTGGCGAAACTCGATGTCGTCCTCCGGGCTGACCCACACGGTGGTGTGCGCTTGCACGCCCGGCCATGCGGCCTCGAAGCAGACCCGGTCGGCGTGGTAGGTGCTGTGGTAGTCAGCGGCCGGGTCGGGGGCCGGGTGCTGGGTGATGGACACCAGTGGCTGCTCTTCGCTCCAACGCAGATAAAAGAAGCTGCCATAGGCATCGCGCAGTGCGTCGTCGCGCCAGCGGGTGATGCCAGTGCTGCTGCGGCGGCTCCAGCCCGCGCCATTGGCCCGCAGCGCCACGTGGTAGCGCCCGTTGGACAGCAGGTGCGTGGGCTCCAGCGCGGTGCCTCCGGGCACCACTTCGCGCAGCAAACCTGGGGCCCGCTGCTGCATCAGCTGGCTGGGTGGCCCGGCCGGGGGGGCGTTCAGCAGAGACACCTCACGCGGCGCACGTTCGTGCAGCAGCGAGGTCACCGCCTCGATGGAGGGATTGGCCATGCCCCAGCGTTGGGCCGGGCCGTCCAGCAGCAGATTCGCCAGGGCCACCAGGGTCATGCCCTGGTGGTGTGCCATGAAGGTGCTGACCGGGGTAAAAGCTTCCCCATCGGCCTGGCGTGCCGGGGTGAAGTCCAGCGCCTCGATAAAGCCGTAGCGCCCGTGCGCACCCAAATTCTCCAGTGCTACAAAATTCGCAGCTGCTAGTGCAGGCGATACCTGCACTGCAAGCCCGGTAGCATAGGGGGCGATGACCAATTCGTCGACCGGCGTGCGGCGCAGTGCCAGCCGGGGCACGCCCTGCGGCGCGTACTGGTAGGCCAGGGTGTGGTCTTGCCCGGCGTAAGCGGATTCGGAAATGCCCCACGGCACCTTGCGTGCCTGGGCGAAGGCTATTTGTTCCTGCAGCGCGGCGTGGCAGGCCTCTTGCAGCACGCTACCGGGGGGCTCGACCAGCACCAGGGTGGGCATCAGGTACTCGAACATCGAACCCGACCACGAGCGCAGGCCCGCGTCGGACCCGATAGCGTAAAACGGCCGACCCAGCGATGACCAGTGGCGCACCGGTACATCGCCTTTGGCAATGGCCAGCAGGCTGGTCAGGCGCGACTCGGAGGCCAGCAAGTCGTAAAAGCCGGCATCCAGTTGCTGCTCGGCCACGCGGTAGCCAATGTGCAGCAGGTGCCGCTTGCGGTGGTACAGGAAGCGGTAGTCGGCCGCCCAGGCCATGTCTTCCATGGCGTGTGCCAGATCCAGCAGGCGTTGCCTATCGGCTTGGGCGTTGCTCCCGAGGTCTAGCGCGGCAGACTGGCGGGTGGCGCGGTGGTCGGCCAACATCCAGCGCAGCTGTTGGCGCTGGGCCGGGGTCAGGTGGCGGCGGCGGACCAGCAGCGGGGCGATGCGGTTGCGAGACGCCAGCAGCGCGCGCTCAGCTGCCGTGGTGTCATAGGGCGCAGCGGCCATTTCCCGGCAGGCCTGGGCCACGGCCAGCAAATGGCCGCTGAGGTTGCCGCTGTCCACGGTGGACACATACAGCGGCAGCAGCGGTGCGCAGGTCTGCGTGTCGTACCAGTTGTAGAAGTGGCCCCGGTGGCGTTGCATACGGCCCAGCGTGGCCAGGGTGGCCTCCAGGCGCGCCAGCAGGTCTTGGGTGCCGATCCAGCCAAACTGGCGGGCGCAGGCCACACTAAGCAAGTACAGGCCGATGTTGGTCGGCGAGGTGCGGTGCGCCAGCATGTCCACCGGCAGGGTTTGCAGGTTGTCGGGCGGCAGATAGTTGTCATCCGGTCCGATGCAGCGCTCAAACCAGCGCCAGGTGTCGCGGGCAATGCCGTGCAGCCGTGCCAGGTCGGCGGCGGGCAGGCGGGCATCTTCGCTGCTTGCACCGTTTTTGTACGAAGGGCGGCTGGTCCACCAGATCCACACTGGCGACGCTGCCCACAGCAGGCACAGCACGGTGGCCAATACCGGATGTGCCGTGCCCACTGCCAGCATCCCGGCCAACAGCAGTAGCGCCACCACTGGCAGGCTCCAGTGCGCGCGTACCAGCGCTGGCAAATGGGTGCGTGCCTGGGCCTGGGCCGCCGCGGCCGTAGTCCATTGCAGCAGATGCCGGTGGCTTACGAACATGCGGTACAGCGCCCGGCCAATCGCGTCCACCGCCAGCAGCGCGTGCATCAGCAACTGGGCTACGTGCCATAGCCCACCCCACGCCGTGCGGGCCAGGTCAGACCCGGCCTGGCGGTAAAAGTGGCGCATGGCCAGGTCGTCGCGGCTGGGCGAAAAGCCTGCGACCGCACCCATCAGCGGCCCGGCAGAAAAAGCCGCCGCCACCAGCGCCAGGGCGGCCCAGGGCGATACACCAGGAGCGCACAGCGCAAGCAGAAGCAACAGCAGGGATGCGGGGGCTACCAGCGAGCGGCGCAGGTTGTCAAACATCTTCCACACGTTGATGGCGCGCAGCGGGTAGCGCCCGGAGTTCAGCAAAATCGCCAGCAGTTGCCAGTCGCCACGGGTCCAGCGGTGCACACGCGAGGCTGCCACATCGGCGTGGAAAGGCGCGTCTTCGATCACGCTGATGTCGGTCACCGCAGCGCAGCGCGCCAACGAACCCTCCAGCAGGTCGTGGCTGAGCACCTGGCCTTCGGGCAGTCGGCCCGACAGCACGGCGTGCAGGGCCTGCACATGCAGCAAGCCCTTGCCGGTGAAGCTACCTTCGCCAAACACGTCCTGGTAGACCTCGGAGGTGGCGGCGCTGTAGGGGTCAATGCCGCACTGCCCGGCAAACAGCCAGTGGTACAGGGTGAAGTCCTTGCGCGCAGGCAACGGGGTGGCCACGCGCGGCTGCAGGATGCCGTAGCCTTGCACCACGCTGCGCCCGCTGGCATCCAGCCGGGGCTGGTTGTGCGGGTGCGCAGCCACACCGACCAGCTCGCGCAGGCGGCCGGGTGGCAACTGGGTGTCGCTGTCCAGGGTCACGATGTAGGGCGTGCGGGGCGCAATGCGCGAGGTGTCGCCCAAATACATGAAGGCGGTAGGTGAGTCGGTAGCCAGGGCTTCCACCAGTAACTCCAGTTTGCCGCGCTTACGCTCCCAGCCAATCCAGCGTTGTTCGGTCTGGCTGAAACTGCGCTCGCGGTGCAGCAAGATGAAGCGCGGGGCGGAGCCCAAAGGCGTCGGGTAGCGCAGGTTCAGGGCGCTTATCTCCTGGGCGGCAGTAGACAGCAGGTCGGCATCGGCCGGGGTGCGTTCAGTATCGGCATCCACCCAGTCGGACAGCAGGCCGAACTGGGCGCAGGGCTCGGGGTTGGCAATGTAGTGCAGGTGCAGTCGGTGCACCAGCTCGTGGCTGGACGCTGCGCTGGTCAGCATGGCGGGAATCACCACCAGCACCCGGTGTGCAGGCGGTATGCCGTCGAGCAGGCCCAGGCGCGGCAGGTGCTGTGGCCGCACCGATTCGCTGATCAGTCGGTTGAGGATGGCCACGATGGCTTCCGATGCCGGGAACAGCATCAGCGCCGCTGTCAGCAAAACCAGGGCCAGTCCGCCGGTGGGATGGTGCAGCATCCAGGCGACCAAGCCCACGCTGACTACACCCAAAGCGCCCAGATAGGCGGGCAGGGCGGCGCGGCGGGTGATGGAACGCCACAGTGCCGCGGCGTCTTCACGCAGGCCCAGGGATTTGACCAGCACCGGACGGCCCGCGCCTTCCAGCCAGTAGCTGGGTACACCGGTGGCCGCATCGAACGGGTTGCCGGTCTGCATCAGACCCAGCAGGGTTTGCGCCACCGAGGCTTCGCTGTGGCCGCTGCGTTTGGCGAGACGCTCAATGCCGTGCAGGGTGGCATCGCGGGTGCTGGGGTGCTCGGCTTCAAAGATGGGGGAGGCTAGCATGCGCTGCATCAGCAGACTGGTGCGCGAGACGATGTCGGGCCAGTCGGCATCGCCAATGGCGCGTAGCGACTTCACGGCGTTGCTCACGCTCAGGTTGTCGGCGGCCTGGTCTACGTTGTGTTGGGTTTGGGCGGCGGCAAAGTCGGGCAGGGCATTTAGCAGCCAGTTGTTAACTTGGGTCTCGGCCTGTCCATCTGCGCTGCTACGGTTGTCTTGCAGGCGCAGCGCCATCTGGGTCAGAAACATCCGGCCCACACCGCGCTGCTGCATCAGCTCCAGCAACGCGTCCAGGGCAGTCAGGGGAGTTGTAGCCAGGTGGTCGCAGCACAGGTTGGCGATCTCGCGGGCCGCCTTGTTGGTGGCCACGCGCTCGGCCAGGCGGCGCAGGTTTTCCACCAGCACCACACGCAAGGTGGTGGGTAAGGCCCACATCTCGGCCAGGTTCAGCTCGCGGGTTTCCTGGTAAGCGCTGAGGAACTGCACCAGCAGCGCCTCGTCAAATGCGCCATCGGTGTGCGCTACAAAGGCCCAGGCGATGCCGTAGACGCGGGGCAGCCCGGCCAGCGGCTCGTCTTGCAGTACCGGCAAGGCGCGGAAATAGCTGCGCGGCAGCCCAGCGTGGATTTCTTCCAGCTGGGCTTCGATCAAATGGAAGTTGTCTAGCAGCCACTCGGCTGCCGGGCTAACGTCGTAACCGGTCGCGGCCTGTACACCGATGTAGCGGTGGGCCTCGTCCAGCGTGTGGATGTTTTCCCGCAGACGCGGGAAAAAGCTGGCCGCCCCTAGGCTGGGCCGCTCGGCGCGGTGTGTTTCACCCAGGCTGCGGCCGTGTTGCGCAAAGCGCTGCAGGCCAAAAATTTCGGACCGTATCGGCGGCTGCACCGGGCCACGCACCCCGTCCAACATCTGGCACAGGATGGGGGATGCACTTGGCACCAGGCGCAGCAACTCGGTCGCCATCTGTTACAGCACCAGCAAAGTGGCACCAATCAACAAAGCGGCTACTGCCAGGGTGGTAACGAAACGCGACGCGGCAAACCGGTGCAGCCTGCTGCCCACATAGCGCAGGGTGGACCAGCGCTTGTTGCCACCCTGGCACAGGCTTAGGTGCTCGCCCAGGGCCGCCAGTTCCATGGGTTGGCTGGCAGTGGCATCACCATAAGACGAGGTGCTCCAGTTAGGGCCGGCGTAGTCGGTGGAAGCAAGGGAGGCGGTAGCAAAAGCAGGCATGAAACTCTCCATCCGCACGGCGCGGGTAAGGTTGAACACAAGACAAACGGTGGCCGGTTCACCAGGGCTGGGTGCCCCGGCTATTCCGTAACTCTATGGTAGGAAGGGGGATGTGGGATGTCTGTCGGACATTGCGCCGCCCCGGGTAGGACGCTGGCTACAAGTTCCGCGACGTGTAGGACGATGCCGACGCGCAATACCGACCCCCGCCGATAGCCGATGCCAGTGCAGATGGCAATGATGAAGTCTGTGTTTTTTTGAGGACTTCCATGCCTACCACTCTGCAAACCGTTTCCGACCCGCGCCAGAACCAGTTGCTGGCTTCCTTGTCAGATGCCGATTGGAAACGCTGGCAGCCGTATCTGGAATGGGTGGACCTGCCGCTGGGCAAGGTGCTATGCCGTTCAGGCAGCACGCCCGGCTATGTGGTGTTTCCGACCACCGCCATCGTCTCGCTGATGTACCTGGGCGAGGGTGGTGCTTCGTCAGAAGTGGCCGTGGTGGGGCTGGACGGCGTGGTGGGCCTGTCGCTTTTCATGGGCGGCGATGTGAGTCCCCATGAAGCGGTGGTGCAAAGTGCCGGGCAAGGTTACCGGCTGAGTGCGCACCGCGTGAACGCCGAGGCCGAAACGGGTGGCCCGGTGATGCGCATGCTGCTGCGCTACACCCAGGCGTTGATCGCCCAGGTGACGCAGACTGCCGCCTACATCCGGCACCACTCGATCGACCAGCAGTTTTGCCGCCGTCTGCTCCAGGGGCTGGACCGCCTGCCCACCAACAAAATGGCCATGACCCAGGAACTGGCCGCCAACCTGCTTGGCGTGCGCCGCGAGGGGGTCACAGCGGCCGCCCGCAAGCTGCAACTGGCGGGGGTCATCGCGTACCGGCGCGGCCACATTGAGGTGCTGAACCGCCCTCGGTTGGAGCAGGGTGCCTGCGAATTCGAGGGTGCCAGCAAGTCACGCCCGCGCGATTTGATGTCGATGGCGGCCTAGCACGACCGGGGCTTAATTGTTGCCGTCTTGCCGCTTGCGTTCGCTGGTGGCCTCGGGCGAGCCGTCTACCAGCGCTCGGTAGCGTGTCTCGCTGGCTTGCATGGCGGCTGCCATGACTTTGGATTCGCTGATGTCGGCCAGCACCAGGTGCTGTTCGGGTGCACCGGCGGCATCCTGGGCAGCACTGGTGGTCAGTTGCACCCAGCACGTATGGCCGTCCTGGGTCACCACCTGCAGTTCGCAGGTTTGGGGTGCGCTGGTTTCCAATAGTTGCCGACGCAGGCGGTAGTACGTGTCTTGGTGGTCTTTGTCAATGAATCGGCTGATGCGCTGCCCCACTAAGGCAGCACGCGGCAAACCCAGCAGCGCCGCAGCAGCCAGATTGGCCTCCACCACCAGCCCGCTTTCGCTTACCGTGCAATAGCCCACGGGGGCCAGGTCGTACAGCTCGAAGTAGCGGGCCCTGGCCGTTTCCAGTAGCAACTGGGTGCGGAGCAGCTCGTCGTTTTGCATTTCCAGCTCGATCTGGTGTACCTGCAGCTCGTGTACCACGAGCAGCACGTCGTCCAGCGTCAGGTTTTCGGGCGGGATGGTGTGCAGCGCGGTTTTGTCACGGGCGATGGCTTCAGCATGTATGCGCAAGGCTTGGGCAGCGTATGTTTTATCCATGGCGGGCCTCATTGGTGGCGTTGTCTTCACTGCGTTCGGTGGTGGCGATAGCATAGATGCGACCGTTGGCATCCAGCAGCTCGGTGGATGTCAAGGAGATGGTCAGTACCTTACCGTCTTTTGTCAAACGCTGGGTTGTAGGTTGTAAGGTGGCTTGTGCAGTGGGATCGGTATACAGGGCCAGGGCCGCCACGCCCGGCGGCAGGCGGTCGCGCACATTCATTTGCAAGGCCTCAGCTTCGGTCCAGCCGTACATGCGCACGGCACCGGGGTTCCAGGCCAGGATGCGGCCTTCCAGGTCTTGTACGGTGATGGCATCGAAAGCATCGCGCACCACCACCGCCAGGCGCAGCAGTTCGTTGGCCTTGCGCAGGGCAACACGGGTGCGCACGATGTCAGTGGTCTCGACAAAGGTGATCACCACGCCCTCGATCACGTTGTCCAGCGTGCGGTAGGGCAGGATGCGCATGGTGTAGTGCCGGTGCTCCAGTGTCTCTACATCGGCCTCGATCGGCTGCAGGTTTTTAAGCACTGCCTGCACATCGGCCACCAACCGGTCGTAGCCCAGCAGGTTGGACGCGATATGGCCCACCGGGCGGCCCACATCGCTCAAAATCAGGTTAATGATCAGCGTGGCCGCCGGGGTAAAGCGCAGGATGCGCAGGCCGTAGTCTACAAAAATGGTGCCAATACCGGTGCCCGCCAGCAGGTTGTTCATGTCGTTGTTGGCGCGGGACAGGTCGGTTACCTTGGTCTGTAGCTCGGTGTTAACGGTGGCCAGCTCTTCGTTGATGGACTGCAGCTCTTCCTTGGAGGTTTCTAGTTCCTCGTTGGTGGACTGCAGTTCTTCGTTCACCGACTGCATTTCTTCGTTGGAGGACTTGAGCTCTTCGTTCGAGGTTTCCAGCTCTTCGTTGGCCGCGTGCAGGTACTCTTCTTTGGCTTGCAGCTCTTCGTTCAGCGCATTGATCTGTTCCTGCGAATCCAGGCGGGTGGTTGTCGGCGGCGGCGGCAGACGCGTAGGCGCATCCTGCACCGCAGCCACCTCCAGCACCACCAGATACAGCGGTGACTCCAGCGCCGATGTACCACCCGTGGCCACCGGGCACACCGCCAGGTGCACCATGCTGAAGTGGCCATTGGTTTTGACCCGCAGGTTCGAGGCCAACGCGGGCTCCTTGCTGGCAGCCGCCTTGTGCAGCACGGTGGTGAGGTCGCGGCGCAAGCCTTCGCGGGCCATCTTCAGGATGTTGTTGACGCCCGCCTCGCCTGGCGCGGGCTCCAGAAACATGCCTGTGCGGCCATGCAGGTACAGGATATCGCCCTGGCCATTGACCAGTGCCGCCGCCGGTGCCAGGTGCTGTAAGAGGGTTTGCTCGGTCAGGGTGCGCAGCGACAGCTTCGTGAGGTTGGCAACTTTGTCTATCACTGTCGGCAGCTCCATTTCGCGGGTTATCAGTGGTGGTAAGAACCGGCCTAACGCGGCACGCTGGGCACCCCGGAAATCTTCCTTGCGCTGGTAGGCCTTAGCTTTGCGGTCGACCACGGCAAACATGTCTGTCAGCTCGCCTGCGGTTTCGGAGCTGCCCAGAAATAGCATGCCACCAGGCAGCAAAGCGTAGTGGAACAGTGCCATGACCTTTTTCTGCAGCTCGGCACCCATGTAGATCAGCAGGTTGCGGCAGCTGACCAGATCGAGCTTGGAAAACGGCGGGTCTTTGATCAGGTCGTGCTCCGAGAACACCAGCATGTCGCGGATACCCTTGTGCACCCGGTAGGCGCTTCCATCGGGTTCGGCGGTGAAAAAGCGGGCCAGCCGCTCGGGCGAGATGTCGTCGGCAATGCTGGCCGGATACAGTCCGGCACGGGCGGTGGCAATGGCGCGGTTATCCAGGTCGGTGGCAAACACCTGTACCTTGTAGCTGAGCTTGAGCACGTTTAGCCGCTCTTGCAGCAAGATGGCCAGTGAATAAGCTTCTTCGCCTGTCGAACAACCGGCCGACCACACGCGCACCACCGATCCGGGGGGGTTGTTGGCGAACAGCTTGGGAATCGCCTCTGTCTCCAGTACCGCAAAGGCCTCGGGGTCGCGGAAGAAATTGGTCACGCCGATCAGCAGGTCGTGGAACAGTGCATCCACCTCGACCGGGGCGTGCTGCAGGTACTTGACGTAGCTGTCCAACGTGGCAATTTGGTGCACGGCCATGCGCCGCTCAATACGCCGATAGATGGTATTGGGTTTGTACTGCGAAAAATCGTGTCCGGTGTGGGTGCGCAGCAAGATAAAGATTTTTTTCAGGGCATTTTCAGTGAGGGGTACGCTGGCCGAGGCGACATTCGGCGGTCGGCCAAACGCGTGGGCCACGTATGCCATCAGCTGGGCCGCCATTTCGGCCGGGGGCAGCTCAAAGTCGACCATGCCGGTGGCCAGCGTACTGCGTGGCATACCGTCAAATTCTGCCGAGCCGGGGTTTTGCACCATCACCATGCCGCCTTCACCCTTGATGGCGCGCACGCCCAGCGTGCCGTCGCTGCCGGTGCCCGACAACACAATGCCAATGGCCCGCTCGTGCTGGTCTTGTGCCAGCGAGCGGAACAAATAGTCGATAGGCAGGCGGTGGCCGCGCGGCGCGGTGGGCTCCAGCAGGTGCAGGGTGCCGTTCAAAAACGCCATGTCGCGGTTGGGCGGGATGATGTAAGCGCAGTTGACCTGCACCCCCATGCCGTCTTCCACCTCGCGCACCTGCATGCGGGTGTAGCGCTGCACCAGTGCGGTCAGTATGCTGCTGTGGTCGGGGGCTAGGTGCTGCACCAGCACGAAAGCCATGCCGGGCTCCCTGTCTGCGGGCATGCCGGAAAAGAAGGCTTCAAACGCGGCCAACCCACCTGCAGATGCGCCTATGCCGACGATGGGGAAGCTGGGGGCGACGGGAGAAAGACGGATGTCTGCCAGCACTACGTTGGCGGTTGCTGGGGACTTGCGGGTTTTTGCGTTGGCTGCCATGGTGTTCTCCGGTTACGAAGAAGGGTCATGCAGGCACTTCAGCGGTTGGAAGTGTAGTCGCTGCACCAGCAAAAATACAATGCTCCTAAAAATATAGCTGCTAGCGCATGTTTTGTATGGGCTAGAGGCCAATTTAATGCCAAGTTTTATGCTTGTCCAGGCTGGGCTAAATGGCATGGTCTTGCAACAGCTCTGTGTAGATGTCGGCTGCCAACGGCCGGCTGAAATAGAAGCCCTGGCCCTCGGCGCAGCCTTGTGACTGCAAGTGGCTGAATTGCGCCTGCGTCTCTACCCCTTCGGCCAGCACCTGCAGGTCCAGGCTCTTGCCGACGGCGATGATGGCATTGACCAAAGGGATGTCCCCTTGGGCACTGTCGATGCCTTGTACCAGGGACGGGTCGATCTTCAGCGTATCTAGGGGGAAGCGGCGCAGCACACCCAGGCTGGAGTGCCCGGTGCCAAAGTCGTCAACGGTGATGTGTACCCCCAGCTCTTTAAGCGCCCGCAAAATCGTGGTGGTGGCCTGGGTGTCTTGCATCAGGCTGCTTTCTTTCAGCTCCAGCTCCAGGCCTGCCGGGGGCAGGCCGGTTTCTTCCAGCACGGCTTGCACGCCTGGCAGGAAATCTTTGCCGTGAAATTCTGCTGCCGACACATTGACGGCTATGCGTCCAAAAGCATGCCCGGCCTGTAACCACGTTACCGCCTGCTGGCAGGCGGTACGCAGCACCCACTGGCCCAGCGGCACGATCAGGCCGCACTCTTCGGCAATGCCGACAAAATGGGCCGGGTACAGCAGCGGCTGGTCTAGCCGTTCCAGGCGCACCAAGGCCTCGGTGGCCGTGATTTTGCCGGTGGCCAGGTTCAGCCTGGGTTGGTAGTGCAGCACCAGTCCTTCGCTTTGCAGCACCTGCTGCAAGGCCAATTCGATGGACTGCCGTGCCAGCGCCCGCGCATGCATGTCGGGCGAAAACATCTGGAAGTTGCTGCGCCCGTTTTTCTTGGCGTGGTACATCGCGGTGTCGGCATTGCGCAGCAGGGTTTCCACGTCACTGCCGTCGTCGGGGTAAATGCTCAGGCCAATGCTGGCCGATACATGGAGTTGCTGGCGGCCCACCACATAGGGCGTGGAGGTGGCCTCAATCAGCATGGCGGCTGCGCGGGCGGCATCCTTCACCGTATCCACCTCGGCCAACAGCAGCACAAATTCGTCGCCGCCCTGGCGGCAGACGGTATCCGACTGGCGCACACTTTCATTCAGGCGTTGGGCTACCGCCTGCAGCAGTTCATCGCCCACGGCATGGCCCAGCGAGTCATTGATGTGCTTGAAGTTGTCTAGGTCCAGATAGACCAGCACCACCTTTTGGTCATGGCGCTGCGCCAGCGCCATGGACTGGGCCAGCCGGTCGGTGAGCAAAGCGCGGTTCGGCAGGCCGGTGAGGATGTCGTGCTGGGCCATGTGCGACATCTGGGCAGTGGCATCTTCGGCCGCCTCGGTCAGGGTTTGGGCATGTACCGTCGCCATGATGAGGTGCTCGTTGGCTTCGCGCAGCTGGGTCGCCGTTTGCTCTTCCAATGCGGTTTTGGCCTGGGCGGCATCTTCTTGAAGCCGCAGGGCTTTTTCGCGCAGCTCTACCGCTGCTTCGCGCTGGGCCAGCAGGTAGGACTGCTTTTCCCAAGCCTGGGCTTCGGCCGATCCGGCCAGCACATCCTTTTGCTCCAGGGACGGTATGTGGGAAGTCATGTGCCGCTCCTTACCAGTGTGTGGACTGCCTGGGTATGCATGGGTCGCCCACCCAGCAGCCCTTCGTAATGCAGCACCGGCTTGCCAATGGCGATGCCGTCGTTGGTGATCTCGTAGCGCCGGATGTCGTTGCTATGGTGGCTGTCGCGTACTTTGACCACTGCCATCACGCGCTGCAAGCTGCTGTCTAGCTCGATGTAGCGCTGGACGATGATCGCGTCGGTTAAAAACGCCGTGCCGTAGGGGCTGAAGCGCAGGTCGGTGTAGCGGTCCTCCAGCTCCGAGGTCATCAGCACCGTTACGCCCATGCCCGACAACACCGCCACCATGCGAAACAGCGACTCGCGAAAGTCTTCGCGGAAGGTGGGAGCCACTGCCAGCTCGAAGCCCGACAGCGAGTCAATCACCACCCGGGTGGCTTTCAGGCTGGTGATTTTCTGCACCATGCTTTGCACGATCTCGTCTATCGACAGGTCTAGCAGGCGGGTGTTGATCAGCCCCAGGCAGCCCGCGCGCACCATGTCGTCGATGGTGTGGCTGCGCGAGCGGCTGGGGGTTTGCTCAAAAGCCACGATCACACCCGCTTCGCCCAGGCGCACGCCCTCTTGCAAAAAGGCAGTGGCCAAAATGCTTTTGCCCGAGCCGGACGGCCCGGCCACCAGCAGCGAATAGCCTGCGGGCAGGCCACCGCCCAACATGCCATCCAACAGCGGCACGCCCATGGGGATGCGGGTTTCGGCGCGGGCGGGGGCCGTGATCTGCGGGGTGGCGCTGCTGTCGTCGGGCACCACGGCCGACGCAAAGATGCTGAGCCCATCGCCGGTGATGCGCAGGGTGTGCACCCCGGGGCTGGGGGCCTGGCCGCGCATTTTTACCACCTGGATCTTGCGCACCATGGAATTGCGCTGCACGCTCTGGTCCAGCGCCAGAATGCCGTCGGCCACGGTGAATACCGGGTGCGGGTCGCTGTGGGGCGAATATTCACCGATCAAAAAGCTGGTGGTTTGCCAGCCCGCCAGGGTTGTGCCCAGCTGTTGGGTAAAGCGGCGCATGCCGGTATTGCTGCTGTCGCGCTGGTGGACTTCGGCCACCACCGCGCGAAAGGAATCCATAAACACAAAGGCCGGGCCGAAGGCCTTCACCTCGGTGGTGACACGTGCCAGCACCTGCGCAAAATCACCCTGGGCCAGTTCCTCCCCCAAATCCACAAAACGGATGCTGCTACCGATCTTGTCTAGCGCAAAAAACGAGAACTGCTGCTGGTAGCGCAGCATTTTCCAGGGCGGTTCGCCCAGGGCAGTGAAAAATAGCGCGGGCTGCTGCGGTGTGGCCAGGGCAAACATGAGTTGGTGCGCCAGCGTGGTTTTGCCCGCGCCGGGCGGCCCGGTCACCAGGTTGAAAGAAAACTCGGGCAGGCCACCGCCCAGAATGGCATCTAACCCGGGTACGCCGGTGGCGAGTCGGCGCAGGGTAACGGGATGGGTCATGCGGGTCCTTTTCAGGTGGGGGGAGGGGCATCCAGCCACACAGAGGCCAGAAGGCGTTCGGTCAGGGGCTCGCCAATCAGGCTGGCCAGGAGTTCGGTAAATGTGACCAGCAGGCCGCAGCCCGCCTCGGCCGCTTCTTTCGCATCGCGGTTGGCAAACCGGGCTTGTAGATGTGCCAGCAGATCGGCCCCGGCCTCGAGCGGCCCGGTCTGTGCCAGCCAGGGAAAGTTTTTACCCGTCAGGTACAGCGCGCGCTCCAGCAGCACGCCGACACCGCGCACCCCGATCACCGGTTCTAGCTGGGTCGCCATGAACTGCCAGGTGCGCGTGACCGCATTGACCACGGCGGTGGCATCGGGTGCACCACCAGCGCGTTGCGTCAGCGTTCCCTGGATCGACTCGCTCACGGTGGAGTGAGGTGCTTTTGGCATGTAAGCGTCTCCAACGCTGCGGGTGTGTTCGGGAGCCCAAGCGGCTGTATCCGCATAAAGTGAAAAACCGTGTGCCATGCACTTCCGATGTGTGGAACCCGCGGCGCGGGCAGACAGCGTGCTGGTTTGCCTTTCTGTATAAGGTTTGTTAGTGTGTTGATTTGCGTAGTACCAATGCAATAACTGAGCGCTAGAGTGGGTTTACTATCAAAAAAATTCTTTTGATAGCAGCCTGTATACCCGTCGCCTGCACCGCAATTGCATAGGGCCAAAGTTTGTAATGCAAGCCATTGACCATGTCAATGCTGGAAGGGTGGAGCGCACTCAGCATTGCACTTGGTTACACCTATTTGGCCAAAAATGCCAGCAGGTCGTGCGTCAGGCGTTCTTTGTGGGTGGCAAACAGGCCGTGGGGGGCGCCTTTGTATTCCAGCAGGGTGGACATGCCAATTTCTTTCGCCGTGGGCTGGGCCGAGGTTTCTATTGGTACGGTGAGGTCATCGGTGCCGTGGATGACCAATGTAGGCACCTTGAAGGCAGGCAGGTCGGCGCGGAAGTCGGTGGTGCTGAAGGCTTTCAGGCATTCCAGCGTGGCGCGCAGGCTGGCCTGCATGGCGACATGGCGGGCCCATTCCAGGGTTTCGTCGCTGACCGGCTGCACCAGCAGGCCCACACCAAAGAAGTCGTTGAAGAAGTCGGTGAAAAACGCTGCCCGGTCCTCGCGCAGGGCCTCAGCGATGGACGTAAACCCGGCTTGCGGTGCTCCTTCGGGGTTGTCTGCCGTCTTGAGGCGAAACGGCAGTACAGACGACACCAGTGCCGTCTGCACCACGCCCTTGCCAGCGTGGCGCGACATGTAGCGCGCTACCTCGCCGCCGCCCATCGAGAAGCCTACCAAGGTGGTGTTGGCCGCACCGGCATAGTCAACCACCGCCGCCAGGTCATCGGCCAGGGTGTCGTAGTCGTAGCCGCTCCAGGGCTGGCCCGAGCGGCCAAAGCCGCGCCGGTCGTAGGCGATGGCCCGGTAGCCCGCCTCGGCTATCGCCATGGCCTGGTCGTCCCAGCTGTCGGCCGACAGCGGCCAGCCATGCAGCAGGATGACCGGGCGGCCGGTACCCCAGTCCTTCACGTACAGCGGGGTGTTGTCCTGGGTGGTGATGGTGGGCATGGTGTCGCTCCTTAAAGTTAAGCGTCAAATCGGGCTCTAGCACAGGTTTTATATGCGCTGGTAGCTATCAATATAGGAATTTCAGGCCGGAACCGTTGCCAGCCCATGCCGGTCCCAGTGGCGGTGCTGGGCGATGGCCTGTATGAACGCGGGCGCAAAGCTCGGTGGCAACACGCCTGCCGAAGCAAGTACCACGCCGGGTTGCGGCTGGGTCACGCCGGGGTCGGTGGGCATGGTGATGCCCAGGCTGGCCAGCAGCCCGGCCCCGGAGCCAGAGGCGGCGATGGGTTTGCAATGTTTGTAGGCCTCCAGCACAAAGTGCACCGCGTCTCCATCGGCCATCAGCGCCGCGGCGTGCACGCCCATGCAGGGCAGGTAGACGGCGTCGAACACCACCGACGGCGTGGTCATCAGGGTGCAGTCCACCGCCAGGTGGCCACCATTGGCCACCTCGACCCTGCCCAGCGCAGCAGCGATGATTTTGCTGCTGGCACCGGCTGCCGCCAGAGCCTGCTGCACGGCGTCAACCGAGGTGGCATCCACCCCATTGCACACCAGGATGGCGACCTGGCGGGTGGTGACACTGCCGGGCCCGGTGGGCCGCATGCTCAAAGCGGGCGAGGCCACCACGTCCACCGGGTGTGGCGCGTGCCGAAAACCAGGCCACTGGGTGGCGGCCTGCGCATCGGGTGCGCCTATGCCCAGTGGCGCGGCTACGCGGGTGGCCAGGTCGGCATCCACATGGGCCAGGTTGTCCACCATGCGCTGGCGGATGGCGGGCGTGCCCAGTTTGGACAGTTCGAACTGGAAGGCGGCGACCAGATGGTCTTGCTCGGCCGGGCTCTGGCTGATCCAAAACATGCGGGCCTGGGAGAAATGGTCGTCAAAGCTGGGGCTGCGCTGGCGGAGCTTGGGGGATTCCGAGGCGGGCGATGCTTCGGGCACGCTGGCAAAGCCGCTGGCACGGGCTTGTCGGCCGTCCACGCGGAATTCGCTACCTGGGTTTCCATGTGCGAGCGTATTCGGCTCGTAGGCCACCCGTCCGGTGTTGACCTGCTGGCGGTGCATGCCGTCGCGTTGGAAGTTGTGCATCGGGCACTTGGCCTGGTTGATCGGCAGCTCGTGGAAGTTGGCCCCGCCCAGGCGTGATAGCTGGGTGTCGGTGTACGAAAACAGCCGCCCCTGCAGCAGCGGGTCGTTCGAAAAGTCGATGCCCGGTACCAGGTGGCCGGGGTGGAAGGCCACCTGCTCGGTCTCGGCGAAGTAATTGTCGGGGTTGCGGTTGAGCACCATGCGGCCAATGCGGCGCACCGGCACCAGCTCTTCGGGCAGTAGCTTGGTCGGGTCCAGCAGGTCGAAGCTGAAGCGGAACTCGTCTTCCTCTGGCACCACCTGCACGCCCAGTTCCCACTCGGGGAAGTGCCCGGCTTCGATGGCTTCCCACAGGTCGCGGCGGTGGAAATCGGCATCTTTGCCGGCCAGCTTTTGCGCCTCGTCCCAAGCCAGGGCGTGCACGCCGAGCAGGGGCTTCCAGTGGAACTTCACAAAGCTGGCCACGCCTGCGGCATTCACCAGCCGGAAGGTGTGCACGCCAAAGCCTTCCATCATGCGCAGGCTGCGGGGAATGGCACGGTCAGACATCACCCACATCAGCATGTGGGTGGATTCGGGCATCAGCGTCACAAAGTCCCAAAAGGTGTCGTGGGCGCTGGCGGCCTGGGGAATTTCGTTGTGCGGCTCGGGCTTGACGGCGTGAATGAGGTCGGGGAACTTGATCGCGTCCTGGATGAAGAACACCGGGATGTTGTTGCCCACCAAGTCGTAGTTGCCTTCTGCCGTATAGAACTTCACGGCAAAGCCGCGTGCATCGCGCGCCGTATCCGCCGAGCCGCGCGACCCGGCCACGGTGGAGAAGCGGGCGAACACCGGGGTCTGCACGCCGGGGGTGGATAAAAAGCCCGCCTTGGTCAGCTCGCCCATGTCTTCATACACCTCGAAGAAGCCGTGCGCGCCTGCGCCCCGGGCGTGGACTGCGCGCTCCGGGATGCGCTCGTGGTCAAAGTGGGTGATTTTCTCGCGCAGGATGAAGTCTTCCAACAGCGTGGGGCCGCGGCCACCGGCTTTCAGAGAATTGTGGTTGTCGGGGAAGGCCAGGCCCTGGTTGGTGGTGAGCGGCTCGGCGAGTGCCAGGATGACGGGCGGGGCAGTCGCCACCTTGCCGGGCGGCGGTGCGCCTTCGGCGGTGAAGTCGGCCTTGTCCTGGGCCAGTTCTTGGGCCTTGTCTTGGTTGGAGGAGGGGGTCATGGGAAATCCTTGTGGGGGGCTTACTTTTTCAGCTTTTGGTAAGCGCGGTCGGCCTCGGGGCCGCGGTCGGTGTCTTGCTGGCCCTGGGTGACATCCCGGTAGGCCTGTTGCACGGTTTTGCTGGGGGCTCCGTCCGTCATGCCCACCGACTGGTCTCGCTCGTGCGGCAGCTTGGGCTTGCTGGAGCCGAGTGTGTTCGGCTTGCGCCGGGCCGGTGTGGCGGTGTTGACCGAGCGCACTGTGGGAGTGGTTCGTTTGGGCATGGGAGCTGCTTCGCTGGGGTTGCAATCCCACTACCTTAGGCCGCAGCGCACTTCCCGTCCGTGCGGTAGAACACATAGGCGGTTTAGAAGGAAAAAGGGCATTAGCCGTATATCCTGCCTACGCTAGATGCTATGCATTTAGGAATTTT
Source organism: Rhodoferax sp. RT5P35 (assembly GCF_056521385.1). Taxonomy (NCBI): domain Bacteria; kingdom Pseudomonadati; phylum Pseudomonadota; class Betaproteobacteria; order Burkholderiales; family Comamonadaceae; genus Rhodoferax; species Rhodoferax sp. RT5P35. Next base: position 62,241 of record NZ_JBWMAX010000014.1, on the reverse strand, counting down.
GTCTGGGCTGCAGATTTGTTTGCGTACGTGTGCCAACGCACAGACCGGGCCGGTGGGCGCTCTTACCTTAGAGACTGTTCCCATCTACTCCCATGGAGATTCCATGCAGACCTTTGCCATGCCTTCGCCTTTGCCGTTTGCTCCCTTTTTTGCGGTCCGCGACAGCCACACGCCGATGGCATTGGGGGTGGATCTGCAGTTCATCGCTTTGCTGGACGCGTACCGGCCCAGCGGCGGGCTGGCGCGGGCGCAGGAGACGCTGGAGCTGTTCATGCGGCGTGGCGGGCCGGACTTGGCGAGGGTGGCGCGCTGGATGGCGCGGCGCGAAGTGGTCTGCCTGGACTGGCATGCGCAAAGCTGGATGCCGGTATTCCAGTTTGACCTGGTGGACATGGTGCCGTTGCCGCAACTGGCCCCGGTGCTGGCCGAGCTGAACCCGGTGTATTCGCCCTGGGCGCTGGCTGCCTGGTTTGCCCAGCCCAACCCCTGGCTGGAGGGTGAGCGCCCGGCCGACGTGCTGGAGTCGAACCCGGCCGATGTGTTGAATGCCGCGCGGGCGGAGCGCTTTGTAGCATTGGGGTAGTGGGTGCGGCAGGTGTAGGAGAGCACCCACACGCAGAGCCGGTTGTGACCGATGGCGTGGGGGCGGCCTCCCCCCGAAGATGCGGCTATTGCCCACTCGGAGAAACCCATGCACATCGAACCCCAAACCAAACCCGAACTCAACCACATCTGCGGACTGATTGAATCCATCCGCGTAGCCATGCTGACCACCTTTGACCACCACGGCGCGCTGGTCAGCCAGCCGATGGTGCCGCTGGAGATGGATGCCCAGGGCGCGCTGTGGTTCTTCACCGACTTGCGTTCTGAAAAAATAGAGCATTTGCAGGTGGTCAACCTGGCTTTTAGCGATATCGAGAAGGCCACCTATGTGTCAATCTCCGGCCAGGGCGAGATCCACACCGACCGCGAGGAGCTGGAGCGCCTGTGGACCCCCATGGCCCGGCCCTGGTTCCCCGATGGCGTGGAGTCTACCCACCTGTGCCTGCTGAAAATTGTGCCGCATGCCGCCGAATACTGGGACGTGCCGCACAGCCGCATGGTGCGGCTGGTGGCCATGGCCGCATCGGCCGTGGTGGGTCGCCCGCTGGGCCTGGGGTCGCATGAAACCTTGACGGATTTGTCGTAACCCGGTTCTTGGCCCCCGTTACCATGCCCCTATGAATACAACTGTGATACGAACTGGCCGCCCATGGCGCGTGGGGCTGGTGGCGGTGCTGCTTTGCGCCGCAGGTGGGGTGGCGGTGGGCGAGTGGCTGGGCTGGCCGTTTCTGGCGGTACCGCTGCAAAACTTTCTTTCTGAAAAGTTGGACCGCAAGCTGCGCTTTGCCGAAGACGGCCAAGCTGCAACCGGCTTTGCGGTGCGCTTTGTTGGCGGTATCCGTCTGGAATCGCCGCTGCTGGAGATTGCTGCCCCGGCCTGGAGCAGCGCGCCCAACATGCTGCGGGCGCAAGACGTGGCACTGGAACTGCGCTATGTGGATCTGTGGCGAGCCTACCGGGGCGAGCCAGTCCGCATCCAGAGCCTGCAAGCCCGTACCCTGGACGGCAACATAGAGCGCCGGGCCGACGGCCGGGCCTCTTGGCAGTTTGGCAACGCTGCTGCGCCTGCGGACAAGACCGACACCCCGACCCGCCTTCCGCAATTTGGCAGGTTGCAGATCAGCGGTGGCCTGGTGCACTACGTGGATGCCCCGCTGTCGGCCAACATGGATGCCACTTTGTCGCTGGTGCCGGGCAGCGTTTCTGGTGATGGGCAGACCAGCAGTGTGGTCAAGATAGAAGCCAATGGCCGCTACCGCAAGTTGCCTTTGAAGATTTTGCTGGCCTCGTCGGCCGTGCTGCCCTCCGAGGGCGGCAAGGTAGCTGTGTTGCCGGTGGCGGTGGCCATCAACGCCACTGTGGGCAAAGCGCATTTGGACTTCAAAGGCACGGCCCCCGATGCGCTGCAGCCGCAAAACTTCAGCGGCCATTTCAGCCTGAAAGGGCCATCGCTGGCGGCGGTAGGCGACCCACTGGGGGTGACGCTGCCGACCACGGCCGCGTTCAGAACCGATGGCACGTTGGTCAAAACCGGCGGCCGCTGGCAGGTGGTGGTGACTGACGCCACCGTGGGTGCCAGCCGCCTGAATGGTGCGTTCAATTACGAATCCGTGGGCCGGGTGCCGATGCTGTCGGGCAAGCTGGGCGGCAGCCGCCTGTTGCTGGCCGATCTGGGGCCGGTGGTGGGTACCACCTCCACCGAGATGGCCGATGCGGAAGCACCTGTGGCCAACAACACCAAGGCCAAGGGGCGGGTGCTGCCGGACCGTCCGTTCGACCTGGCCGCCCTGCGCGCCATGGATGCCAACGTACTGATCAACATCGGTGAGGTGAACCTGAACACCAGCTACCTGGAACCCTTGCAGCCCTTGTCGGTGCACCTGCAATTGGCGGGCGGGGTGCTGAGCCTGCGCGATCTGGTGGCCCGTACAGCCCAGGGCCAGTTGCGTGGCGATCTGGCGCTGGACGGCCGGGCCGAGACGGCGCTGTGGACGGCCGATCTGCGCTGGGACGCGGTGCGGCTGGAACGCTGGCTCAAAATCACCCGCTCCAATGGGGCACCGCCGTATGTATCGGGCCAGCTGTATGGCGAGGCCAAGCTGGCGGGGCAGGGCCGGTCGACGGCGGAGATTTTGGCCAGCCTGCAAGGAACGGCCCGCACCACCTTGCGCAACGGTGCGGTGTCCCACCTGGGTGTGGAGCTGGCCGGGCTGGACATAGCCCAGGGCCTGGGCATGCTGGTCAAGGGCGACGATGCCCTGCCTGTGCAGTGCGCGGTGGCCGACCTGGTGGCCAAAGGCGGCAGCTTCCGCCCCAAAGTGATGGTGGTGGATACGGCCGATTCGGCGGTGTGGATAGATGGTTCGCTGTCGCTGGCCACCGAGGCCCTGGACCTGCGCGCTGTGGTGATCCCCAAAGATTTCAGCCCGCTGAGTGTGCGCACGCCGATCAAGGTGCAGGGCACGTTCAGCAAGCCTGAGGTGTCGCTGGAGAAAGCCCCGTTGGCGAAAAAGGCGGCGGCTTCGCTGCTGTTGGCGCTGGTGAATCCGCTGGCGGCTCTGATCCCTTGGGTGGATCCGGGCGATGCCGATGCCGCCAAGCGCGGCGCAGCGGGCTGTGCCGCCTTGACACAGCGCTCGCCAGTCAAAAAATAAGTGGTTTTTAGGCCTCTAGCGCATACGAAATATACGCTTTTAGCTATTAAACATATAGCTAAATAAGGGGGCGTGGAGCGGGCTTGCCATCGCCGTACAGGTCGGCCAGCCGGGCCAGCGCTTTCACATCCTGCATCACCAAGCGCCCGTCTTGCATGCGGTGCAGGCCCCGGCGCTCCAGCTTGCGCAGGGTTTTGTTGGTGTGCACCAGCGACAGGCCCAGGCCGTCGGCAATGTGCTGCTGGGTCAGGGGAAATGGCACGCCAGCCTTTCCGCCGTCCGCCTGCAAGGCTGCGGCGCGTTTGAACAGGATGATCAACAGCATGGCGATGCGTTCTTCGGCGCTGCGCCGCCCGACTGACAGCAGGGTGTCGTCCACCATGGATTCCTCGTGCGCGGTCAGCCAGGTGATGTTGAAACCCATGGTGGGGGACTGGCGGTGCAACTCCCACAGGGCATCGCGCTGGAACACGCAGAGCTGCCCATCGGTGAGCATCTGCACGCCGTGGGCCGAGGCATCCCCCATTTTTTGTTGCACGCCGATGAAGTCGCCCGCCAGCAAAAACGTCAAAATTTGCCGCCGCCCGTCGCTCAGGGTTTTGTAGCGAAAGGCCCAGCCAGAACGCAGGGTGTACAGCGGCGCATCGGTTTGGCCCTCAAAGATCAGGGTTTCGCCCGCGCGCAAATGGATTTCTCGGCGTTTGAGTGACTGCACCAGTGCCAGCTCGTCGCCGTTGTGTTCAATAAACAAAGGCAGCGGCCGCAGGGGACAGGCGCTGCACAGGACTTCGTCCATGGGGTTTCCTTGGGGTAGGTAGCTGTGGGGGGAAAACCACCATGTCTTTTGACACTTTGTCTAGGTATTAACGCCCATACAGTCCACTGTTACGTTTATTTCACGCTTTTATGCCTGCATCTTATCCACCGAATCCCCTGCCCGACGAGGCCTTCTGGGTCGCGCTCGAAGACTGGGAGCTTTTGTTTGCTGCGGTGTTGAAGCGCCTGCGCGATACCGTGGTAAGTGATTCCACAGGCCATCCGGTGAGCCCTGTGGTGTTGGAGTGTGCCGACGCGCTGGAGCAATTGCGCCAGGCGTATCCCCGTTATGTGCGCTAGCGCACGGTAAATCGAACCGCCAGGCCCTAGATTGAGGGCATGTAGCAACCGCTGCAGGCTACCCAACACAAGGAAATTTTTATGAGTATTACCACCATCATTCTGATCGTTTTAATTTTGATGCTGATCGGCGTGCTGCCCACCTGGTCGCACAGCAGCAGCTGGGGATATGGGCCTACCGGCGGCTTGGGGCTGGTCGTGGTGATCGTTATTGTGCTGTTGCTGATGGGCAGGATTTAGGGTGAGAGCGACTGCCATTTTTACCTGCCTGGGCGTGGCCTTGCTGGGGGCCTGTGGGGAGATGGCGAGGTTGTCGGTGTCGGACGGCACGGGGCCGCAGCCCGTGTTGCCCCAGCCTGTGGCGTCGCTGGTCCCCACGGTGAACATTGCACCCGCCCAGCCTTGGGCGCAGGGCATGCGACCCACCGCTGCGCCGGGTACCCAGGTGGCGGCACTGGCCACCGGCCTGGCGCACCCGCGCTGGCTGTACGTGCTGCCCAATGGCGACGTGCTGGTGGCCGAGACCAATGCCCCGCCCAAGCCCGAGGATGGCAAAGGCATCAAAGGCTGGGTCATGGGTTTGGTCATGAATCGAGCGGGCGCGGGCGGTGCCAGTGCCGACCGCATCACCCTGCTGCGCTCCAGCAAAGGCGACGGCGTGGTGGATGTGCGCACCGTGCTGCTGGAGGGCTTGCACTCGCCCTTCGGCATGGCACTGGTGGGTACGGATTTGTACGTGGCCAATACCGATGCAGTGCTGCGCTTTCCCTACACCCCCGGCGATACGCACATCAGCGCGCCCGGCACCCCGGTCGTGGCCCTGCCCGCAGGCCCCATCAACCACCACTGGACCAAAAACTTGGTGGCCAGCCCGGACGGCCAGCAGCTGTATGTGACGGTGGGGTCAAACAGCAACGTAGGCGAGCGCGGCATGGCCGCTGAGGCAGACCGCGCCGCCATCTGGCAGGTGGACACCCGCACAGGAGCCCACCGCATTTTTGCAAATGGCCTGCGCAACCCCAACGGCATGGCATTTGCCCCGGGGGGGGCTTTGTGGACGGTGGTGAACGAGCGCGACGAGATTGGCAGCGACCTGGTGCCCGACTACATGACGTCGGTGCGCGACGGCGCTTTTTACGGCTGGCCTTACAGCTATTACGGCCAGCATGTGGACGTGCGGGTGCAGCCGCCCCAGCCTGCGCTGGTGGCCACGGCGCTGGCCCCCGACTACGCCCTGGGGCCGCACACGGCATCGCTGGGCCTGGCCTCGGCCGAGGGCACCAGCCTGCCAGAGGCTTTTGCGCACGGCATGTTTGTGGGCCAGCACGGCTCCTGGAACCGCAAGCCGCACAGTGGGTATAAAGTGGTTTTCGTGCCGTTTCAGGGCGCACAACCCGCGGGTGCGCCGGTGGATGTGCTGACGGGCTTTTTGAGCACCGATGGCAAGGCGCATGGTCGCCCGGTGGGTGTGGCGTTGGACAAACAAGGTGCGTTGCTGGTAGCCGATGATGTCGGCAATGTGGTCTGGCGGGTAACGGCTCAATACTAAGGAGTGCAGAGCATGGGTTTTTTGCGTGGTGCGGTGGCTGCCATGGTGCTGGTGCTGGCGGGCTGTAGCAGCCTGCCCACCATCACCCCGGAGATGGCGAACGCCGATACGCCTGGCGGTGCGCATGGCGCGCTGTCGCCAGAGCAAAGCAAGGTGATTCTGGCGCGCTTGCAGAGCCAAGGCACGCCGACCGATATTTTCGATCGCCACCTGGCGCTGGAAGAGGCGATTGTGGGCAGCCCACTGACGGCGGGCAACCAGGTGCGGTTGCTGCAAGACGGTCCGGCCACTTACCGGGCCATGTTTGCAGCCATTGCGGCGGCACAAGACCACATCAACATGGAAACCTACATCCTGGAAGACGACGAGGTCGGCCAGCAGTTTGCCCAGGCACTGGTGGCCAAGCAAAAGCAGGGTGTACAGGTGAACCTGATCCGCGACAGTGTGGGCACGCTGGGCACCCCGGCGGTGTTTTTCCAGCAACTAAGCGACAGCGGCATCCAGGTGCTGGAGTTCAACCCGGTCAATCCGCTGCTGGCCCGCAAGTCCTGGGAGCTGAACCAGCGCGACCACCGCAAGCTGCTGGTGGTGGATGGCCGCACCGCGTTCCTGGGCGGTATTAACATCAGCAGCGTGTACTCGGGTGGTTCGCGCAGGCTCAACAAAACTGCGCCCACCGAGGACAGCCTGGCCTGGCGTGACACTGACTTGCAGCTGCAAGGGCCCGTAGTGGCCGAATTCCAAAAGCTATTCATTGCCACCTGGGAGGCGCAAAAAGGCCCTCCGCTGGCAGTTAAAAACTATTTTCCGCAGCCCGAACGCGTGGGCCAGCAGGTGGTGCGTGCCATTGGCAGCTCACCCGTGGATGCCTACAGCCAAATTTACGTCACGCTGCTGTCGGCCATAGGCAGCGCCGAGACTAGCGTGAGAATCACCAACGCCTACTTTGCGCCCGACCCACAGTTGCTGGCCGCACTGAAGGCCGCTGCCGCGCGCGGTGTGGATGTGCGCTTGATCCTGCCCAGCCAGACCGACTCGTGGCTGGTGTTCCACGCCGGGCGGCGCTATTACGAGCAACTGCTGCAGGCGGGGGTCAAGATTTACCAGCGGCGTGGGGTCATCCTGCATTCCAAAACCGCACTGATTGATGGCGTGTGGGCCACGGTGGGATCGACCAACCTGGACTGGCGCAGCTTTCTGCACAACCAGGAGCTGAACGCGGTGGTGCTGGGTGCCGACTTTGGCAGCCAAGTGCAGGCCATGTTCGACAAGGACCTGGCCGAATCCGACCCGGTGTTGCTGGCCGACTGGCAGCGCCGGACGATTGATTTGAGATTGAAGGAATGGTTTGCACGCACGTGGGAATACTGGTTATGAATATGTACCCACCTCCAGGCTTGCCCACTTCGTGTGGCAGCGCCAACCCTTTTGCAGGGGGGCAACACCACCAGCCGGGTATTGCCAGTTCTGCGGTGTTCCTGGACCGCGTACGTTTTGGCCGTGGCATTTTTGTGAGTCGTTAAACCTATGAATAAATACATCGTTGGGTGTTTAGTGGTGGCCGTGGTGATGGTGGCGATGGATGTGCTGTGGCTGGGTTTTCTGGCCAAGTCGCTGTACCAGAGCGGTATTGGGCACTTGATGGCCGAGCGGCCCCAGGCCTGGGCGGCGCTGGCGTTTTACGTGGTGTATGCCGTGGGGCTGGTGGTGTTTGTGGTCGCACCTAAGGCCGGAGTGGTTGGTTGGTACAGCACGGCTTTGATGGCGGGGCTATTTGGCTTTGTGGCCTATGCGACCTATGATTTATCCAACCTGGCCACGCTTCGGGCTTGGCCGCTTTGGCTGTCCTTGGTGGACATGGCCTGGGGAAGTGTGGCCAGTGCGGCGGCCGCCACAGCGGGCAAACTGGCCATGGACAGGTTCTGAGCCTTAGAACGTGTTCTTACGCAGGCAGCCCCAAAAATCGGGTCTCAAATAGTTCCACGGGGATCGGCTTGCTGAACAAAAAACCTTGCAGTTCGTCGCATTTCAGCCCTTGCAGCAGGCGCGACTGTTCCTCGGTTTCCACGCCCTCGGCCACCACTTTGAGGTTCATTGCATGGGCCAGATCGATGATGGTGGACACCAGGGCCAGCCCCTGCTGTCCGTTGGCCATGTCCACCACGAAAGAGCGGTCAATCTTGACGGTATCCACGGGTAGCCGCGACAGGTAGCTGAGCGACGAAAAACCGGTACCAAAGTCGTCAATGGCAATGCTGACACCCATGGCCCGGATGGTTTGCAGGCTGTCGATGCTGAGGTTGATGTCTTCCATTAGCAGGCTTTCGGTGATCTCCAGCTCCAGTCCGGCGGCGGCATGCCTGTCTTGCCCGATGGCTTGCCGGATATCGGCGATGAAGCCCCGGTGGCGCAATTGCAGCGGCGACACGTTGACGGCAATGCGCACCGCCGGTAGGCCCGCACTGCGCCAGCGCAGGTGGTCGGCAACTGCTTTACCCAGCGCCCAACGCCCTACCTCGTAGATCAGTCCGGTTTCTTCCAGCAGCGGAATAAACTGCCCTGGCGGGACCAGGCCGGTGCGCGGATCGTTACAGCGAATGAGTGCCTCTACGCCGGTGAGTTGGCCGGTTTGCAGCTGGATCTTGGTCTGGTAGTACAGCACAAACTCTTCTTTCTCCAAGGCCTGGCGCAGCTGGTTTTCCAGCGTCAGTTTGCCCAACACCGACTCCGTCATTTTCTGGGTGTAGAAAAGGTAGCGGTCGCCGCGGGCTTTGGCTTTTTTCAGGGCAGCTTCAGCATGTTTGAGCAAGATGTCGGCACTGCTGCCATCGTCCGGGAACACGGCTACACCGACTTTGGCGGCGATGCGAAACGGGGTGTCGTTCAGGTTGAAGGCATGTTCGAGGAAACCGATTCTTGCCTTTTCGAGTGCCCGTGCAGCCTCTTCGGCCTGGGCCACCTCGGGCATCACCACCGCAAAGTGGTCAGCCCCGATGTGTGCCACCAGGTTGGAATCGCCCACGAACCGCGTCAGCCAAACGGCCACCTGGACCAGCAGCGCATCGCCCACGGTTTGCCCAAAGCTGTCGTTGATGTTCTTGAAGCCTTCCAGGTCGATCAAAAAAACCGCCAGTTTCTGGCTGTTGCTGCTGGCGCTGCGCATGTATTGGGTGACTCGCTCCAGGAACAAATGCCGGTTGGCCAGACCGGTCAGGGCATCGAAGTAGGCCAGGTAGTTGAGCTGGTCCTGCTTGTTGATGTGGTCGATGGCGAACGCAATGTCTCCCGACAGTTCTCTGAGCAAGGCCATTTCTTCCGCGCCAAAGAAGTCTGGTTCCCTGGAATACAGTGTAAATACGCCGACAATTTCGTCCGCAATCAGGAGTGGCAGCAGGACGACGGAACGTATGCCCTGCTGGCGGTGGTAGTGTGGGAAAAAGGCGCTGGTGTCGTTTTGTACATCGTTGGACACCACCTCGGATTTGTCGCGCAGCACGGCGGCCACCAAGGATTTGTTCTTTGGCTCAAAAATTTCCAGCGCCATGCGCTCTTTCAGAACCACCAGAAACTCGTTGTCCAGGCCGTAGAAGGCTATGGGCACGATCTTCATGGCGCTATGGTCTATCAGGCCAATCCAGCTGGCGCAAAAGCCGCCGTCCTCCACTGCAATCTGGCAGGCGTGCCGTAGCAGCAGGGTGCGGTCGCGCACCCGCACCTGCAGCGCGTTGATGCCGCTGAGCATGGCGTAGATCCGGTTCAGGTGGAGGATGCGGTCGTCGGCCTTTTTGCGTTCGGTGATGTCACGCACCAGGGTCACAAGCGTCCAGCGCCCGCCAGCGAACTGCGCGTGGCGGCGCAGCTCCAGCCACACCTGGCTGCCGTCATTCCGGCTTTGTAGCATCTCCACCGGCTTGGTGTCCCCGTTGCTGGCGATGATGCTGTCGTAGGTGTGCTCCAGTGCGGTGCGTGACGTGGCCAGTGTGTCCCAAGGCATTTCTTCCAGCAGCGCCTCTCGGGTTTGTTGGCGCATGCTGCAAGCCGCATCGTTGACGTGCACGAAGCGCATGCTGGTTCGGTCCACCAAGTAAATGGCATCGGCAATGGCGTCCATTGCCGCACTGAAACGCAGCAAGGCCATCTCATCGAGTTTCTTGGCGGTACTGTCAATGTGCATGACCACCACGCCACTGCGCGCACCATCTTCCAGTGGTGTCACTGTCAGTTCAAACCAGCGCAATTCGGTAGGCGAATGGCAGGGGTACTCCATGGAAAAGCTCGGCACCCGGCCCTCCAGCACCGACCGGATGCCGGCGGCCACGGCCGCCCCTTCCGCTGCCGCATCTTCCGCGGCTGCGTCGCATACCGCCAGGTAGTTCAGCCCCAGCCCACGGTCGGCCTTGTGCAACACGTTGGCGCTGGCAAGCTTTTGCCATGCTTCATTCGCCGAAATGATGATCCCCTGGGAGTCGAGCAGCGCAATATGGGCTGGCAAGGCGTTGAGAATGGCATTTTGTTTGCGGGCTTCGTGGCGGCGCAAATTGTCTTGGGCACGGCGCAGCAAGAGTGTGCGGCCAATCTGGTTAGTGACTGCGTCCACCTCGCCGCCCGTGAGCTCTTCCAGGCGTTGCTTGGTGTCGTGCAATACCTCGATCAGCGCCTCAACTTCCTGGGCGTTGGTGGCCCCGGGGAGCGAGCGTCCGAGGTCCATACCGTTCAGCTATCCAGCCCCAGGTCTCGCAACACGGTTTGGGTTTGGCTCAAGCTGCCCACGATATGCCGTTCTGGGTGCGGGGCCACTTTTACCAGCGTGGGTGTCATGGATATGCCATCCTCCCGTCCGCGCCGCGGCTCCTGCAGCACATCGATGATTTCGATTTTGTGCCGATTCGGCAAATGGGTGCTGCACAACGCCTTGAGGTTGGAGATCGCCCGCATGGAGTTATGTGCCCCATCGACCACATACAGCCGAAATTTAAATAAGGTGTGCTGCAACATGATGGGCTTAGGGTTGCGTCGGGGCGACTGGCGTCTGTGCGGCAGTTTTTTGCGATGTAGCTGCCCCCAAGGCTGCCAGCCACGATTTCAGCGGCAAATTGGCGATGCCTCGGGATAATAATTGGGACGATAGCCCAGCAAATAGCGCAGGTTTCAGCACCCAACGCCAGGGACGGGTCCAGGCCAGCAGGGCACCTAGTGCCAGCGCACCCAACGCCAAACCCAGCGGGTTGCGGCGTGCCAGAGGCTGCACCACAGCCATGGTGGTCTCTGCCGCCAACTGGCTGGCAATGCGCAGCGGGTGCTGCATCCACCAGTTGCTGACCGCCTCGACCAACACGGTAACTACCGGAATTGACTTCAGATGGGCGACCCATGCGGGTGCAGATAGGCGAGCCCCGTTCGTGGACGGGTTTTTGGTCTTGCCCTGCATGGCTTGGCGCAGCAGGGCGCGTGAGTTTTCCAGGCGTTCTGTCGCGGTAGTCTCAGCCTGCACCATAGCCGCGCTCACGGTGCGCTCACTTCGCGCAACATGCCCACATCGGCCTTGACCTGCTTGCGCAGGTTATCAAAGCCATTACTGTGTTTCCGGCGGGCAACCACCAGGCACCAGATCGCTACCACGATAGGCAGCAGCGGTGCGGCAACCAAGGCCCAGGGCGCGTGCATTTCGGAAAATGGCACGACGGCCCACATCATCAGTGCCACCCCTGCCAGCACCGTGGCTACCACCACGCTGCACAAGGACACTGCGTACAACAATATGCGCAGTTTCCAGGCACTCGATACATGGCCGATTTCTTCGGCCACCAGATCGGCGTAGGCTTCGACGTGGTCTACCAGCAACTGAGGCTGGGTCGCCACCAGGCGGAGCAGGGGGTGCATATGCGATGGCCTTGCGGGTTTAGCTGTCGTCGCGGGAGCGGCTGGCGATTTGCACCAGGGCGGTCAGCACGGCACCAGCGGCGGCGGCGATCAAGATGGATTTGATCGGTTCGTCCTTGATGTAGTTGACGGTGCGGGCCGAAGCACTGCGGGCCTGGGCGCGTACTTTGTCAGAACCGTCGTGCACGGCATCCAGACCTTGCTGCAGGTAAGCATTGGCGGTTTCGGCAGCGCGGTTCAGCAGAGGCGCAGCCTGTTTGCGCAGGTCTTGCACAGTGCTGTTCAGGCTGTCCAGCGTGCTGTTGGCGGCGCGCTGGGTGGTCTTGATCGCATCCGTGGCGGTGTTGGCAGCTTGGTCAGCCAGGGTATTGGTAGCTTCTGCGGTATTGGTATTGAGCATGGTGATTCCTTTAGGTTGTAAAAAACGAATGGTCAGTTTTTCTTGATCAGGCCAAACAAGAAGCTGGCGACGGCCAGCACGGCGAAGACGATGAACAGAATTTTGGCAATGCCCACGGCGCTGGCAGCGATGCCAGTAAAGCCAAACAGGGCCGCGATCAGAGCGATCACGAAGAAGACAACGGCGTAGTGCAGCATGGCAGTTCCTTGCAGGTGGGCAGCTTGAATGCCCGGGTTTTTGGGACTCGCAGACAGTGTTGCTGCGATGTCTTCAGTGTCCGCCGACCTGCCGTCAGGGGCGATAGGCGGCATTGCCGTAGCCCTGTGGGGAGAATGCGGTAGCCCACGTAGGACACCGCTGACAGAACGCGTATGCGTTCGTCCGGAAAGGTTTTAGACGGCAGCCGCGTCTTTTAATACTGCAGAGGGCAGCTTGGCGCGTACCAACGTGCCTTGTCCAGGTGCCGAGGCCAGCGACAGAACACCGCCCTCGGCCTCCACCCGAAAGCGCATACCGACCAACCCGTAGGCGGACTGGGGCTTGGCACTGGTGTTGAAGCCGACCCCGTCGTCCCGTACCGATACCTCCACTTCGCCATTGTGGGTGCCCAATTCAATCCACACCTGCTGTGCCTTGGCATATTTAGTGATGTTGGTGATGGCCTCTTGCACCAACCGGTAGACCATCAATTCGGCGGACGGGTTGAGCTCTACCGGGGCCAGCGTGCAATGCACTTGTGTATCAGTGCTGGCGGCAAACTCCCCCGCCAAAATTTCCAGGGTGGACACCAGCCCCAGGTTGCTCAGAGCGGATGGGCGCAGGTCTTCAATAATCCGTCGCCCCAGGGCAATGCCGCTGTTGAGCGTGCTTACCAGATGCGCCAGCAGGTCTAGAGCTTCGGGCGCAGCAGCCGCCAATCGTGACTTGATACGGGCAGCATCCAGCTTGGCGGAAGTCAGCAGGGAGCCCAGGTCGTCGTGCAGGTTGCGCGCCAGGCGGTTGCGCTCGTCTTCGCGGGCAGTTTGTAAGTGCTGGGCCAGTTGGGTCAGCTGCGCTGTGCGTTCCAGCACTTCGGCCTCCAGCCGATCCCGCTCGGCCTGCAGCATGCGCTGCAGCTCAATCTGCTGCTGCGTAAATAGAAAAATTTGCCGCAAATACATGAACAGCGCCAGCAAACCCAAAACCATCAAACCGGCCACCCCGATGCGGCTGAGTAGCAAAGATGCGTAAATACCCTGGCGGTTTTGCGTGATGGTGCGCGACTGGTAGTCCAGCAGTTCATTGCTGGTTACCCGCACGATGTCCATCTGCTCTTTGCCAATATCGCTCATCATGATCTCTTTGGCTGCTTCTGGCTTACCTTGGTCTATCAGTTGTATGGTCAGCGCCAGTTCGGACAACTTGGTTTCGGTGGCCTTTTGTAATTTGAACAGAATCGCTGCCGCATCCGTTTTGGGGCTGTAATACGACTCAAGGTATGCCAATGAGGTGTGGACTTTTTTGATCGCGTCGTCATAGGGTGCACGGTATTCCTTGCGGCCCGTGACCAGATAGCCCCGTTCGCTGGTTTCAGCATTGACTACGCCATCGACGAGATTTTGGATGCTGTTCCGCGCCTGGGACATCGCAGGTACCGCGTCCAGCCGGGCAACCGACTGTTGATACGATCCTTCACTGATCAGCAGAATTGCCAGTGCGAAACCGCCCGCCAACAAAAATACAATCCGATTGTCTCTTACGACTTTAAGAAATTTCATCTTATGGGCTCAGTCAAAAATGTGTGATCATGTAGGACAAGCACGATGTGTTCAAAGCCTCGGCAACGGCCCTTTTGCCTGCCACTCGGGCTTTGCGCACGTATTACAGAAGTACCCTTACTCACCATGATTCGAATTGCTATTGTTGACGACCATGCAATGGTTCGCGCAGGTTTACGCCAGTTTTTTGCCGACCAAATTGACTTCGCCGTAGTGGCTGAAGCCACCAATGGCCGCGAAGCACTGGACATCGTGCGCAAAGGCGAAGTCGATGTGATGGTGATGGATATCTCCATGCCCGACCACAGCGGTGTCGACGCGCTGGTTGCGATCAAGGCCCGTGCGCCTGACCTGCCCGTGCTCATCCTCAGTGGTTTTGCCGAAGAGCATTACGCCACCACCTTGTTGCGCCAGGGTGCCAGCGGCTACCTGAACAAAGACTGCGACCCTGAAGAAATCGTCAAAGCTATCCGTACTGTGTGCCGTGGCCGTAAGTACATCACCGCCGGTGTGGCCGAGCGGCTGGCCGACGGCCTGACCGGCGGGGGCGACCAGCCTTTGCACGAGCAGTTGTCCGAGCGTGAACTGCAAGTGTTTTTGCGCCTGGCCAAGGGGGAGACTATCGGCCACATGGCCGTCAGTATGTCGCTGAGTGTCAAAACCGTCAGCACCTACCGCACGCGGGTGATGGAAAAAATGCTGCTGGAGTCGAATAGCGACTTGACCTACTACGCGCTGAAAAACGGGCTGATCCAGTAGGCAACGGCCTACGCCATGGTTCATGCCAGTGTGGCGGTATCGGTGTCGCCAGTGCCGCCTTCGGCCAGTCGGCCACAGTAGGTGATCAGCGCATCAATTTCGTTGGATTTGTCAAATACCCGGTCGGCACCCAGTTCCATGCATTTGCGCCGCATATCGGCCGTGGCGTAATTGCTCAGCACCACCAGATTACGCCGCGCAGGCATCGCATGCGCCGAGCGCAGTACGCCCAGGCCAGAGCCGGCTTTCAAGAAAATATCTACGATGACCAGGTCGGCCTGGTTTTGCGGCGCAGTCAGCCACTGCACTGCGGTGCTTTCGTCTTCTGCGGTGCCAATCACTTTCACCGGGACGAGTTCTTCCAGTGTCGCGATCAGACTTTCGCGGATGACGGGGCTGTCTTCGACAATGTACGTCTTGAGTTGGGGCATGGACTCTTACACTGCTTCCTGGGTTCCAGCGCGGGGGGACGCTGATCCTACGTTACCAAATTCTGCGGTGTGGAGGCAATCCACACCAGAAGAGAACTACAAATACAAAATTCACTTAATCAGTATGCCTTTGAAACCAGGCTCCAGCCATCGGGCACACGCGCTACCGCTTGTAGGAGAATTCTTACAAATTAAGATATTGCGGGGCCTGTGTAGGACAAACACTACTACTCTGTGCGGCACCGTCTGCTAGATGTGTGGTGCCAGGCTGTGGACACTGTCTGCAGTCCCCGGATAAGTTTCACTCTGGGATTACGCAAAATCCATCGGAAACATTTATGTACAAGCCTTTTAAAACCGCTCTGGCGATTGCCACCCTGGCTGTAGCTGGGCACGTTGCTGCGCAGGCTACTTTTTACGAAAACGAAGATTTTCAAGGCCGTTCGTTCACCAGCCAGAACCGGGTGGACAATTTCCAGCGCTACGGATTCAACGACCGCGCCTCTTCCGTCGTGGTGCTAGGTGACCGGCGTGAAGTGTGTGAAGACGCAGAATTTGGAGGCCGTTGTGTCGTGTTACGTCCCGGGCGCTATCCCTCGCTGGCCGCCATGGGTCTCAACGACCGTGTTTCTTCGGTGCGCGTAGTGGGCGGTAACAGCCGGGTGGACGATGGCCGTTATGCGCCGCCGCCCGAACCGGTGTATGACAATCGCCGCCGCGACAACGAACGCCTGTACGAAGCCGATGTGACGTCGGTGCGCGCTGTAGTCGGCCCGCCGCAGCAGCGTTGCTGGATGGAGAAAGAGGAGGTGCAACAACCAAGTGGCACCAACATCGGTGGTGCCGTTGTAGGAGCCCTGCTGGGCGGCATTTTGGGCCACCAAGTGGGCGGTGGGCGTGGCCAAGATATCGCCACGGCGGGTGGTGCAGTGGCCGGTGCTGCGATGGGCTCCCAGGTCGGCCGTAACAGTGGCCAGCCAGCACAAAATGTGCAGCGCTGTGCCAATGAGCCACCGGCACGTCCTGCTTACTGGGATGTGACCTACAACTTCCGCGGCCAGGAGCACCGTGTTCAGATGACCTCACAGCCCGGTCGCACCATTACAGTGAACCGCCAGGGTGAGCCGCGCGCTTAAGCATGCACGCACCGCTGACAGGGCCCTTCGGGGCCTTTTTTTTGGGCTGTGGACTGGCGTGTGTAGGACATTCTCTACGCCAATGTGCGGCTCTGTCTGCTGTGTCAAATGCTGTCCGCCACGCACAATCAAGTTCCACTATTAACTGGTTCAACAAGAACTTTTACCTATGCGCACACTTTTGAATTTCAAAGCTTCTCTGCTTGTCGCCTCCATGTTGGTGTTGTCTGCCGCCCACGCGGCCAGCATCAGCAAAGACGACTACGCCGTTGGCAAGACGCGCATCAGCGCCGACTACAAAACCGACAAGGCAGCATGTGGATCGCTGGCCGGTAATGCCAAAGACATTTGCATGGAAGAAGCCAAGGCCAAAGAAAAAGTCGCCAGTGCAGAACTCAAGTACGCCTATTCCGGCAAGCCCGCGGATCACATCAGCGCCATGGAAGTGAAGGCCGAAACCGCTTACAACGTGGCCAAGGAAAAGTGCGACGACAAGGCAGGTAATGACAAGGCGGTGTGCGTGAAGGAAGCCAAGGCCATTGAAGTGAAGGCCAAGGCCGATGCCCGTACCACTGAAAAAGTAGGCGAAGCTAAAAAAGACGCTGCCGAAGAAAAGCGCGATGCCGACTACAAGGTTGCCGCCCAGAAGTGCGATGCTTTGGCGGGTAACGCCAAAGACAGCTGCATTGCGGCTGCCAAAGCCCAGTTCGGTAAGTCTTAACTTCTAACGCTTGAAATGAAAGGCCGGTGCAAACCGGCTTTTTCACATGCTTTCTAAGCCTTTAGCACATATTTCATATGCGTGAGTAGCTATCAAAAGTGTAGTAATTTAAATGCCAATAATTGCCCCAACCTTTGCTGCAATATGTGTGGCAAGGTCATCTCATGGGCAAAACATTTGGGATGGAAACGCCGCGCGACACTGACCCGACCGCCCATCGGTTGCCGGTGCGCTATTTGGTAGTGATTGATTCGGGCGGGTCCTGGTGGCGCGACTCTCATCACGTCCCAGCATGCTCTTGCTGAGCCGAGACATCGTTTTCGAGTGCTTAGGCAGCGCATCGTGTGAGCTTAAAACGCCAGCGCATGGGCGCACGTAAATTGTCGATAATATTTACACAATATTTACACAATTCAAATATTTCTTTATAAATCAACGGCAAATTTAGGTGGCCCTAATTTTGCTACAGTAATAAAGGTTACTTTTTTAACATCAATAAAGACATATATGCGCAAGCTTCTTGTATCCGTCATCGCAACCTTTGCCCTTTGTTCCAACGTTATGGCATCGGCGGTCAGTATTGATTTCAGTGGGTACGCCCGCGGCACTTCCGTCAGCAGCGTCGGCCCGGTGAATTTCTCTATGGTGGGTGGACCCATCAGCGGCACCCCCACCACTGACGGGACCGGTCTTCTGACCAACAGCCTCACGGGCGGAACTTACCCAACTGCCGCGATTCTCCGCGCCACCTTTGATGGCGTGGCAAATGATTTGCTTTTCAGTTTTTACAATGCGGGGTTCCGTGATTCGGGTCGGGGTAATTCGTTCTACACTGCCTACGGCATTAATGGTGACGTCTTGGAAAACGGCTCTTTAGAATCTGCAGCCAACTCTGTGGTCAACTTCGCCTTGCAGGTTGACGGCGTGCATTCACTGGAATTCAACAACAACACCGGTGGGTCGGAAAGTTGGTGGTTTGGTTTAGCTTCACTTTCCGGCGATGTACAAGCTAACACCGTACCCGAGCCTGGCTCTCTTATCCTCGTGGGTCTCGGTCTCGCTGGCCTAGCCGTAGCCCGCAAGCGCAAGCAGTTCTGATTCCTCAGCATCGACTGGCACACCCGCTTCGGCGGGTTTTTTATTGGGCAAATTTTTTTTCCTCACTCTAGCTAGGCACGCACCCATGATAGTTTCGAATGCTTGTGCCGAAACCGCCTACGACGTGGCCAAGGAAAAGTGCGACGACAAGGCAGGTAATGACAAGGCGGTGTGCGTGAAGGAAGCCAAGGCCATTGAAGTGAAGGCCAAGGCCGATGCCCGTACCACTGAAAAAGTCGGCGAAGCTAAAAAAGACGCTGCCGAAGAAAAGCGCGATGCCGACTACAAGGTTGCCGCCCAGAAGTGCGATGCTTTGGCGGGTAACGCCAAAGACAGCTGCATCGCCGCTGCCAAGGCGCAGTTTGGCAAATCTTAATTGCTAGCGTTAGGATGAAAAAGGCCGGTACAACCGGCCTTTTTTTATGGGTCTTTTGGGTCTCTAGCGCTTATTCCGCCTGCACAAGCAGCTATCAAAAATGTAATTTACCCTTTGCGCCGGTACATGTCGGCATCGGCCAGGCGCACCAGGTCTTCAGCATCTACCGCCGTGCCGGGGAAGAGGGCTACGCCGATGGACGCACCCTGAAACGTATCTGGCGCCAGACCTGGTAAGGGCTGGCGCAGGGCTTGGTCGATCTTGTCGCGGATCTGCTCGGCCATAGCCAGGTCGGCCACCGGGTCCAGCAGCACCACGAACTCGTCTCCGGCGTAGCGGGCCACTGTGTCGCTGCTGCGGGTGGCTTGGCGCAGGCGCTCGGCGGTGGCCACCAGTACCCGGTCGCCCGCGTCATGGCCCAGCGTGTCGTTGACGTGCTTGAACTTGTTCAGGTCGATGAACAGCACCGCAAACGGCTGCTGGTCGGCCTGGCGGCGGCCCCGGTCCAGCCGGTCGCCCAGGGTGCGCACCAGCCATTCGCGGTTGTGCAGGCCGGTGAGTGCATCGGTGCGCAGGCGCAGCTGCATCTCGCGGAAAGTACGTGCCAACTCGCCAATGGTGCCCCGGCCCTGCACGTCCACCACCGCGTCCAGGCGGCCCTCGCCCACACGGCGGGCCGCCACGGTAAGGTGCTGCAGATCGGCACTCAGCCAGTTCAGGATCAGCAGCCCCAGGGCGATGGCGGCGATGGCCGCACTGGCACCAATGGCGGCCGTCCGAACCACGTTGGCGCTCAGGTCGCGCATGAAGTCGCTGCGCGGTACGGCCACCACCACCAGCCAGTCCAGTCCGGAGTTGTCGCGCAGCCGACTGAAGGCCAATTGCACCGCCACGCCGTCGGGGCCGCTGACGTGCATGGACACCGGCATTTGCGGCCCGGCATGGGTTTGCAGCTGCCCACGCACAGCGCGGTAGGCGGCCTCCTGCAATGGGTCGCCGCTGGCGCTGGCGTTGATCCGGGTGCTCACTTTGTCGGTGGCGTAGTGGATATTGGGGGTGCGCGACGAAGCGATGAGCTGGCCCTCGGTCTCGATGATGAAGGCCAGCCCGTGTTCGCTGAGGGCCAGGGTGCGCACAAATGCATTCAGCCGGGTCAGGGCCACATCGGTGGCCACCACGCCTTGCATTTGGCCTTGGCCGTCCAGCACGCGTTTGGCCCGGGTGAGCACCAGTTCGTTGGTCAGCGCGTCGATGTAAACCGCTGTCCAGACGGGCGTGGTGCTGGTTTCGGCCAGGGTGTACCAGGGGCGCAAGCGCGGGTCGGTAGGCCCCTGGCCGTTATGCGTATCTATCAAAGTGCCGTCGATACTGCGTATGGTGGAGACCAGGCGCGTGGCGAGGGGGCTGCTGCGGGTGGCCCAATCGGCCAGGTCGGGGCTTCGGCGGTACAAGGAGGCGACCTGCCCGGCGACGTTGGCGTAGTAGACGTGGTTGTTCGGGTCGGTGTAGAGCGCGGTGGCAGCCCAGAAGCGGGCGCGCAGGGCGGCCTGGTCGTCCAGCAGGTTGGCCGTGGTGCCCTGGCCGTGGGGAAAAGCAGTTTCCAGCACCGCGGCCGAGCCCAGCAAATGCCGGTCTACCGCCTGTTCGATGCGTGCCACGGTTTCCAGCAGCAGGTGGCTCGACAGGGTATCGACCACCTCGCTACCCGTTTGGTAAGACAAGGCGCCTACCAACGTGGCCACACCCAGCACCAGTGCGACGTAGGGAATGGTCAGCCATTGGCGTAACGAGAAGTGGACAAGCATGAAGGGGTCCTCTCAACGGCCAAGTTCTTAATATGCATCCCAGGTGCCGCTAGCCCAAGCAAGGTAAGCGCTAGCAGCTATTGAAAGTGTAGTGCTGTAGCTGCAAGGCCTGCAGGCAGGCATGCACGTGCGGGTGGTGAAGCTGGCAAAGAGGGGCCAGGTGCATGCCTGCACGGCAGCTGCGTTTTAGTACACCAGCCGTTCGGGCTTGATTTCCTGCAGGATGGTGGTCGCAATCTCTTCAATCGACTTGGTGGTGCTGGACAGCCAGCGGATGCCACTGCGGCGCATCATGGCTTCGGCCTCGCTCACCTCCATGCGGCAATTTTCCAGTGCAGCATATTTGGAGTTGGGGCGGCGCTCGTTGCGGATCTCGCTCAGGCGCTCGGGCTGGATCGACAGGCCAAAAATCTTCTTTCGGTGCTCCAGCAGCGCGGGCGGGAGCTGGCGGCGTTCAAAGTCTTCGGGAATCAGCGGGTAGTTGGCCGCTTTCAGGCCGTACTGCATGGCGAGGTACAGGGCGGTGGGGGTTTTGCCGCTGCGGCTTACGCCCACCAGGATCACATCCGCCTGGCCCAGGTCGCGGTGGGTCTGGCCGTCGTCATGCTCCAGGCTGAAGTTGATGGCCTCGATGCGGTCGGTGTAGGCCTGGCTTTTGCTCACGTCGCTGAAGCGGCCAATGCGGTGGTTGGACTTGATGCCCAGCTCGGCTTCCAGCGGGTTCACAAAGGTGCCAAACATGTCCAGCAGCATGCCCTTGCAGTTCTCGGTAATCACCTTGAGCACGTCCATGTTTACCAGCGTGGTGAAGACGATGGGCCGCTTGCCCTCCAGCTCGGCCGTGTGGTTGATCTGCCGCACTGCCTGGTGCGCCTTGTCCACCGTGTCGGTAAACGGCAGCCGCACGTGGCGCGGCTTCATGGAAAACTGCGCCAGGATGGCGTTGCCAAAAGTCTCGGCGGTGATGCCGGTGCCATCGGAGATGAAGAAGACGGTGCGGTCGGTCATAAGGCATCCTGAAAGTGGAAGAGGGCGGCTAACCCGCCATGGTGGTGTGCTGGATTTTGTCCATCGTAAACGCAATGAAGCTGCTGACGGCGCGCGGCAGCTGGTGGCGGCTGGGGTAGACGCAGTGGATGCCCACGCCGTGTACACCGTAGCCGGGCAGCACGTGCCGCAGTTGGCCAGATGCCAGCAGTGGTTGGGCCAGCAGCGCAGGAATCAGCGACACGCCCAGACCCGCCAGCGTGGCTTTGACCACCGCGTCCATGGTGTTGGCGCACAAGCGACCGTGGACGTTGACATCGACGCTGCCGTCCGGCCCCTGCAGTCGCCAGCTGCTCTTGCTGGCGGCCGGATGGCGGGTGATGCAGTCGTGGTGCTGCAGATCTGCCAGCTGCTGCGGCGTACCCCGCGCCGCCAGATACGCCGGGCTGGCCACCAGCAGGGCGCTGCTGGTACCGATCTGGCGTGCCACCAGGCTGGAATCCCCCAAGTTGCCGGTGCGCAGCGCCACATCAATGCCGTCGGCGATCAGGTCGGCCCGCGCGTCGCTCAGCACCCACTCGATGCGCACCCGCGGGTGGGCCGCTAGAAATTCGGCAACCCAGTCCATCTGGAACCAGTTGAAAAAGTCGGCCGGGGCGGCCACGCGCACGGTGCCGCTGGGCAACTGGCTGGTATCGCTGAGCGCTTGGGCGGCCTGGGCCAGGGCCTGTACGGGATCGGCACTGCCTGCATGGAAGCTGCGCCCGGCATCGGTCAATGTCAGCTTGCGGGTGGAGCGCTGCAGCAAGCGCACGCCCAGGTGCTGTTCCAGGTCTTGCACCCGGCGGCTCACGGTGTTGGCGGGCAGGGCCAGCCGCCGGGCAGCGGCAGCGAAACTGCCCGCTTCCACCACCTGCACAAACAGCGCGATGTCATTCAGGTCCAGCATGCCATTACTCTTTATTTTGGATGGGTGAAAACCAATTCTACCGGCTAGTCGCCGTATTCAGGTGTGGGTAAGCTCGTGGCACAGGGGCTGTTCCCCGTTTTTTCAGGAACCACACCATGCATGCCGTAGCCACACCCCCACCCGAGGAAGTGACCGTTTCCACCCGCCGTACCGTGTACCGCACGCGCGGCCAGCAGCACGGGCCCATCACCCGGCTGATGAGCCCGTCCGATCTGGGCGAGCACCTTAAACCGTTCGTTTTTCTGGACCTGTTCGATGCCGATGCCAGCGCCTTTCAGGGCTTTGGCTTGCATCCGCATTCCGGCATTGCCACCTTGTCGTGGAGCCTGCAGGGCGACATGGGGTTTGAAGACACCTCCGGGCGCCAGGGCGTACTGGCCGAGGGCGGCGTGGAATGGATGCAGGCTGGTGGCGGTGCCTGGCACGCAGGTGGGTCCGGTGGGTCCGACCACCTGCGCGGTTTCCAACTCTGGGTGGCGCTGCCGCCCGCCCTCGAATTGGCCCCGGCGTTCAGCACCTTTTTGGCCCCTGAAGAGGTGGCGCAGGACGGGCCCGCGCAGGTGCTGCTGGGCCAGTACGGCACGGCCCGCAGCGCCATTCCCGCACCGGCCTCCATCAACTACCTGTCCGTTCGGTTAAAAGCCTGTGAACGCTGGCGCTACCAGCCGCCCGCCGGGCATACCGTGGCCTGGGCGGCGCTGGGCGAGGGGGATTTGCACGCGCCGGAGCTTCTGCGCCAGGGCGAGTTGGCCGTGTTCGAGGCATCCGAGGCGGCCATTGATTTCCAGGCCGCAACCGATTGCGTCTTCGTACTGGGCTCAGCGGTGCCGCATCCGCACGAACTGGTGCTAGGCCGCTACTCGGTGCACACCAGCCATGAGGCGCTGCAGCAAGGGCAGGTGGGCATACAGCAAATCGGCCAACGCCTGCGCAGCGAAGGCCGCTTCAATTAGCCGCCGAGTGCGGCCGCATCCGCCAGAAAACCCCGCTCGGCATCCAGGGTAGCCGTGTGGTCGAACAGCTCGGTGAACAGCTTGGGCGGAATGGTGATGGCGTCCACGCCCAGGTGCAGCAGCGCCAGGTAAGCGGCCCGCGAGCGGATGCTGGCCACCAACAGACGGGTTGAGGTGCCGGCCAAAAGCGACTGCATCTGGCCTATCAGGGCCAGGCCATCCACGCCAGAATCTTCTAACCGGCCCAGGTAGGGCGCGGCGTAGGCGGCACCCAGTTGCCCGGCAAAGTGGGCCTG
Organism: Rhodoferax sp. RT5P35; assembly: GCF_056521385.1. Lineage (NCBI taxonomy): Bacteria > Pseudomonadati > Pseudomonadota > Betaproteobacteria > Burkholderiales > Comamonadaceae > Rhodoferax > Rhodoferax sp. RT5P35. Next base: position 38,750 of record NZ_JBWMAX010000014.1, on the reverse strand, counting down.
CTCGGGCGCATACACAGCGGTGTAGGTGACGGGGATGCCCCCGGCACTTAGCTCGGCCCCGGCGCGCAGGCCGTCGCGGGTGGCGGGGATCTTCACGACCAGTTGGCCGGGGTTGAATTCACGTACCAGTGCCTCGGCATCGGCCAGTATGCCGTCGGTGTCCGCGGCATGCACCTGGGCCTGCACCTGCCGGGCCCCGAGTTTGATGGCCGTATGCAGCAACTGGGGCAGCGTGCTCCGGGTGATGCCCGCGCGGCGCAGCAGCGTGGGGTTGGTGGTGATGCCATGCACGGCAGGGTGCGGCAGGCAGGTGCGCAGGTCGGCCAGGTCGGCACTGTCGAGATACAGGTGGAAAGCGGCCATGGCGTTATGCCTGTGCGTCCAGCGCCACCTGCAGCTCGGCGCGGGTGGGCGGGTTGGCGCCTTCGCGGGTGCAGTTGATGGCGGCTGCCTGGGCGGCAAAGCGCAGCACGGCCAGCCAGGCGGCATCGGGCAAAGTGTCTAGCTGGGCCACCTGCTCCACGCCCTGCTCCAGCAGGCCGACGGTCAGGCCCGCGTCAAAGGTGTCGCCCGCGCCGATGGTGTCGGCCACGGTGATTTTGGGTGCGGTGATTTCCAGCGGCGCATGGCCGCGGCGGAACAGCGTGGCACCGTCGCCCCCCCGGGTGATGACCACGGCGCGCGGGCCGATGTCGCTGGCCATGAAGCTGGCAGCCACCTCGGCTAGGCTTAGGCCCGGAGCCAGCGCGGCGGCATCTTCGTCGCTGAACTTCACCAGGTTGCTGTAGGCCGACCAGCGGTAGATGTTGGCGCGGAAGGCGGGCAGGTCCTTGATCAGGCTCAGGCGCACATTGGGGTCAAACAAGACGATGCGTTGACCTTGCTGGGCCTGCACCAGGTCGATGATGCGGCTGGCGGCAGGCTCGTGCAGCAGGGCGATGGAGCCAAACTGCAGAAAGCGGCAGCTGTCAGGCAGGGCGGGCAGGGTGGCGGGGTTCCACTGGGTGTCGGCCGTGCCCTGGGTGTAGAAGGCGTAGCGGTTGGTCAGCGGGGTGCGCTCCACAAAGGCCAGGGTGCTGGGGGCATCGCTGCGCAGCACCCAGCGCGTGTCCACGCCGTTGCCTTCCAGGTGCTTGAGCAGGCGTTCGCCAAACAGGTCGGTCGAGAGCTGGCTGATGAAGCCGATGGCCTGGCCCAGACGGGCGGTGGCGATGGCGCTGTTGGTGGGCGCGCCGCCTTCGTGGCCTTCGAAGTTGAGGCCGCTGGTGGCGGTGAAATCGATCAGGGATTCGCCAACGATGGCAATGCGGATGTCTGGCATGGTGTGTTGGTGCCTCTTGTTGTGTGTCGAGATGGTGTGGCGTGCGGGCCGCCCCGGAAAACCCGGCGTGATCTTACCGTGGCGCACGGCTGCGGTCATGCCGCGGTAGTCTACAGAGTTTAAAGTAATTTAGGCCTCTGGCCCATGCTTTGTATGCGTTAGTAGCTATATAAATAATAGCGAATTTAGGGGTGTCTCAGCCTGTTAAAACGCAAAAATTTCGCATACGAAAATGCAGTAAAGCGCTACTTTTTTGCAAGGATCGACACCATTTGCGCGTGCTTCTGTAAGGCGGGGAGCGCCACCGTAGCGGCTACGTCCCTGCAATCTGTGCCAGCTTGAACACCGCGACCGCCTGAACCAGTTGCAGCGCCTGCCCTCTGAGGCTATCGGCAGCCGCGGCACTCTGTTCCACCAACGCGGCGTTTTGCTGTGTCACCAGGTCCATTTGTGATACCGCCTCGCCCACCTGACCGACACCGGTGCTCTGTTCCTTGGTGGCAACACTTATTTCGGCCACGATGTCCGATACACGCCGGATCGCGCCCACGATGTCGTTCATGGTTTGCCCGGCGCGGTCGACCAGCGCCGTGCCGTGTTCAACCTGCTCGACGCTGCCGCCAATCAAAAGCTTGATTTCTTTGGCTGCCCCGGCGCTACGCTGTGCCAGGCTGCGCACTTCGCTGGCCACCACCGCAAAGCCACGTCCCTGTTCGCCCGCACGGGCCGCTTCCACCGCGGCGTTCAGCGCCAGGATATTGGTCTGGAAAGCGATGCCGTCGATTACGCCGATGATGTCAGCCACTTTTCTGGCTGTGCCGTCGATGGCCTTCATCGTGCCCACCATCTGGTCCACCACCACGCCACCCTGGCTGGCCAAGTCTGCAGCGCTGCGCGCCAGCTGGTTCGCCTGCTGTGCATGGTCGGCCGTTTTGCGTACGGTGGAACCCAGTTCGTACATGGTTGCGGCGGTCTGCTGCAAGGCACTGGCCTGTTCTTCGGTGCGCTGGCTCAAGCTTTCGTTGCCTTGTGCAATCTGTGTGCTGGCCGTGGCCACGTTTTCTGAACTGGAGCGCACGGTGGTCACGATGCCGCTGAGCGCGTTTTGCATACGGGCCATCGCAGCCACGATGCTGCTGCCGTCGCCCGCTTTGACCCGGATAGCCAAGCCCAAGTCGGCATCTGCAATCGCGTTGGCCATATGCGCCACATCAGACGGCTCGCCGCCCAGCTCGCGGGTGATGCCGCGCGCCAACCACAGCACCATCACCAAGCTCAACACGGCACCCGCAATGGACACACCAACCAAGGTATTGCGTGCATTGGCGTAAGAGCTGTCGCTGTTGACTCCTTCGGCGATGGCCCCGTCGTGGTTCAGATTCACCAACTTGAGCAGCGTGGCGCTGGAGCTGTCAAACAACTTCTTGGACGGGCCGTCCATTAGTGACTTGGCCTTGTCGTTTTCGTTTTTCCGGGAAAGGGCCAAAATTTCGCTGTGGATTTTCAGGTACTGCTTCCAGTCCGCGGTGAAAGAGTCGTAGAGTTTTTGCTCTGATGCGCTGCTGATGAGCTTGGTGTAGGCCTGGTTGTCCTCCTCAAAGTCGGCCAGCACCTTGTCCATCGTCTTCTCGATGTTGCCCATCACCGCGTCGTCGGTGTTGAGTATGTGTTCGAATTCGGCATTGCGAAAGTCCGAGGTGCCGGTGTTCATCTGGTTGACGTGCTCCACGCTGGGCAACCAGTTCGCGTTGATTTCCAGGGTAGAAGCCCGCATTACGCCCATGCCCCACAGCGCGATCACCACTACGCTGATGAGAACGGCAAACAGCGCACCGAAACCAATAAACAGGCGGGTGGATATTTTCATGGGGGCGGTGGTGCGCATAAGATCTTTCAGCTCGAACATTGAAAAAAAGCAATCCAATCAGAAGCCATAAACCCGCATTGCGCAATACGTTTTTGCGCTAAGCAGGGCATTTGCAGGCTGCGGGCGCGGTAGCGGGCTTTTTGATGCGCCCATCGTCGGCTGGTCTCCCGGCTTGTCGCCCGCCGCTCATGCAAAATGTTTTGGCACTTCTTCTTGCTTGAGCCGCCTGTCTCCATGTCCAAAACCCTGTCTTCCCGCCGCGCGCTGTGGCTCTGGCCCGCAACCGCGCTGCTGGCTTTGCTGCTGATCGCGGCAGCCGGGCAGTGGTCGGCGCGGCGCGAGGCCAGCTTCCAGGCCGACAGCATCCACCGCGCCATCGAGGTCCATGCCCTGGCTCTGCGCGGCGCGGCGGCCAAATACAGCTACCTGCCGTTCACGGTGGCCCAGCACCCCGACGTGCTGGTCGCGCTGGCGCAGCCGCACGACCCCGCCGTGCTGCAGCGCGCCAACCACTACATCGAAGAGGTGAACCGCCAGGCGGGCTCGGACGCGCTGTATCTGATCAACCCGCAAGGCAGCACCCTGGTGGCCAGCAACTGGAACACGGCGCAGAGCTTTGTCGGCCAGTCGTATGCCAACCGCCCGTATTTCAGCGATGCGCTGGCGGGCCGCAACGGCCAGTTTTACGGCGTGGGCCAGACCACCGGCGAGCCGGGGCTGTTTTTGTCGGCACCGGTGCGCCAGGGCGGAGCGGTGGTCGGTGTGGTTACGGTTAAGGTCAGCCTGCGGCAGATCCAGGAGGCTTGGGGCTTTGTGCGCGACCCGATTTTGCTGGCCGATGCGCGCGGCATCGTGTTTCTGGGCTCGGTGCTGCCCTGGCTGTACCAGGCCACCCGCGCCGTGGCGGGCGACGACCTGGACTGGGTGCTGAGCCACCAGCAGTACGGCACGCACCACAGTTTCCCGCTGCTGCCCTGGGCGCTGGACCGCACGGACAATACGGCCAATACGACGGATACCCCCGGCTACCTCGTCCAAACCCGCATCGACGGCAAGCCGCGCCAGTTTCTGGCCGTGGACGAAGCCCTGCCCGACCTGGGCTGGACCCTCACCGTGATGGCCGACTACGCAGCAGTCACCCGGGCCCGCCAACGCACCTGGATGCTGGGCCTGCTGGGTGCGGGACTGCTGCTGCTGGGGGCGATGTACTGGCAACTGCGCGAGCGCCGCTTTGCCGAGCAGCGCGATGCCCGCCGCCAGCTGGAAGTGCGGGTGCGCGAACGCACCGCCGAGCTCGACGATGCCCACGCCTTTCGCAAAGCCATGGAAGACTCGCTGGTGGTGGGCATGCGTGCCCGCGACCTCGACGGCCACATCATCTACGTCAACCCCGCCCTGTGCGCCATGACCGGCTACCGCGCCGACGAGCTGCTGGGCCGCCTGCCGCCGTACCCCTACTGGCACCCGGACGACGTGGAGCAGCACTGGCACAACAATGACGCGACCATGAATGGCCAGGCCGCGCTGTCGGGCTTCGAATCGCGCGTGCGCCACCGCGACGGGCACGACGTGCTCACCATGGTCTACACCGCCCGGCTCATTAATGCCCAGAGCCAGCACAGCGGCTGGATGAGCACGGTGGTGGACATCACCGAGCAAAAACGCAGCGCCCTGCGCCAGCGCCAGCACGACGAGCAACTGCAGCACGCCCAGCGCCTGGCCAGCCTGGGGGAGATGGCCTCCACCCTGGCCCACGAGCTGAACCAGCCGCTGGCCGCACTGAGCAACTTCGCTAGCGCCGCCAAGGCCTTTGCGGAACAAGGCCAGCAAGAGCTGCTGGCCAGCAGCCTGGATGAAACCGCCGCCCAGGCCCAGCGCGCCGCCGAAATCGTGCGCCGCATCCGCGGCTTTGTACGCCAGCGCACCGCCGGGCAGGAGGACTGCGCAGTCCATGCGCTGGTCGCCAATGTGCTGGCCCTGCTGCAGGGCGAAATGCGCCAGCAGCAGGCCCGCGCCGTGGTGCGCATTCCCGCCGACCTTCCCCCCGTGCGCGGCGACCGCGTGCTGGTGGAGCAGGTGCTGCTGAACCTGGTGCTGAACGCCCTGCAGGCCATGCAGGCCACACCGCTGGAGCGCCGGGTGGTGGAGATCGACGCCGCCCTGGCCGATGGCCGCCTGCGCATCCAGGTGGCCGACCGCGGCCCCGGCATCCCCGCCGAACTGGCCGAGCAGGTGTTTGCGCCGTTTTTCACTACCAAGCCCGACGGCCTGGGGCTGGGCCTGAACATCTGCCGCACCATTGTGGAGAGCCACCGGGGGCGGTTTATGTTTGCGGATCGGGCGGGTGGGGGGACGGTGTTTACGCTGGAGCTGGAGGTCTGTGGGTGAGGGTTGTTTGGGCGGTTTGATCTTCTCGACGGGCTTTGGCAAAGTGAGCCAATCAGGCCACTACAGTGGTGGCCTGACGTAAACCAAACAGCCTTCACGAATCCTGGGATGGTTCAGTATGGGCTAACGTCGAGGGATACGTTTTCACTAAAAAATGGGGGAGTAGCGTGGGTGAATTCTCTAATAAAGTCCAAACCGATAAGGTGACAGGTCCACTGCGACGCGCTTTTACGCCGACCAACTGGAGAAAGGCGTTTGATGCCTGTCTCGAGCCGGATGAGAAGGATAAGAATGTGTATCAAGTGGGGGTTGCCATCCATGAGAAGCTTGTGAACATTCGTACGCGCTTGAAGCTTTCTAGCTCACCTGACTTGAGTCCAACTACCAAGCTGCGTGCCTTTGTTGCCGCTGCCAACCACAACTACCTTGTGGCCAATGAACGGAGCGTGGCTGCGATTGCCGAACTTGGCGCACATCGTGCACAGCAAGAGCCTGATGGTTTTCGAATTGAAGAGCTGGCTGCCGTGAAGTTGGCGCTACCTGGAGGCACCGAGTGGTCTCCCAGTGAAATTGTCGAAAGTGCAATTGACGGTGTCGAAGTCCCTGTGCGTGTCGCGCTGAAACTGTCTCCCGACTTGTCTGGTAACCCTCGAATGGACAAGGTGCAATGGGGCGATATCTCACTGGAGTTGAATCTCGGTGTCTTCTATCGCCATGCTGAGGACTTGTGGGACGATTGTCTTTGGAACGACTATCAATTGGTCAGCGTAAGGGGTTTCAACGCGTTTATTCCTACAGATATGGACGTGAACCGTGCGCACAGCATGGGATTAGCGCGACGGTTGTCACTTTCCCTCGGTTTTACTTTGACCTCCAAAAGGTACTACCGGACGATGGTCGCAAGCGGTCGCATTCCGCAAGAGCGCGAGGTCGTGGCAATTGGACGGCAGGGTAAGAGCCAGCGCCTCAAGTTCGCCAAGCCTTCAGGGCTGAGCGATGTGCAGGAGAGTATTGCGGTCGCGCGCTCACTAGCCGCGGAGCCGTACTATGCCGAAATTCTCGGCGAGCCTCGCGCCCCACTTGGGGGGCTTTCAGTTGAGGTGCTTCTCAAGGCGTGGGGCGTGATGATGCAAGCTGCAAAACTTTTGATGGACACGGTTGCAAAGACGCATGTTGAGGGCAATGGGACGGACACCCCAACGCACGTTTGGCTACCCCAATATGCTCCTGTGCTGCAAATTTTGGCCCTCGCGGATGCGATTTCGTCAGCCACAGGGGCTACGCGCTCACAAACCATGAGCATCGTTGAATTTCTGACCTTCCGAGGAAAAACCGGACAAGAAATTTGGGCCCAGCCATTGGTGCCGGTCGGCGTGACGACAGTGGCACCGGTCTTCGGGGCCGCAGTTGTACCTAATTTGCGCCGATTGGTTGATGTCTGGTTACGTCAGCTGGACTTTGACCTGTCCTTGAGAGGACCTGCGTTCGAGGCTCATTTGCGTTCGTCAGTTGAGCAGGCGATATCCGAATCGGCGATTTTGGCTGCAAGCGCGTGGTGCCTGAGAGATGACTACACATTCAAGCCGACCGAGGGCCGAAAGGAGCAAATCGATTTACTTTTTGTTATCGGCTCGACCGTTGTTGTGGCCGAGGCCAAGTGCATTCTCGAGCCCACAGAGGCGAAATCCATAGCCATGCATCGCCGAACGGTGCTGGGAGCGGCAGAACAGGCCCGTCGAAAGAGCCAGGCGTTACTTGACCATCGTTCTGAATTCGCGGTCGATATGAAAAAGCGTGGTTTCGAGTTGCCTGCTAACTTTGAGGTAGTGCCGTTGGTGGTCATAAGCACAACGACACATGTGGGTGTATTGGCTGATGGCGTTCCGGTGGTTGATGAGTACATCATTGAACGATTTCTTAACGGTGAGTTGGATGATGTGGCCATCTTTGGAGAGGAACTTACAGTCCAAAAAATAATCAAGACAGTTTTCTTCTCCACTGTGAAAGAAGCCCAAGACAGGGCCGCCGACTACTTCAGGGCGCCTCCGCAATTGGAACGATTTCATGACGGTCTGAAAGGACGACGTATTCCTCTGTACGCGGTAAGCGAGCACGATTGGGAAGGCGTGATGCTCACGTTGGAGTGCATTCCGAGAGGCCACCCATTGGCCGGTGAGGCTGCGGTAAAGGTGTAGGGCCCTTTTCCATTCGGAGTGCGAAGTTTCGATGTTGGGCCGCACTTCTGCTGCATAGCGGTGAATCGAATTTTTCCGCTTCATTATTTGCCTGCATCTCAGTTAGTCTGTAGAGACTCTATTGCGTACTGTCTACCCCATGAAGCCCAACCCTCGCCCCCTAAACCTCTACGTCGTAGACGACGACGAAGCCGTGCGCCGCTCTTTGGGCCTGCTGCTGCTGTCGCGCGGCCATGCGGTGCAGGCTTTTGCTTCGGGCGAGGCTTTTCTGGCCGGGGCCGATGTGCAGCGGCCGGGCTGTGCCATCCTGGACCTGCGCCTGGGCGGCATGAGCGGGCTGCAGGTGTTCGAGGCGCTGCGGGCGCAGGGCAGCCCGCTGGTGGTGCTGTTTTTGTCGGGCCACGGCGACATTCCCATGGCGGTGGAGGCGGTGCAAAACGGTGCCTTCGGCTGGCTGGAAAAGCCCTGCAACGATGTGCGCCTGCTGGCCACCATCGCCCAGGCGCTGGACCAGTCTGCCAGCATTGCCGCGCAGCTAGAGGCCCGGCAGGCGGCCCAGGCGCTGTGGGCCAAGTTGACCCCGCGCGAGATGCAGGTGGCTCGGCTGGTGGCCGAGGGCAAGCCCAACAAGCGCATTGCCCAGGACCTGGCCCCGCTGGAGCTGCGCACGGTGGAGACGCACCGCGCCCACGTGTTCGCCAAGCTGGACCTGTCGAACAGCCATGAGCTGGAGCGCTTCTTGCGGGAAAACGCGCTCTAGGTAGTTACCCCTGCGTAGAGCTACGCAGCAGGCCCCGCGGATTGCTACGGACGACAGCTTTGCACGGTAGGTGCACACTTAGCCGTATAGGTTCAAACGGCCCCGTGCGGCGGGCCGTAGCCGGAGACAAGGACACTTTCCATGAGCGCCATCCCCATTCCTTCCGCCACGCCCTACACCTTCGAAGAAAAGCGCAAACGCATCTTCGCCATCGTCGCCGCCTCGTCTGGCAACCTGGTGGAATGGTTTGACTTCTACATCTACGCGTTTTGCGCCATCTACTTTGCGCCGGCGTTCTTCCCCAAGTCCGACCCCACGGCCCAGTTGCTCAACACCGCCGGGGTGTTTGCCGCGGGCTTTTTGATGCGCCCCATCGGCGGCTGGCTGTTTGGCCGCCTGGCCGACCGCAAGGGCCGCAAGACCTCGATGGTGGTGTCGGTGATGATGATGTGCGCGGGCTCCCTGCTCATCGCCTGCCTGCCCACCTACGCCAGCATCGGGGCCATGGCGCCGGTGCTGCTGCTGACGGCGCGGCTGCTGCAAGGCTTGTCGGTGGGCGGCGAGTACGGCACCACCGCCACCTACATGAGCGAGGTGGCGATGCGCGGCCAGCGCGGGTTTTTCTCGTCCTTCCAGTACGTCACGCTGATCGGCGGGCAACTGCTGGCGGTGCTGGTGGTGGTGGTGTTGCAGCAGTTTCTGGACGAAGCCGAGCTGAAAAGCTGGGGCTGGCGCATCCCCTTCGTGCTGGGCGCTTGCACCGCGGTGGTGGCACTCATGCTGCGCCGCACCCTGCACGAGACCACCACGGCGCAAACCCGCAGCGCCAAGGGCGCAGGCAGCGTGGCCGAGCTGGTCAAGAACCACAAGCGTGCACTGCTGGTGGTGCTGGGCTACACCGCAGGCGGTTCGCTGATCTTCTACACCTTCACCACCTACATGCAAAAGTACCTGGTGAACTCGGCCGGCATGTCGATCAAGACCGCCAGCAATGTGATGACCGCCTGCCTGTTTCTCTACATGTGCATGCAGCCGGTGTTTGGCGCCTTGTCGGACCGCATCGGGCGGCGCAACAACATGCTGCTGTTCGGCGGCCTGGGCACGCTGATGGTGGTGCCCATCATGACTACGTTGCAAAGCGTGACCAGCCCGCTGCTGGCGGGCGTGCTGATCACCCTCGCCCTGGCGGTTGTGAGCTTTTATACCTCGGTGGGTGGCATCGTGAAGGCCGAGATGTTCCCGCCCGAAGTGCGCGCGCTCGGCGTGGGCCTGTCGTACGCGGTGGGCAATGCCATCTTTGGCGGCAGCGCCGAGTACGTGGCCCTGGGCCTGAAGTCCATTGGCTACGAGTCGTCTTTCTACTGGTACGTCACCGGCATGATGGTGCTGGCTTTTGCAGTCAGCCTGTTATTGCCACGCCAGGCCACTTACCTGCACGATGACCATTGAGCATGAAATAGGGCTCTAGCGCAGGCGGAAACTGCGCTGGCAGCTATCAAAACAGGAGTTGGGCCGGTCTTTGCAAAGATGCCTGGGGAATGCCGTGGCTGGTTAGAATTTTCGTACCACTACAGTTGGAGCGCCCCATGCACATCGCCCGGATTTTTGTCTCTGTCCCGCGTTTGTGGGTGCTGGCGGCTGTCACGTTGTTCGCGGCATGTGGCGGCGGTGGGGGCGATAGCCCGGCCGCACCGATTCCCGCGCCCAGTGGTCTTAGCGACACGAAGCGCGCACAGGCCGCCACCACCACGGCCCAGAGCAGCAGCAATGCCTGTGCCGCCATCCACCCGTTCTACTGGGAAATTGGCGATGTGTCGGCGGCCAAGGTCTCCGGATCTGTCAACGCTGCCAGCGGCAGCACGGTCTACACCGACAGCACCGCCATGCCGATTGCATCGGCCAGCAAATGGCTGTACGCCAGCTACATTGCCGAAGTGCGTGCGGGGATATTGACGGCAGACGACATCCAGTTTTTAAACTTTCGCAGTGGCTACGACAGTTTTGGCATCTGCCTGCAAAGCCAGACGGTCGATAGCTGCCTGGCCCAGGGCAGCAATAGCGTATTCACGGCTGCCGATGTGGGCAAATTTCAGTACGGCGGCGGCCATATGCAAAAGCATGCCAGCCTGAACGGCCTGGGGGCGATGGACAACGCCGCTCTGGCCACCGAGCTGCGTTCGCGCCTAGGCACCGATGTGGCCCTGGCCTTCAGCCAGCCGCAACCGGCGGGCGGGGGCTACACCACGGCGGCCGACTACGCCCGTGTGCTGCGCAAGCTGATCGGCGGCCAGTTGCGCATGGGAGCGCTATTGGGTACGCACCCGGTGTGCACCAATCCCCTGACCTGCAGCCAGGCGCTGGGCACGCCAGTGCCAAGCACCGAGAGCTGGCATTACTCTATCGGCCACTGGGTGGAGGACGACCCCGTTGTGGGGGACGGCGCGTTCAGCAGTGCCGGTGCGTTTGGCTTCTATCCCTGGATCGATGCCAGCAAAACCTACTACGGCGTGCTGGCCCGGCAGGCCTCCAGCGGTGCAGGGGTGGATTCGGTGGACTGTGGGCGGCTGGTGCGCAAAGCCTGGGTGACGGGTGTTGCACAGTAGGTAGCAGCCAAGCAACCCCGCTTTGCATACCAGCATGAAATAGGCCTCTAGCCCATATATCGCTTGCGCTAGCAGCTATCAAAACAGGAATTCACGCCATGGCCAGGCGCTGAAAGTTACCGGCGAAAAAGCGGCCCAACATGTCCAGTGCATGCCGCACCTTGGCCGGTTGCTCGCCGCGCCGCGGGGTGATGGCGTAGACCGGCAGGTCGGCCATGTGCCAGTCGGGCAGCACTGGCACCAGGCGGCCATCGGCCAGGGCCTGGAAGTCCTCCGTCCGCACCGCGGTGCAAATGCCCCAACCGGCCAGGCACAGCGCGTGCAGGGCCGACACCTGGGTGGCCTGCACCCGGCCTTCGAGCTGCACCGTCTGCTGTGCGCCGCCCGGACCCATCAGCTCCAGCGTGTCGAATGTGGTGTGGGCCGAGCCGCTGCCCAGCCAGGCGTGCTGCAGCAGGTCGTGCGGCTGGGTGGGCCAGCCGTGCTCGGCCAGGTAGCTGGGTGCGGCGCAGAGCTTGCGCTCCATGCTGCCCAGCTTGCGCGCCACCAGGCTGGAGTTGGCCAGGCTGCCGACACGCAGCGCAATGTCTACACGGGCCTCGATCAGATCGACCACCGCGTCGTCCAGCAGCAGGCGCAGCGTCAGTTGGGGGTAGCTGCGCAGCGGCTGCAGGGCCACGGCCAGCAGGCTGGCAAAGCCGATGGGCGCGGCCAGGCGCAGCTCGCCCTCGGGCTCGTCGCGCAACAGCGCCAGTGCCGACTCGGCTGCGCGCGCTGCCGCCACCATGGCCGCGCAGCCCACGTGGTAGCGGGCTCCGGCCTCCGTTAACGTTAGTTTGCGGGTGGAGCGGTGCAGCAGCGCCAAGCCCAGCGACTTTTCCAACTGGCGCAGGTGCTGGCTGACGGCCGACGGGGTCATGCCGAGCTGCCGCGCCGCCGCGGTGAGCGAGCCTGCCGCTACCACCTCGGCAAAGATGGCCATCCGTTTGAGCTGGTCGGTCGTGTTATTCATTAGCTACGCTTCAAAGTATTGGCGGATTTAACCATCTAGTCAGAGCTTCGTGAAGCGCAGACACTGGCGTTCTTCTTTTACACACTAGGAATTCAAAATGAAAATCGCACTCATCGGCGGTACCGGCTTCGTAGGCAGCGCAGTCCTTGCCGAACTGCTAGCCCGGGGTCACCAGGTCACCGCACTGGCTCGCAACCCGGTCAAGTTCACCGCCCAGCCCGGCCTGACCGTGGTGGCCGCCGACGTGCTGGATGCCGCGCAGGTGGCCAAGGCCGTGGCCGGTGCCGATGCCGTCATCAGCGCCTACAACCCCGGCTGGACCGAGCCGCAGATCCACGACCTGTTCCTGCAAGGCAGCCAAGCGATTCTGGACGGCATCAAACAGGCAGGCGGCAAGCGCGTGCTGGTAGTGGGTGGTGCGGGCAGCCTGTTTGTGGCCCCCGGCGTGCAACTGGTGGACACGCCGCCGTTTCCTGCCGATTACAAGCAAGGCGCGCTGGCCGCCCGCGAGCTGCTCAACCGCATGCAGGGTGAAACCACGCTGGACTGGACCTTTCTCTCGCCCCCCATCGCTCTGGCCCCCGGTACACGCACCGGCCAGTACCGCGTGGGTGCCGACACCTTGCTGCCCGGCGTGGGCGAGGCCCCCGCAGGTATCAGCGTGGCCGACCTGGCCGTGGCCATGGTGGACGAGATCGAAACGCCCCGGCATGTGCGCAAGCGGTTTACGGTGGCGAACTGAGCCCTGGATGTAGAGCCCAATCTTATGAATGAAATAGGGGTCTGGCGTATAGCAAGCCTACACAGATAGCTATCAAAATAGTATTTTCTACAGACCGTACACATACCGTACACAGGGCTGAACAAGGGTATGTACTTTGCGCCATTTCCGTGTAATCGCGTATCGTATTCTCAGGAAGTGGGTTTTTGATTTCGATCAACGGCGCAAAGGTCCAGCTATGCGAATGTGCACGGGAAAAGCCTTCTGGTCGGTGTGTATCTGTCTGGTGGTGGGCCTGCCATTCGCGCACGTGGCGCAGGCGGCACCAGATGCCATCCACATCGTTTTCATTCCCAAATCCAGTGACCAGGTTTTTTGGGAGTTGATGCGTGCAGGCGTGGACCGGGCCGTGCAGGAAGACCCGCGTATCAAGCTCACATGGCGCGGGCCCGCGCACAACGACGACATTGAGGCACAGGTCAAAATCGTACAGCTCTACACCAAGGCCGGGGTGGATGCCATCGTGATCGCCCCCACAGACCGCACGCGCCTGGTGGAGCCGGTCAAAAAAGCCGTGGAACGGGGCATCCCCGTGATTTCGGTGGATTCCGGGTTGGACGGCAATTACCACACCAACTTTGTGACCTCCGATAACGAAGCCGGTGGCCAATTGGCGGCCAAAACGCTGGCAGGTTTGCTCAACAAAACAGGGCGTGTGGTGGTTTTAAGAACGGTCGAGGGCAGCGCGTCCACGGACGACCGGGCGCGTGGGTTTCTGGCCTACATAAAGGCCTATGCACCCGGCATTTCGGTGGTAGCTGATGTCTACGGTGGCGGCTCAGCCGGTATGGCCCGGCACAGCGCGGCCAAGCTGTTGGCGGAACATCCTCAGCTCGACGGTGTTTTTGCAGTGAACGAGTCGGCCAGCGACGGCATGCTGCGGGCCTTGCGCGAGGCGGGCCGGTCCAAGAAGCTGCGGTTTATCGGCTTTGATGCCACGGATTTTTTGATCACCGGCCTGGAGCAACAGGAGATTGACGGGCTGGTGATCCAAAACCCACGCCAGATGGGTTACCTGAGCATTAAAGCGGCCGTGGATGCTGTGCAGCATGTCGCCAGCAAGAGCAAGACATTGTTCACCGACACCAATATGGTGACGCGTGCAAACTATAAAAGTGCCGCAATTCAAACCATGATGTGCAGCCATTGTTGATATCCTTCGGTGCATGATCTGCCCTGTTGTGTATCCCATTGTCGAGGCTGTAGGTGGCGTTACCCGCCGTTAGCGGAAGGCTGCGTAGCCTGAGCATGGGCATGGCGGTTGCCATGGCTGCAGGCCTGTCTGTGCCGGCCCTGATCGGCGTGATGACGCTGACGTATGTGCGCCAGGCGCAAATCAACAAGGAGCTGGTCACCTACCTGGACGAAAAAGCGTCTCTTTTATCGACCAGCCTGGCGGCTCCTGTGTGGAATTACAGCACCAGCAGTATCGCCATCATTGGCCAGTCGGCGTTGCTCGATCCGCAGGTGGTCCGCATTACCGTCAGCGATGCCAATAGGGCGGCCATACTGGATATTGAGCGGCCCGAGCGCCGACTGGGCAAGTCAAAAATCGTACGCCGTGAACTGGTTTTAAATGGCGATTCCGCGGCCAGTGGCGACGTGGTTGGGTACGTCGAAATCGAGGTGGACGACGGTTTGAAACAGCATGAGCTGGCGCAGGATCGCAAGGCCTACGCCTTCATTTTGCTAGGCCAGTTTGTACTTTCACTGGCTTTCGTATTGGTTGCCTTGCATGTGCGCGTGCTGCGGCCTTTGCACAACCTGGCTTTGTTTTCCAATCGCCTGGCGGGCGGTAATTTTGACCAGGCGGTGGGTTGGGACCGGCCCGACGAGATTGGCCGCCTGGCGCGCCAGATGGACCAAATGCGCAGTGATCTGAAAACCTCTTTCGCCGAACAGCAAGTGATCTTGAGCAATGTGCAGGTGGGCGTGGTCTTTGTGCGCAACGGCACAATCCAGATCGCCAACCGGCATGCGGAAAATATCTTTGGCTACCACGAAGGGGATTTGTGCGGACAACACACCAGCGTGCTGTATCCGTCGGCTGCGCCGCTGCAAGCGCAAGCGCAGGCGCGGGAGCCGTTGGCCGCTGAGGACGGTCCCTACGAAGATATGCTCTTTTTGAAGCGCCGGGATGGCAGTCTTTTTTGGGCACAGTTGCGCCAACGCAGCCTGGACCCGTTGTTGCCGCAAGCCGGCAGTATTTGGGTGATTGAAGACTTCACCCAGCGCAAGGCCAGCGAGGATGAGATCAACAGCCTGGCTTTCTATGACCCTTTGACCGCACTACCCAACCGCCGTCTTTTGCGGGACCGGCTGAAACAGGCACTGGTGGCCAGCTCCCGCAGCGGGCGGTCTGGGGCCTTGCTGTTCATTGATCTGGACCACTTCAAGACACTCAACGACACCCTGGGCCACGATATGGGCGACTTGCTGTTGCAGCAGGTTGCGCAACGCCTGATCCACTGTGTACGTGAAGGCGATACGGTAGCCCGTTTGGGGGGTGATGAGTTTGTGGTGATTCTGGAATGCCTGGGCGACTATCCGGACGAGGTTGCAGCGCGCTGCAAGGCGGTGGTCGCAAAGATTTTCAGTGCGCTGAACCTTCCGTACTTGCTGGCGGGCCATGAACTGCGTAGCACCCCCAGCATCGGCATCGCATTGTTCGAGGGGCAGCAGAATTCGATCGAAGAACTGCTCAAACAGGCCGATCTGGCCATGTACCAGGCTAAAACATCCGGCCGCAACACCCTGCGCTTTTTCGACGCAGCGATGCAGTCGGCCGTAAGCGAGCGTGCGGTTTTAGAGTCTGATTTGCGCGAGGCCTTGGTGCAACAGCAGTTCCGGCTGTATTACCAACCCCAGGTGATGGGCGAGGGCTACATCACCGGTGCGGAGGCGCTGGTGCGTTGGCTGCATCCGCAGCGTGGCACCGTGCCGCCGGCTGACTTCATTCCCTTGGCCGAAGAAACCGGCCTGATCTTGCCGCTGGGCCAGTGGGTGCTGGAGACGGCGTGTGCCCAGTTGGCGGTCTGGGCGGCCGCCCCGGCCCGGGCCCATTTTTCGATGGCCGTGAACGTCAGCGTCAAACAAATGCAGCAAGACAACTTTGTCGACCAAGTGCTGGCCGTGGTGGGCCGCACAGGCATCAACCCATCGCGGCTCAAGCTGGAACTGACAGAAAGCGTGTTGGTGGTGGATGTGGAAAAAACCATCACCAAGATGGCGCTCCTGAAGTCCCATGGCGTGGGCTTTTCGCTGGACGACTTTGGTACCGGCTATTCGTCGCTAACGTACCTGAAGCGCCTGCCTTTGGACCAACTGAAGATCGACCAAGGCTTTATCCGAGACATCCTGATCGACCCCAACGACGCCGCCATCGCCAAAATGGTCATCGCTCTGGCAGAAAGCCTGGGTTTGGCGGTGATCGCCGAGGGGGTGGAGTTGGAGGCCCAACGCGTCTTTCTGGCACGCCATGGTTGCCATACTTACCAAGGGTATTTGATGAGCCGCCCCTTGCCGATCGCAGAGTTCGAAGCGCTGGTGGGCCAAGCCTGACACCGCCTGCCAGATCGAAGGGCTGCCGTACGTCATGTGCGCGTAACAAATTGTTGCAAGAATGGTGTTTTGCTTTTTACAGGCGACCATGGGGCTTACCAAAACCGACAAAGCGCGCGCCGAACTGCAACCCGGGCAGCGCAGCCTGGGCCAGCGTGAACGGGCCTTGCTGCTGCTGGCCGACGGGCGCAAGACGGCGCACGAAATAGGTGCCTACCTGGGGCACGAGGGCGAGCAGCTGGTGCTGCAGTTGCTGCGGGACGGCTACCTCACGCACCCACCGGCGGTGGCTGCGCCGGTGGCGGCCGACCCGTTTGACGGCAAGCGCTCCATGGCCACGACCCGGATGTTTTTGTTTGACATCTGCGAGCGCATGTTCGCCCGGCGAGCGCCTGCCCTGGCCGAATCCTTGCGCGAAGCCCTGCGCAACGCCCGCGACCGCGCTTCCATGCTGGATGTCAGCCACACGATACTGGCCGAAGTGGAAAGTGCGGCGGGGCCAGAGCGCGCCAACGCACTGCGTGAACGTATCGCTTTGCTGCTGCCCGAGGCCTTAGCCGCTTAAACCGTCCAACGGATCGCGTTAAACCCCAGGTGTGGCATCCATTCCCACAGCAACAGCAAAGTGTCTGCGAAGGCCGGCGTATTCGGGATGCCTGCAGTCACCCTTGCAGTCGCTGACTCTCTCTCTTTTTGGAGTGCTATTGAATTTACGCATGGGTTTTCAAATTTAAGCATGTGTTTTCAAACGGGATCAGGGGCATTCTGAAAAGACCGTGTTGGCGAAGCCTGCCTCAGGTATAAAGGAATCATTTTCTACTAGTATCTGGGAGTGCTTGACTTGATTGCATTAAAACCATTATTTTTTGACGATGCTGACATAGTCGCGCGCTTGGCAGCAATGGGCTCGGTGGAGCTGGATGCCCTGGATTTCGGTGTTATCGGTTTTAACGCAGAGACCGTGGTCACCACGTACAACGCATTTGAATCCAAGGCAGCCGGTTTGTCGCCCGAGCGCGTGATAGGCCAACCCTTGTTTGCAGTCGTGGCCCCTTGTATGAACAACTTTATGGTGGCGCAGCGTTTTGACGATGCCGCCGCACAGGGTAAAGCACTGGATGCGACCATTGACTACGTGCTGACCCTGCGCATGCGGCCTGTGAAGGTGGCACTGCGGTTGTTGGCCCAGCCCGGGCAGGCAATGCGCTATGTGTTGGTGAATCGGTGCCGCTAGATGTCCAATACCGAAATGGATACCGCCAGTGAATATGAAGCTTTGCTTCAGTTCCTGTACCTTGCACCCGTGGGGCTGGCGCAGACCACGCTGACCGGCGAGATCGTGATGATCAACCCGCTGTCCGCCCGATTGCTGATGCCGCTGTCGCGCGATGGCGACCTGGCCAATCTTTTCACCGCACTGGAGCCGGTAGCGCCCGAACTGCGTAAGCTGGTGAATGACTTTATGGCCCCCTCTGGCCAGGTGTGTGACGCATTGCGCATGCAGGTGAATGCCGGCATACCCGGCAAGAGAGATCCGCAAATGCTGGACATCACCCTGCTGAAGCTGGACGCGCTGCGCCTGATGGCCGTGATCAGGGATGTGACACTCGAAGCCCAACGCGAGCGCGAGCTCAAGCAAAACGATGCCTGGTTCAATGCCATCTTGACCGGTATTACCGACTACGCCCTGGTCAGCCTGGATGCCCAGGGCTGTGTGGTGGAATGGAATGCCAGCATTGGCCGGGTGACCGGTTTCAGCGCGGATGCCGTGTTGGGCCAACCGTTTTCGATTTTTTACCCGGTGGAGGCCATCACGCCTGACCGGTTGCGTGACCGACTTCGCGAGGCCGACGATAACGGTTGGAGCCTGGACGACGGCTGGCGCACCAAGGCCGACGGCCAGCGCTTCTGGGGCAGCGCCATGGTGGCGCCCCTGCGTGAGCGTAGCGAGCTCTCCGTTAGCGCCAATGCACTAGCGCCGCACCCGGGTGAACCGGCCTACTGCCTGGTGATACGCGACATCTCCGACAAGCGCGAGGCCAATGAGCGGTTGCGCCAGGCCACCGCCTGCGACCACCTGACCGGCATCGCCAACCGACGGGCATTTTTTGAAGCGGCAAATCTTGAGTTGGAGCGGGCCAGCCGCTCGCCGCGGCAGACCTCGTTGATTTTGTTCGACGTAGACTTTTTCAAGCAGGTGAATGACAGCTACGGCCATCCGGCCGGGGATGCCGTGCTGCGCCAACTCGCCACCCTGTTGACGGCGACTTTCCGGCTGGTGGACGTGGTGGCTCGGGTGGGCGGCGAAGAATTCGCCGTGCTGTTGCCGTCGACTAGCCTGGAGGCCGCGACCGCGGTAGCCAACCGCCTGCGCGAGGCGGTGGCGGCGCAAACCGTGCAGGTGGATGGCGCCGTCATTCGTTACACCTTGAGCGGTGGTGTAGCCACCTTGGCCGATCCTGTGGACGGCTTGGATGCGCTGATGAAACAGGCAGACCGGGCCCTATATGCCGCCAAGGCTGCCGGGCGCAACCGCATCGGCACCGAGGTGGCTGTATGAATGTGTACGCGGCCACCGAAGCCTACGAGGCGCTGATCCAGTTTCTGTACCGGGCACCGATTGGCCTGGCCCAGACCAATCTGGACGGCAGCATAGAGATGGCCAACCCGATGTGTGCCCAACTGCTGATGCCGGTATCGCCCGATGGCAGCCTGGACAATCTGTTTGCCACGCTGTCCGAAGTTGCGCCCCATTTGCGCGGCTTGGTAGAGGGTTTTGCGGCATCCAGCGGTGTGGTGTGCGAGTCGGTGCGCATCCCGTTGCAGCCGGATACGCGGGGCGAGGCCGTTCCCCAGGTGCTGTCGTTCAGCCTGTTGAAGCTGGACACCAACCGGCTGATGGCGGTGATCAACGATGCCACGCTGGAAGTGCAGCGTGAACAGCAAGGTCTGGCCCGCCGACTCAGCGCCGCCGCCCGGGTGGACAACCTGACCCGCATGCCCAACCGTGCGGTGGTGTTGGAGCGTTTGCAACTGGCCATGCAACGGGGGCCAGCGGATACGGGCAATGCGTTCGGCGTGCTGTTTTTGAACTGCGACCGCTTGAAGCAGATCAACGATGCCCAGGGCCACGCGGCTGGCGATGAGGTGCTGTCCATGCTGGCCGACCGTCTGCGTACCAACTTGCGTTCACACAGCCGTATGGGCCAGCCCCATGGGGATGAATACATGGCGGCGCGTATTGGCGGAGACGAGTTTGCGGTCGTGCTGGACGATCTGGAGCAGCCGGACGATGTGCACATCGTGGCGCAGCGCCTGCTCGATGTGCTGGCCAAGCCTTACGGCATTGGCGCCCACCAGCTGCACTGCAGTGTCAGCATAGGCATTGTGCTGCGAGCCCAGGCCAATGGGGATGCCGATGCAGTGTTGCAATGCGCCAGCATTGCCATGGTCGAAGCCAAGCGCGCCGGGGGCGGGCGCTACGTGGTGTTTGAGCCTGCCATGCATGCCCGCGCAGCGCAGCGCTCGGGTACCGAAGCCGAGTTGCGCCTGGCGCTGGCCGAAGGGCAGTTGTTTGTGGTGTACCAGCCGGTGGTCGGCCTGCTGGGCCCTGAGCGGGCCGATGGCTCGGTAGACCGCTGCGCGGGCGTTGAAGCATTGGTGCGCTGGCAGCACCCCACGCGGGGCGTGGTGCCGCCGTTTGAATTCATTGGCGTGGCCGAAGACTGCGGTCTGATCTGTGCGCTGGGCGACTTTGTGCTGGCCACCGCCTGCCGCCAGTTTGTGCAGTGGCAGACCCTGCTGGGGGCCAGGGCACCGCGCCTGCTGGCCGTCAATCTGTCGCGGGCTCAACTGGCCCAGCCCGGCTGGGTGGCGTTTGTTTCCGAGCTGCTGCGCAGCATTGGGATGGCCCCTGCGCAGCTGCAGCTGGAGGTCACCGAAAGCCTGGCCGCGCAAGACGAAACCGTGCAAACCTGCTTGCACGCGCTCAAAGCGCTGGGCTTGACACTGGCGCTGGACGATTTCGGCACCGGCTATTCTTCGCTGGCCAGCTTGCATTTGCTGCCGGTAGATACCGTCAAGATCGACCGGTCATTTGTGTGCCAGGCCGACACCAGCCACCACCACCGCGTGCTGATCGAGGCCACGGTGCGGGTAGCCCACAGCCTGGGCATGGGCACGGTGGCCGAAGGTATTGAAACCGAAGCCCAGGCCGCCGTAGTGCGCACCTTGCAGTGTGAAAAAGGCCAAGGCTATTTGTTCAGCCGACCGCTGCTGGCCGACGACCTGGTGCGCTGGATCAACGCAAGCGATTGACCAAGGGAAAAACGGCACCTGGCGTCCGTTCTACCTGCACAAGCAGCTATCAAATATATAGTTTTAGAGGGTTGACAATGCGGTATGCAGCCAGGCTAAAAAGTCCGCCTGCATCGCCGCGCTGATGCCGTGGTCGATGGGGTAGCGGTAGCTTTGGGTAGCCACGCCCAGGGCGGCCAGCAGCAGCTCGGAGCGCTCGGCCCACACCAGCGGCAACTTGCTGTCAATGGGTGGCGGGCAGACCCCAGGCATACGATTCCATCGAGAGTACGCCGTGAGTGATACCACCGGCGATCACGCTGGGGGCTTCCAGGTCGCTGCGTGCGCCCATGGCTACCAGCAGGGGCAAATAGTGCTCTTCGCTGGGATGGGCGCGCGCAGCGTGGGGGGCCAGGCGGCGGTAGTCCACCAGTTGGTCCACCGCGTTGCCGGTGACGGCCTGGCGGATCCAGTGGGTAAATTCGACCGCGTAGTCGGCGGTCCCCGCGTGGGCGTGGCGGAACTCGTACAGGTTGTGCGTCATGCTGCCCGATGCCAGCACCAGCACGCCTTGCGCCCGCAGCGGTGCCAGGGCCTGGCCCAGCCGCAGGGCTCCGGCGGTGTCCAGGTCGTGCGGCATCGACACTTGCAACACGGGGATATTGGCTGCAGGCAGCAGATGGCGCAGAGGCACCCAGGCCCCGTGGTCCAACCCGCGGTGCGCGTCCAGCGCCACCGGCCAACCCGCGTCGGCCAGCACGCGCTGCACCTCGGCGGAGATGGCCGGGGCACCGGGCGCGGGGTAGCGCAAGGTGTACAGGGCCTGTGGAAAGCCGCCAAAGTCGTGCACCGTCTCGGGTGCGGCGCTTGCCATCACCTGCACACCGCGCGTCTGCCAGTGCGGTGACACCACCAGCACAGCGGTAATGCCTTGCAGCGTCTGGCCCAGCGTGGCTAGCAAAGGGCCAAGTGTGCCGGGCTCAAAGGCAAACGTGGGGGCACCGTGGGATACGAACAGGACCGGAGCGAGGGTGGGTGTGGATGTCATAGCCGCTACTTTATAAGCTGTTCCATCAGAGATAAACGGCATTAAATAAGATTAATTGTTTCACTGAGAGGCACAATGGACCGTTTTCTGGAAATGCAAACCTTCAGCGCCGTGGTGGATGCGGGCAGCTTCGTCAAGGCTGCCGAGGCGCTGGGTCTGTCCAAGGCCGCCGTGTCGCGCTACGTGGGCGAGCTGGAGGCGCGGCTGGGTGTACGCCTGCTGCAGCGCACCACACGCCGCCTGTCGCTTACCGAAGAAGGCCAGGTTTTCTACGCACGCAGCAAGGAGCTGTTGGCCGGGGTGGAGGAGGCCGAGATGGAAGCCACCTCGCGCAGCGCTGCCGCCAGCGGCCTGCTGCGCATCAACGCGCCGGTGACCTTCGGCAACCTGCACCTGGCCCCGCTGTGGGGCGTGTTCCGCAGCCAGCAGCCGCAGGTGGCGCTGGACATCACCTTGTCTGACCGGGTGGTGGACCTGGTGGAGGAGGGCTATGACGTGGCCATCCGCATTGCCAGCCTACCCAGCTCCACCCTGGTCAGCAAGCGGCTGGCCAGCACACGCATGGTGCTGTGCGCGTCGCCTTCCTACCTGGCCCGGTACGGTACGCCCCAGCACCCGGCAGACCTGGCCGACCACGCGGTGACAGCCTACCGCTACTGGGCCAGCAAAGACGAATGGCACTTTGATGGCCCGGCTGGACCGGTCAGCGCCAAAACCCGCCCCTGCATGCACACCAACAGCGGCGACACCTGCCGCGCCGCCGCGCTGGCGCACCAGGGCATCATCCTGCAGCCTACGTTTTTGGTCGGTGGCGACCTGGACTCGGGCACGTTGGTGGAGCTGATGCCGCAGTACCGCTCGCTGACGATGGGCATCTACGCCGTGTACCCCACGCGCAAACACGTGTCGCCCAAGGTGCGGGCGCTGGTGGATTTTTTGGCTACGCATTTTGCCCAGCCCCGGTTAGGGTGGTGAGGCGTTCGCGTGGCGTTAGCCTGAACTTTCGGGGGTGAAGAAGCGGTAGGTGTTTTTGCCTGCGTGCTTGGCGGCGTACATGGCGCTGTCGGCGTTGCGGACCAGCTCCGCGGCCGTTTTGCCACCGCTGGGGTGCAGGGCAATGCCCACTGAGGCCCCCACCTGCACCGGGTGGCCGCGCAGCACCATCGGCGCATGGATGGTGGCGACGATGCGGGCAGCGATGTGCGCCACATCCTCCTGGTTCAGCGGGTTGTCCAGCAGGATGATGAATTCGTCGCCACCCAGCCGGGCCACGGTGTCGTTTTGCCGCACCAGGGCCAGCAGGCGCTGCGCGATGTGCACCAGCAGCTCGTCTCCCACGTCATGGCCCAGCGTGTCGTTGATGTGCTTGAACTGGTCCAGGTCCAGAAACAGCAAGGCCAGTTTGCGCGGTTCGCGGACGGTTTGGGTAATCAACTGGCCCAAGCGTTCGGTCAGCAGTTGGCGGTTGGGCAGGTCGGTCAAGGGGTCGTGCAAGGCCAGGTGGCGGATGCGTTCGTCTTTGTGCCAACGCTCGGTGATGTCGTTGAACACCGACACAAAACGGTCGGGCGTGTCAGCCGAGCCGGGGATGGTGGTCACGCTCTGCCATTCCAGAAAAGCCTGGCCGTTTTTGTGCCGGTTCCACAGCTCACCGGCCCAGTGCCCGCGCTCGGCCAGCGCCTGGGCAATGGCGGTGTAGAAAGCTGTGTCGTGGTGGTGGGATCGCAGCATCTGGGACTGGCATCCCAGCGCCTCCTCGGCGGTGTAGCCGGTGATGGCGCTGAAGGCCGGGTTGACCGACAAAATCAGGCCTTCGGCATCCGTCACCATGATGCCGTTGATGGTGTTGTTGAAGACGCTGGCGGCCAGCTTGAGTTCGCTCTCGGTGGTTTTGAGGTAGGTCACATCGTTGACCAGCACAAAAAAGCCCACTACATCGCCCTGCGCATTCAGGTCGGGGATGTAGTGCACCAGCGTGTAGACGGTGCTGCTATCGGCCTTGACCACGCTACGCTCGAACTGCTGGCGAACGCCTGCCAGTGCCGCTTGTATGTAGCTTGCGTACAGTGTGCAGATGGCCTCGCCCAGCAACTCCAGCATGCTGCTGCCGATGGCATCTTCGGACTGGATGTTGAACCACTCCCGGTAGGGTTTGTTGGCAAAGTGGCAGCGCAGGTCTTTGTCCCAATACGCCACCTGGCTGGGCATGGCATCGGTGATGGTCTGGACGAAGCGTGCGCTCTCGGCCAGCTCGCGCGCCACTGCCTCGGCATGCTGGCGCGCATCCAGCAGTTCGGACGCGACCTGGTGGCTTTGCGACACCATAAAAAACACCCAGTAGTAGCAGTCTGCGCCCGCATGCAGACCGCGCTGGCAGTTCACCGTGACCGGGATGCTTTGGTGGTCGGCGGTTTGCACCTGCAGGTGCAGGTCGTTGGCCATGCCTTGGCTGCGCAGCAGGTTCCACACCCGGGTCTGCAAAAAAAGCCAGCTGTGCCGTGGCAGCAAATCTTCCATCGAGCAGTGCTGCAGTTGCTGCGCCGTGCGGCCTACCAGTGTGCACAAACTGTGGTTTGCGGCCTGGATGGTGCCCAAGGGGTTGGTCACCAGCACTGGGCAGGGAAG
Source organism: Rhodoferax sp. RT5P35 (assembly GCF_056521385.1). Lineage (NCBI taxonomy): Bacteria > Pseudomonadati > Pseudomonadota > Betaproteobacteria > Burkholderiales > Comamonadaceae > Rhodoferax > Rhodoferax sp. RT5P35. The sequence continues at coordinate 14,293 of NZ_JBWMAX010000014.1, read as the reverse complement.
GTGGTTCAGCGTGTCCATGGCGGCGGCCGGTTTGCGAACAAAGTGGCCCCCAAACCCTGGATACGGGGATGGCCGACGTGGTCGCGCGGTAGCGTGTAAATAGGATGTCCCCTGGTGCGGCTTAGCTTTTTACGCCGTTTATAGCAGCAGATGGGGCCGCCCGTGCGGGCTTGGGGCGCTGCCCGTGCAGGCTGGGTTGGCGCGCTAAAGGTCGGCCACAATTTTGTGCAAATAGGCCAGTGCGATGCGGGGTGTGGCGTTCAGCAGCCCTGCGATCGCCTCCACGTCGTCGGCCAGGGCCGGGTTGTCCCAGCCGTGCAGGGTGTGGCGGGCTACCCGCACGGCCAGCACCACGTTGAGCACATTGGCCTGTTCGGCGTGGCGGGTGTCGCTGATGCGCACCAGCAGGGCGGGCAGCCGCCATTGGCGCATCAGCTCCTGGGCCAGGTCGTCCAGTTCGATGTGCAGCACGGTTTGCTGGATGGCCGCGCTGCGCAGGGCCGGATCCGCCTGCTGCGCGGCGTGGATGGTCAGGGCCAGCGTGGGCGCGTGGCACCACAGCAGCAGCTCGGCAAAGTCGTGCAAAAACGCGGCGTGCAGGATCACGTCTACATCCATATCCGCCCGGTGCACCGCAAAGCCCAGCGCAAACAGGCGGGCGCGCTCGGCCCGCAGCAGCAGGTCCTGCACGGCGGCCAGCGCCTGCGGCTGGTCTGCCAGCCGGTCTTCTACCGTGGGCTGTGGGCCAAAGTGGCGGAAAAATGGGGCCATACCCAGCATCACCAAGGCCCCGGTGATGGTTTCGGTTTTGCTGGAATCCATGGCGTGCGCATCAGGGCGGCGCAGGCTGGCCACATGGGCCATCACCTTGATGGTCATCAGTGGATCGGTCTGGATGATTTTGGCCAGCATGGCCGCGTCCACGTCGTCTTCCTGGGGGCGCAAGGCCTCCAGGGCGCGGGCGGTCTCGGCCATCACCGGGATCTCGGCCGTGGTGCAGTAGCGGGTCCAGGCGGCCAGGTCGGGCAGGGCTTCGGTGAGTTGGGGGGTGGACATGTAAGCCAATGTACTGCACCAGGGCGTAAAGCACCAATATTTAGTGCCAAATAGGCCGCTAGCGCATATTCAATCTACACAGTGTGCTATCAAACTAGGAATTTCTGCCCAGCCGCACGACCTGCCCGGCCCGCGCCTTGGCCAGGGCTTTGCTCAGAATCTTGTAGGTGTCGAAGTCAAACGCCGTCTGGCAGGACTCCAGCAGCTCGGCCACTTCTTCTTCGCTTTTGGCGGTACCCAGGTAGCGCCAGTCGCGCAGCACGTGCAGGTCGCGGCCTTCGCGCAGGCCGATGGGGCCGGGGTGGGGCCAGCGCTGCACTTTGTGGCGGGCCAGGGCGGTGAGCAGGGCCAGGTTGTGCTGGGCCAGGGGCTGGGTGCCCACGCAGGCCCCAGCGCACTGGCGGATCTGGTGGGCGAAGCAGGGGCGGCCGGGGGCCAACTTTTCCAGGCCCAGAACGCCCCGGCACAGGCCCTGGGTAGTGGCCAGGGTTTCCAGCAGCTGCAGGGCTTCGCGGCGCGAGCGGAACGGGCCGAACAGGTTGTCTTGCACGCCCAGGGCGATGTCCGGGCCGTTGACCAAACGCGGCACCATCGGGGCCACTGTCATTGTGGATAGGGCGCTGGTGTCGTCGAGCTGCCAGGCGTGCAGATCGTGCTGGCGGCGCAGTTGCACGTTCATGCTGGGCTGCTTGCTTTTGACCCACTGGGCTTCGAGCAGCAGCGCGCCGACCTCGCCCTCGGTCTCCAGCCAGTCGATGTCGGCCACCTGTTGGCTCAGGCGCATTTCTTTGGGTTTGCTCAGCGCCGCACTGAAGTGGGCCAGCACACGACTGCGCAGGTTTTTGCTTTTGCCGATGTACAGCGGGCGGCGCTGTGCGTTGTAAAACACATACACGCCGGGGGTTTCGGGCAGGCGGTCGATGTGCTCGGCATCCAGCTGCGGCGGCGCGGCGGGGCGGGCCGACAAGGCGTTGACCGCCCCGTGCAGCGTGGCGGCATCGAAGCGGGTGTGCAGCACTTGCCAGAACTGGGCCAGCGCATCGGCATCGGCCAGGGCACGGTGGCGCGCGGGCATTTGCAGGCTGTGGGTGGCTATCAGGGTGTCGAGGTTGTGCCGCGCCTGGGTAGGGAACAGGCGGCGCGAGAGCTGCACGGTGCACAGCACGGGGGCCTGCCAGGCGATGCCGCAGGCCTTGAATTCGGCGCGCAAAAAGCCATAGTCGAAGCGCGCGTTGTGGGCCACAAACAGCTTGCCGCGCAGCCTGTCCAGTATCTCGGCGGCCACGGCCTCGAACGGCGGCTGGTCGGCCACCATGGTGTCGTCGATGCCGGTGAGCTTCTGGATGAAGGCCGGGATGCGCGTGCCGGGGTGGATCAGTTGGCTCCAGCGGCGCACGTGGGGGCCGTCTACTTCGACGATGCCGACTTCGGTGATACGGTCACGTCCGGCGCTGCCGCCGGTGGTTTCAATGTCTACAAAGGCCAGGGGCGGGAAATCAAGGTGCATTCGTACAGCCTAGCACCGCTTTGCCAAGCTTCGCCCGCCACAGGCTTTAGCGCATATTGCCGGTATGCCCCAGCGAGTAGCGGCCTGGCTGCGGCCAGACGGTCAGGCCGTGCGGCTCGGCACCGACCTTGATGGATGTGACGGCACCGGTCGTGGTGTCGAAGGCGTAGACCACGTCGTCGAACCGGCCCGACAGCCACAGGGTTTTGCCATCGGCGCTGACGTTGCCCATGTCGGGACTGCCGCCGCCAGGGATGGGCCAGGTGGCCACCACTTTGCGGCTGGCGAAGTCGAGCACCGACACGCTGCCTTTGCCTTTGCGCTGGCCGTGCACCATGTTGCTGCCGCGGTTGGAGATGTAGAGCTTGCTGCCGTCGCGGCTGGGGTACAGGCCGTGGGCACCGGTGCCGGTGGGGATCAGACCGATCTTGGTGAAGCTGTCGCCGTCCACCACGTGGATGCCGTCGGCCATCATGTCGGCCACATAGAAGACCTTGCCGTCGGGTGCGATGCGGATGTCTTGCGGCATGCCTTTTTTGTCCAGCAGCAGGTAGCCCAGTACCTTGCGGTTGACCATGTCGATCTTGGCCAGCTTGCCGCCGAATTCGCAGGTGAACAGGGCGTAGCGGCCGTCGATGGCGAAGTCGGCGTGGTTGATGCCCTTGCACTCGGGCACTTCCAGGCTGGACTGCAGCGCCATGGTGTGGGCATCGCGAAAGTCCAGCCGGGCATGGGCTTCAGCCACCACGATGGCCTGCTTGCCGTCGGGGGTGAAATACATGTTGTAGGGGTCGTCCACCGGCACGTCCTGGCCGGGCTTGCCGGTTTTGGGGTCGATAGGCGTGAGGCTGCCGCTGTTTTTGCCTTCGGCATTGTTGGCCACCCACAGGGTTTGCAGGTCCCAGGCGGGCACCACGTGCTGCGGGCTGTGGCCCACCGCAAACTTGTCCACCACCTTCATGGTGGCGGGGTCGATCACGTACACGTCGTTGGAGCGCAGATTGGGCACGTAAATGCGCGGCAGGGCGGTGGCGGCAGTGGGGCTGATACGGCCTGCACCGGCTTCGCTATACAGGTTGCTGGCATTGACCACTGGCGGCATGCCGGGCACGGTGGCAATAGTGGAAATGGGGGCCGCCCAGGCGCTGTGGCATAAGGCCAGAGAAGTGGCAATGGAAGCGGCAAATGGGATAAGTTTGTGCATGGAGTAGGGGGCCAGTGAAAGAAATAACGTGAATCTAGCGTGTTGCCGTGGTGGCTTTAAGCGCTTGCACGGTTTGGCTGACGATGGCATCTATACCGAGCTGGCCCAGTTCTGCCGTGGCGCGGTGCGGGTCGCCGCCATACACGCCGTCGGCCTGGCCTAGCTTGGGGCCGCTACGCAGTGCATCTTGGCGCACCATATGCGGTGCCACGGCCATCAGCAAAGCGGTGTCGGCCAGGCCGGCGTGGGTGCCGATTTCGTCCTCGCGGATGCCGTGCTGGCGCAGTATTTGGGCGTAGCCGTCGGAACTGGTGCGGTAGTAGACCTCGGGCAGGATGGCCTTTGCACCAGAGTTGGCCCAGCTTTTGTTCAATTGGGCCACCACCTGCTGCACGTCTTTCAGGTAGCCGCCGTGGTCACCCAGAAACACCACATTTTGGAAACCATGCACCTTGAAGCTGTTGGCGGCGGATTCCAGGGTTTTTTGGAACACGTCAACGGGCACGGTGATGGTGCCGGGGAAGCGCATGTGGGAACTGGTGGGCGCCGTGCCGCCCTCGGGCACGTAAGCGATCACCGGGGCCACTAGGGCGTTGCCCAGGCCTTCGGCGATGCGCTGCGACAGCACTTTGACCCGCGCGTTGTGCTTGCCCAGCGCCACATAAGGCCCGCTTTGCTCGGTACCGCCGATGGGCACCAGGATGGTGGTTTTGCCCTGGCGCACCTGGTCGCGCAGCTCGGTCCAGGTCAGGTCCTCCAGAAACACGGTGTGCGGAGTCTGGGCCCAGACGGCGTGGCTGGCGAAAAGCAGGGCTGTGGCCGCCAGTATGGTCTGCGCGCGAAGAAAGGGGTGGTGCATAAAAGTGTTCCGGGAAAGTGCCATAGACCGAGCCTTGTGAGTGTCCACAGTTCCCAAACCCGCACTTTGTTTCAAGTCAAGGCGGGGTAAAGCCGTTTGGATATGGGGTGTGGGAATTAGGTTTACGGGGGGAGAAACGGACTATATTCAAGGCTATTTTCTGCGCTAATCCACCGAGAGCAGCCTTATGAAATTTGAAGAACTGACCGCCTCTGACACCTTGATCCCGTCGCTGCCCGTGGCGGTGGCGCAGATTTTCGGTGAATTTCAAAAGCCTGAGCCGAATATCCGCCAGATTACGGACTTGGTTTCTGGCGAAGTGGGGCTGACGGTGCGGGTGCTGCGCCTGCTCAACTCGGCCCGCTATGGCAGCGGCGGCCGCATTGGCACCATTGAGGCCGCGGTTCCGCTGTTGGGCCTGAAAGCCACCAAGCAACTGGTCAGCGCCGCGGCGGTGGGTGGGGCTTTTCGTGCGGTGCCGGGGGTCAACCTACCCGAGTTCTGGCGGCACAGCCTGGACGTAGCCAAAATCGCCCAGTCGCTGGCCGCTTCGATGCGGCTCGACCCGGGGCTGGCGTTCACCGCTGGTTTGCTGCATGGCGTGGGCGATCTGGTGATGAGGATGGCCATGCCCGACCAAGCCTGTATGCAGCCCCACTTTGCCCAGGACAGCAACCGTTACGCCAGGCAGGTAGCAGAATTGGGCTACTCCTATGCCGATGTAGGTGCCGCATTCGCGACCAAATGGCGCTTTCCGCAAGAAATTGTGGATGCTATCCAGCACCACCCGAACCCGCAGGACGACGTGGCCGCCGACACCCTGGCTGGCATTCTGTACCTGGCCTCCTGGGGTGGGCGGGCCCATGAACTTGACCTGGACACGCCCAGCATGCTGGAGCAGTACCCGCACCGCGTGGCCGACGCGATTGGCTTTACCGACGAGGTGCGGCTGTGCTCGGAAGACGCGATCGAATGGACGCGGCCCGACGAGGCTGGAGATTTCGCCTGAGCTTGTTGCTCACCCCCAGGCTGCGCTGCGCTTCGCCAACCCCATTGCAGGGGGCGATACCAGTGGCCTGGCGGAGCCAGTTCCACGGTATCCCTGGGGTGACGGTCAACCTTTAGTCAGGGCGCTCGATTTGCACATGAAATAGGCCTCTGGCCTATACATTGCATTCGCTAGTAGCTATTTATTTAGTAGCAAATATCGGTGCGTATTTACGGCGCGCGGCCTTAGTTAAAAAATATGATGAATAAAACGCCTTGATACACGCATGTGCCATGCTTGTTGCGCGTTAGTGGGTGCGCTTTGGATGTTTTTGGGCTTCAGGGTATTCCCTTGGTGGATTCTGGGGTGTTTATTTGTATTATTAATGGAGGTGAGCGGCCCCGGCCAGCCATCTGAATCTGGGGTCTTTGCGGTTGCCACCCGCAAGACCCCGGCAACATCCAAAGAGACGAAAGAACACACCATGCATTTTGCGAAACGTACCACCGCACAGGCAGCAGCCGCTTTGGCTTTGGCCTCCATGGGCCTGATGACCGCTGCGGCGGTATCGGCCAAAGAAGTGACCATTTGGGCCTGGGACCCGAACTTCAACATCGCCATCATGAAGGATGCCGCCGCCCGCTACACCGCCAAGCACCCGGATGCCACGTTCAAGATCGTGGACATGTCCAAGAGCGACCTGGAGCAAAAACTGCAAACCACGCTGGCTTCGGGCGTGACCAAATCATTGCCCGACATCGTGCTGGTAGAAGACTACAACGCGCAAAAATACCTGCGCTCCTTCCCTGGCTCGTTCGAGTCGATGACGGGCAAGGTCAACTACGCCGGGTTTGCCAAGTACAAGGTGGACCTGATGACGGTAGACGGCAAAACCTACGGCCTGCCGTTCGACTCGGGCGTGACTGGCATGTACTACCGCAAGGATTTGCTGGCCAAGGCCGGTTTCTCCGAGAAAGACATGGAAAACATCACCTGGGACCGCTACATCGAGATTGGCACCAAGGTCATGGCCACCACCGGCAAGAAGATGCTCGGCATTGACCCCAATGACAACGGCCTGATCCGCGTGATGATGCAGTCCGCCGGGCGCTGGTACTTCGACAAAGACGGCAAGCTCGACATCAAGGGCAACCCCGCCCTCAAGGCTGCGCTGGAAACCCAGGGCAAGCTGTTCAAGTCGGGCATCGTCAAGCCGGTGACCAACTGGGCCGAGTACGTGGGTGCGGTCAACAAGGGTGATGTGGCCAGCATCACCACCGGCGTGTGGATCACTGGTGCAGTGAAGTCCGAGAAGAGCCAGTCAGGCCTGTGGGCCGTGGCCCCTACCCCGAAGCTGAATGTGGCGGGTGCCACCCATGCGTCCAACCTGGGCGGCTCCAGCTGGTACGTGCTGTCGGGTGGCAAAGAGAAGGCCATGGCGGTGGACTTCTTGAACGAAATCTACGCCAAGGACGTGGACTTCTACCAAAGCATACTGACCTCGCGTGGCGCGGTAGGCACCCTGATGGCCTCCCGTGCGGGCAAGGCATACAGCGAGGCCGATCCGTTCTTTGGCGGTTCGCAGGTATGGCTGCGCTTTAGCGACTGGCTGGAAAAAGTGCCCAGCGTGAACTACGGCATGTTCACCTACGAAGGCGATGCCGCCGTGTCGGCCCAGTTGCCCGCTCTGGCCAACGGCATCCCGGTGGACCAGTTGCTGGACAAGATCCAGCAACAACTCGCGGCCCAGGTGAAGTAATAAAGCCTTTGGGTTCCACAGGGGCGGCAAGCGGGCCGCCCCTTTCGCTTTTGTCCACCGGAGTGTTTTATGCCGCAAGCCAGCAGGCGTAGTTTTTTCAATATCAACGGGTGGGTTTTTGTGTCGGCGGCGCTGCTGCTGATCGCCACCTTCATGGTCTACCCGATTGGTAAATCGCTGTGGATGTCGCTGCACGCGGGGCAGGGCACCATGGTGCGGTTCATCGGCCTGGGCAACATCGAGCGCCTCAGCAGCGACCCGATGTTCCTGCGGGCGCTGACCAACACCTTCATCTTTCTGGTCGTGCAAGTGCCCATCATGATCATGCTGGCCCTGGTGATGGCCTCATGCCTGAACATGCCGAACCTGCGTTTTCGGGGGCTGCTGCGTACTGCCGTATTCTTGCCCTGCGTGACTTCGCTGGTGGCGTATTCGGTGCTGTTCAAAAGCATGTTTTCTTACGACGGCCTGGTCAACGCCACGCTGCTGTATGTGGGGGTGATCGACCAGCCAGTGCCCTGGCTGACCGACCCGTTCTGGGCCCGGGTGGTGGTGATTGCCGCCATTACCTGGCGCTGGACCGGCTACAACATGATCTTCTACCTGGCAGCCATGCAGAACGTGGACAAGTCGATCTACGAGGCCGCCCGCATCGACGGCATCTCGGCCACGCGCCGGTTTTTGTCGATCACCATTCCGGTGCTCAAACCTGTGATTTTGTTCACCACCGTCACGTCCACCATCGGCACCCTGCAGATGTTTGACGAGGCTTTGAACATCACCAACGGCGGCCCGGCCGACAGCACGCTCACCCTGTCGCTGTACATCTACAACCTGTCGTTCAAGTTTGTGCCCAACTTTGGCTACGCGGCCACGGTGTCGTACGTGATTGTGGTGCTGGTGGCGATATTGGCGTTCTTCCAGTTTTACGTAGCGCGGGAAAAGGAGTAATAGGAGTGATGCATATGTCCATTGAAAAAATCCGCATGGCGTTTATTTACCTGTTTTTGGGGGTGATGGCATTTTTGTCGATATTCCCGTTCTTATGGATGGTGATCAGTGCCACCAATGAGAGCCACGACATCACCAAAGGGAAATTAACATTTGGTACGGCGATGGTGGCGAATTACCAAAAATTCGCCAGCCTGTTTGATGTGGGGTTGATATTCTGGAATTCCGGGAAAATCGCCGTACTGGGTTCAGTACTGACGCTGTTGGTATCGTCCCTGGCCGGTTATGGATTCGAGGTTTTTAAATCGCCCATCCGCGAGCGGCTATACCAGGGTATTTTGGTGTCGATGATGATTCCATTTGCCACGTTGATGATTCCGCTGTTTATTCTGTTGGCATCGTTCGACATGCTGGACACCCACATGGCGGTGATCTTGCCCACCGTCGCCTCGGCCTACATGGTGTTTTATTTTCGGCAAAACACCAAGGCGTTTCCGTCGGAGTTGCGGGATGCAGCGCGGGTCGACGGCCTGAAAGAGTGGCAAATATTCTTGTTTGTCTACGTGCCCGTGATGCGCTCCACCTATGCTGCGGCTTTCATTATTGTGTTTATGGCCACCTGGAATAGTTTCTTGTGGCCGCTGATTGTGCTGCAGTCGGTGGAGCTGAAAACCATTACCCTGGTTTTATCGTCTCTGGGTTCTTCGTATACGCCCGATTTTGGCGTGATCATGGTTGCCACGATTATGGCCACCATTCCCACACTCGCCGTTTTCTTTGCCATGCAACGCCAATTCGTTGAAGGCATGCTTGGCTCTGTTAAATAGGCACACCCCCAGGCTGCAGTGCTTCGCATCTTTCGCCAACCCCCTTGCAGGGGGGCAACACCAGCAGCCTGGCAAAGCCAGTTCTGCGGTGTTTCTGGACGGTGCGCGTGCTGTCTGCACAAGAGTTAATAATTAATAAGGTTTAAATATGCGTTCGGTTCAAAAAATAAATGATGGTTGGATTTTTCATGCCGATTTTTCGCAAGACTTGATTGCGAATGCCAAGACGGGCGAAACGGTTCGGTTGCCGCACAACGCGGTCGATCTGGAGATGAATTACTTCGACGAAAAGTCTTTCCAGAAAGAGTTTGGCTACCAGCTCCAACTACCTTGGCAGCCCGCCTTCGAGCGGCAAGAGGTCGCCCTGGTGTTCGACGGCTCCATGGCCAACACGGTAGTCTGGGTCAACGGCCAGCAGGTCGCGCAGCATGCCGACGGCTACACGCCTTTCGAGGCGCGGCTGACCGGGTTACTCCTAGAGGGCGACAACCTCGTCACCGTCAAGATCGACGGCAGCGAAAACCCCGACATCCCGCCCTTCGGCGGCCAGATTGACTACCTGACCTACGCCGGCATCTACCGCGACGTGTGGCTCAAGGTGACGGATGCGGTATCCGTTGCCCGCCTCAAGGTGGAAACCGCCTTGGAGCTCAGCGATGGCAAAACAGCCACGGTGATCGGCACCCTGGCCAACCCGCGTGGCGTGGCGCTGGCAGGCACGGCGCGGGCCGAGCTGTGCACGCTGGACGGCACGGTGCTGCAGCAGCAGACGGTGGCCTTCACCGGCGAAACGGTGCGCGTGGTGTTCGAGAACCTGGCGGGCTTGGCGCTGTGGGAGCTTGACTCGCCCCAGCTCTACCGCATGGCCCTGCATATAGCCACCCCTGACGGCCAAGATGCGCTGGACACCCGCTTCGGCTTTCGCACCGCGCGTTTTGCCAGCGATGGCTTTCGCCTGAACGGCAAGCTGCTCAAAATCCGCGGCCTGAACCGCCACCAGTCCTACCCCTACGTGGGCTACGCGATGGGCCGCCGCGCCCAAGAGCTGGATGCCGACATCCTCAAAAACGAGCTGCACTGCAACCTGGCGCGCACCTCGCACTACCCGCAGTCGCCGTATTTTCTGGACCGCTGCGACGAGATTGGCCTGCTGGTGTTTGAAGAAATCCCCGGCTGGCAGCACATTGGCGGGGCAGTCTGGCAAGACGAGTCGGTGGAGAACGTGCGCCGCATGGTGCAGCGCGACTGGAACCACCCCAGCATTATTCTGTGGGGCGTTCGCATCAACGAATCGCGCGACGACCACGACTTCTTTGTCCGCACCAACGCCATGGCCCGCGCCCTGGACACCACCCGCCAGACCGGCGGTGTGCGCTGCATTGAAAACAGCGAGCTGCTGGAAGACGTGTACACCATGAACGACTTCTTCCACATCGCCCCCGCCGACTGGCTGCCCGGTCGCACCCCGGCACCGCTGCGCCAAACCCGCGACGTGACCGGCCTGGCCCATGATGTGCCCTACCTGGTGACCGAGTTCAACGGCCACATGTACCCCACCAAGCGCATCGACCCCGAGGACCGCCAGGCCGAGCACGCCACCCGCCACCTGGAGGTGCTGAACGCCGCCTACGCCAACCCGCAGATCGCCGGAGCCATAGGCTGGTGCATGTTTGACTACAACACCCACAAAGACTTTGGCGCGGGCGACCGCATCTGCCACCACGGCGTGATGGACATCTTCCGCGCGCCCAAGTTTGCCGCCGCCGTCTACGCCAGCCAGTGCCCACCCCAGCAGCAGGTGGTGCTGGAGCCCGTGACGTACTGGGCGCGCGGCGAGAAAGACCGCTGTGAAGTGCTGCCCCTGCTGGTGCTCACCAACTGCGACTACATCGAATTCCAATTTGGCGACTTCCCCGTGAAGCGCGCCGAGCCCGACCGCGCTAAATATCCGCACCTGCCGTACGCCCCCGTCACCATCGACAGCCGCCAGGTGGACATGGCCGAGGTGGGGGCCTGGGGCATGCAGTGGCTGGACTGCACGATTACCGGCTATGTGGGCGGCCAGGCGGTTGCCCACGTCACCCTGAGTGGCAACCCGCTGCCCACAACGCTGGAGGTGGTGGCCGACAGCACCACGCTGCTGGCAGGTGAAAAAGATGCCGTGCGCTTCACTGTGCGAGCCCTCGACCAGTGTGGCCGCGTGCTGCCGTTTTTAGACGACGTGGTGGCGGTGGAAGTCAGCGGCGGTGCCCAACTGCTGGGGCCGGAGCTGGTTCTGTTCAAAGGCGGCGTGGCGGTCTTCTGGGTGGAAAGTACCGGCGCACACGTCGATACCCAGGTGGTGGTGTCTACCCGGCGGCTGGGCCGCCAAGTTTTGACGCTCACAGCGGCGTAAGGAGCGGAAAAAATGGCAGACGTCAAACTCACCCAAATCACCAAATCCTTCGGCAATACCGACGTGATCCGGGGCGTGGACCTGGAGATCAATAAAGGCGAATTCGTCGTCTTCGTCGGTCCGTCCGGCTGCGGCAAGTCCACGCTGCTGCGCATGGTGGCGGGCCTGGAAGACATCACCAGCGGCGACCTGGACATCGGCGGCCTGCGCGTCAACGACGTAGACCCGTCCAAGCGCGGCATCGCCATGGTGTTCCAGTCGTATGCGCTGTACCCGCACATGACGGTGCGCGAGAACATGGGTTTTGCCCTGCGCTTTGCGGGGGCCTCCAAAACCGAGGTGGCCACCAAGGTAGATGCCGCCGCCAAGGTGCTGGGCTTGGGCCCGCTGATGGACCGCAAGCCCAAAGCCCTGTCCGGCGGCCAGCGCCAGCGGGTGGCGATTGGCCGCGCCATCGTGCGCGACCCCAAAGTGTTTTTGTTCGACGAACCCCTGTCCAACCTGGATGCCGAGCTGCGCGTGCACATGCGCATCGAAATCGCCCGGCTGCACCGCGAGCTGGGCTCCACCATCATTTACGTCACCCACGACCAGGTTGAGGCCATGACCCTGGCCGACAAAATCGTGGTACTGCGCGCAGGCCAGGTCGAGCAGGTGGGCGCGCCGCTGGAGGTATACGATAACCCGGCCAACACCTTCGTGGCGGGCTTCATCGGCTCGCCGAAGATGAATTTTCTCGATGGGCAAGTGCGCGGTGCGGACGGCGCGCTGTGCCACGTGGAGCTGCCTGGTTTTGGCGGCAAAGTCGTGTCCATCCCGTTCACCGGCCCGGCACCCGCCACCGGGGCCGAGGTGACGGTAGGCGTGCGCCCCGAACACTTCCGGGAGGACGGTGACGGCCACCTGCAGCTCACCATCGACATGCTGGAGCACCTGGGCGGCGAAACCTTTGCCTACGCCCGCGCGGCATCCGGCAGCCTGATGGTCATCAAAACCGAGCACGGCCGCGGCCTGCGCATGGGCCAGGCGTTTGATGCCCGGTTCCAGACCCGGCTGGCCTTGCTATTCGACCGCAAGACCGGCGCCCGTATTTATTAACTTGCTCCCTCCCCTTCCGGGGGAGGGTTGGGGTTGGGGCTGGACCCTGATTTATATCAAAAAAGCCCCCAGCGCTTATTCCATAAGCGCAAGTAGCTATCAAAAATATAGTAATTGCCAGCATGCATGTCGCGCCCCGGCCAGAAGCCGTCGTACCGGTGCGGGCGGGCAGGGCCGATTGGGTCAAGACTGCGGGTTACTTGCGCCTCCGCATCCCTATGACTGCCTCTTACGCCTACCTCTTCATCGCCATCGTCGCCGAGGTGGTCGCCACCAGCTTCCTCAAAAGCTCCGACAGCTTCACCCGGCTGTGGCCCAGCATGGTCACGGTGGTGGGCTACGCGATTGCCTTTTTGTTTTTGTCGCTCACCCTGCGCACCATGCCCACCGGCATCGCCTACGCCATCTGGTCGGGCACGGGCATCGTGCTGATCTCGCTGGTGAGCTGGTGGTGGTTCGGCCAAAACCTGGACCTGCCCGCCATCGCGGGCATGGGCTTGATCATCGCCGGGGTGGTGGTGGTGAACGTGTTTTCCAAGACGGCAGGGCATTGAGCGGGCGCATGCATTCCCGCATTGCTGCTTTTTTATAAGTGCGCCAGCCCCAGGGCCAAGGCCTGCCGGTCCATGTCCTTCATGCCCGCGTAGGCGGCTGCGCCTACTTCTTCAAACCCGGCGATCAGCAGCTCTGCCCGCGTGGTGGCCAGGGCTGGGTCGGCCATAGCCTGGTGCAGGCTGGTGCGCAGCCAGGCCAGTAGCGCGGGTGGGGTGCCCAGGGCGGTGATCAGCGGCGTGCCCGGCGCACTGGCGGTGCGGCCCAGGATGCGGATGCCTTCCACGGCCTCGGGCTGGAAGCGCTGGAACTGCGCGTAGCTGATGCAGTCGATAGCCGCAATATCCGCCTGCCCGCTGCGCACCAGGGCCAGCGATTCGACGTGCGCCCCCGAGGCGATGGCCCGCGCAAAGAACTGCCCATCTACCGCGAGTGGTGCCACCATGTCGCGCAGACTGCGGTAGCCCGACTGCGAATCGGTCGAGTTGTAGGCCGCCCCCCGGTGGCGAAAAGCCGCCAGGCTGCTGCCCGGGTCGTCCGCACGGCACACCAGGTAGCTGCTGTAATGGATGCCGTCGCAGCCTGGTGCCGTGTAGCGGAACGCCCCCACCAACTGCACCCGCCCCTCCAGCGCGTCCACCATCTGGTAGCCGCAGCATTGGCTGAGCAGCAGGTCGGGCCGCAGCCAGTGGGCGGTAAGGTCGGCGTTGGTGGGTATATGCAGCTCGGCAGGTACGTCGGCCAAACCAGCCACGCGGAGACACTGGGCGACGGTGCGCCATAGCGCGGCACTGCCTGCCGGGTGGGACAGGTACATGGGGAGGGAGGCGATCATGGGGGGTGCGCTATTAAAAAAAGAGCTGCTTACGCCTATGGAATAAGCACAGAAGGGCTAAACGATACGCAAATTAGGTTGCATGTTAATTCGTCCCGTATGCAATATTTTTTGACTTGCACTGTCCTAGTCTAATGAATTCGTACACACAGATAGGTGCAAATCACCTGGGTAGTAAAAGTGACGAAATCGAAACGAAGAGTCTTTGACGCGAGCTTCAAACTGCAAGTTGTTGAGATGATCCGGGCGCAAGGCCTGGGCA
>NZ_JBWMAX010000147.1:377-1379 GCF_056521385.1 Rhodoferax sp. RT5P35 | reverse complement strand
CAGACCACGCCGCAGGCAAAGCGGGGCTCGAATGCCACCGCACGCGGGCAGTAGTAGCCACCCAGGGAAACCCCTTCCATGCCGATGCGCTTGGCATCCACTTCGGGGTGGGTTTCCAGCCAGTCCACGACGCGGCTGGCCCAGTGTTCGCTGTCGTAGCGGGCGTTGAGCTTGTGCAGGCGCAGGGCCTCGCCGGTGCCTGGCTGGTCTACCACCAGTGAGGACACGCCGCGCCGGGCCAACCATGCGGGCAGGCCTACGCGGTACTTCATCTCTTTGGTGGAATCCAGGCCGTTTACCTGCACCAGCAGGGGCGCGGGGCCCTGTACGCCCTCGGCCCGCACATACAGTGCCGACAGGTGCGTGCCCTCGTAGGGAATCTCAACCCGCTCACAGTTCTCGTCCGCCAGTTGCACGCCTTGGGCAAACAGATCGAGCAGGCGCCGGTACAACGCCATGCGCCCGGGGGTGCCATGGGCCAGCAGGCGTTCCGCGGTCATGAGGTAGCTGGAGGCGCGACCGAGTTTTTCGCCCGCCGACAGCTTGCGCCCCCGGGCAATATCTTCGTCGGCCAAGGCACACAGCTTGTCGGCCATGTGGACCCAGGTTGCGCGAAACGCCTGGGTGCCTGCGGCATCGGGGGCTTTGGCAGCATCTTGCAAAGGTGCGCACATTTCCTCGATTTCGCCGATACGCGCGCCCATCTCGATGGCGAGATCTACAGAGAGATTCCAGACGTAGTTGGTGGGGAAGTACTTGAACATGGGGACCAGTCAGGGTTGATTTGAAGCCCGTAGGGCAGGGGAAAGAAGAGGTTGCAGATTCAGGGCTTGACCCACAGCGGGATCGTCACGCCGATGCCCAGAATGTTGTTTTTGGACGTGTTGGCTGCGTAGAGGCCGCGCTGGTAGTTCAGGCTGACGCTGAAAGGCCCGGCGTTGTAATTGACCGAGGGCCCAAAGGCGAAGCTGCGTGCCCGGTGGCCTTGGATGGCTACGCCGT
>NZ_JBWMAX010000147.1:0-367 GCF_056521385.1 Rhodoferax sp. RT5P35 | reverse complement strand
GTCGCTGAACTGGTTGAGGTAGGCACCGACCACACCCGCTTTGCAGGGGCCGAAGTTCCAGCCCGCGACGAATTCGCCCACATAGCCGCGGCCTGATTGGTAGTGGGTGCTGCCGTTTTCGCGGTTGATCATCAGACGGTTGATCAGGCCTACATCCAGGCCAGCGGGGTCGTTGTGGCGGAGCCCGAGTACCGGCTGGACGGAGGTGTAGCCCGTCGATACGCTGGGGCGGTAGGGGTTGTAGGAGCCGTTGGACAGGGCAATGTCCAGGCCGACCACCGCGTGGGTGTGCGGCGCCGGGTTCCAGCGCAGAATCGCTGGCGAAATAGTGATGTTGCCCACGCCGTTGTGGCGCTCGCTGTGGCCC
>NZ_JBWMAX010000146.1:0-1380 GCF_056521385.1 Rhodoferax sp. RT5P35 | reverse complement strand
CGATTTGCCGGTGAAAAACCTGAAGGAATTCGTGGCCTACGCCAAGTCCAAACCGGGCCAGCTCAACTACGGCTCCGCGGGCAACGGCAGTGCCGGGCACCTGGCGTTCGAGTACCTGAAGATGGCCACCGAGACCTTCATGTTGCACGTGCCCTACCGGGGCACCGGCCGCATGCTGACCGACCTGATGGCCGGCCGCCTGCAAGCCGCCTCGGTGGGGGCGCCCGCGCTGTTGGCGTTCATCAAGGCGGGCAAACTGCGTTGCATCGCCACCGGCACGTCCACGCGCTTGCCGCAACTGCCCGATGTGCCCACCGTGGCCGAGCAGGGCTACAAAGGCTTTGAGATGACGCAGTGGTACGGCCTGATGGCCCCTTCCAAATGGCCCAAGGCCAACCTAGCGAAGCTGGAGGGCGAAGCCATCAAGGCCGCGCGCGGCAGCATCGTCAAAGAGAAGCTGTCCAATGAAACCGCCCTGGCCGTGGGCGGCACCGCAGCCGAGTTTGATGCCTTCATCAAGGCCGAACTGGCCCGCTGGAAACCCGTGATCGCCCGCGCGCAGATCAGGCCGGATGGGGCTTGACGGCGACTCTTAGGCAACCCGCTTGCTGTAGGCCAGAAAAACCGCATCGCGCACCCAACCCAGCGACTCGTACAAAGCCTGGGCTGAGAGGTTGGTGTGGGCGGTGGTGAGGTCCATGCGGGCGAAGCCCTTGTCTGCGGCGTGCTGCTCGGCCGCGAGCAGCAGCGCCTTGCCTGCGCCCGTGCGCCGCACCTCGGGCCGCACGAACAGGTCGTAGAGCGCATAAATCGGCAGGGCCTCGACCGAGCAGAAGCTGGGGTACAACTGGCAGAAGCCCACGGGCTCACCGTGGGCATGGGTCGCCAGCAAGATGACGGATTCTTCTTTCTCCAGCCGCTGGCCGATGAAGGCTGTGGCCCGCGCCAAATCAGGTGCCTGTTCGTAGAACTGGCGATAGGCGTCAAACAGCGGCGCGATGTGCTTGATGTCGGCCACGGTGGCGCGTCGGATGTGGAGTGGGGGCATTTTCAGAAGGGGTGAATGAATCAGGTTTTTGCGGTGCGCCCGATTCTAGGCAGTGCGCCGTTCACCCCCGTTTGGCCGTCGTCCACAAGGCCGCGCCCACGATCAGCCCGCCGCCCAGCCAGCCCCAGACGCTGAGCCCCTCGCCCAACCAGAGCACCGCAAACAGCGCGCCAAAAGCGGGCTCGCTGCTGGTCAGCAAGGCCACGCGGCTGGGCGAACTGTGCTGCAAGGCCCAGGTTTGCGCGAAGAACGCAAACACCGTGCAGCCCAGCACCAGGTACAGGCTGGCCTGCCAGAAGGCCGCATCGTACGGCAGTGGTGGCAGCCCTTGC
>NZ_JBWMAX010000145.1:0-1383 GCF_056521385.1 Rhodoferax sp. RT5P35 | reverse complement strand
TCGCCCACAACCAGTGGTCCGACGAAGAATTCAAGCGCGAACTCGAAGTGGTGAAGGAAGAGCGCCGTATGCGCACCGAAGATGCCCCGCGCGCCCTGATGAACGAGGCGATGCTGGCCAGCGTATTCGCCACATCCCCCTACCGCCGTCCGGTGGTGGGCTGGATGAGCGACCTGGAGGCCATGACACCTGGCGATGCCCGCGCCTTCTACCAGCGCTGGTACGTGCCGGGCAATGCCGCCGTGGTGGTGGCGGGCGATGTGGACCCGGCGCAGGTCTGCGCGCTGGCGCAAAAGCACTACGGCAGCATCCCGGCGCGCCCGGTGCCTGCGCGCAAGCCCCGGCCGGAGCCCGCGCAGGCGGGCACCAAGCGCCTGGACTTCAAAGCCCCGGCCGAGCAGGCGGTGGTGACCCTGGCCTGCAAGGTGCCCAGCCTGCAGGCTGACAACGACGACGCGCTGGCCCTGACCGTGCTGGCCGCCGTGCTGGACGGCTATACCGGTGCCCGGCTGGAGCGCGCCTTGACCCAAGACCACGGCCAGGCCGGTGGTTCGGTGGCCGACAGTGCGGGGGCGTACAACGGCCTGTCCGGGCGTGGCCCGCAACTGTTTGTGCTGGACGGCGTGCCTGCCGCAGGCCACAGCGCTGCGCAGGTGGAAGCCGCCTTGCGCGCCCAGGTGGCCTTGGTGGCGCAAAAAGGCGTGACCGAGGCCGAGCTGGGCCGCGTCAAAACCCAGTGGGTGGCCAGCGCCGTCTACCAGCGCGACTCGCTGATGCACCAGGCCCGCGAACTGGGCAGCAACTGGGTACAAGGCCTGCCGCTGGATGCCAACGACCGCCTGATCGCCCGGCTGCGCGGCATCACCGCCGCCCAGGTGCAGGCCGTGGCGGCGAAATACTTTGGCGACGACCAGCTCACCGTGGCCACGCTGCTGCCCCAGCCGCTGGACCCCCACCGCCAGAAACCCCGTGCCATTCCCCCGGGAGAGCTGCGCTGATGATTACTATCAAAAAAGTAGCTTCTCACGCCCTTGCTATAAGCGCTAGCGGCCTGTTTGGCTTAAATGCTGCCTGGGCGGGCATTCCCATCCAGCACTGGACCCAGCCCAGCGGGGCGCAGGTCTACCTGGTGCCCAGCCCGGCTATTCCCATGCTCGACGTGCAGATCGACTTCGACGCGGGCAGCCGCCGCGACCCGGCTGCGCAGGCCGGGCTGGCCAGCCTGACGGCCGGCATGGCTTCGGAAGGCGTGCGTGCCGTAGGCTCCAATCCAGCGCTGGACGAAAATACCCTGGGCGAAGCCTGGGCCGACCTGGGCGCATCGCTGGACAGCAGCGCCAGCAGCGACCGCTTCAGCTTCTCGCTGCGCACCTTGACCTACCC
>NZ_JBWMAX010000144.1:0-1383 GCF_056521385.1 Rhodoferax sp. RT5P35 | reverse complement strand
GGAAGCCGAGTTCCAGCAGATCCTGACCGTGGACGGCGCGCCGCACACCATCGCCCAGTCGGAACTAGACCGCGTGACCGCCTGCTTTGTGCCCCCGGCCAGCCGCGTCGGCACCCTGCCCGCCTTGGCCAACCCGGTCGCCGCCCCGGTGGACGACAAGGACTACACCCGCTGGTTGAAACAAAACGTGGCCGCGCACCAAAACCCGCTGCTGCGCTCGGTGACGCTGTCGTTCAAGCGCCTGGGCTACTCGCCCGGCGACGCCACCGGCGACCAGCTAGACCTGTCGGCCGACCTGGCCGACCGCTACAGCGCCGGTGAAACCCGCGTCACCCACGACCAGAACCTGGTGCTGCCCTGGGTGCGCGCCGACGAGCTGCCCGCGCTGTACGCAGAGGCCAAGGCCGCTGGCTTGGCCCGCGCCAACATCCGCCTGCTGACCGACATGATCGTCTGCCCCGGCGGCGATTTTTGCGCGCTGGCCAACGCCCGCTCGCTGCCGATTTCCGAGGCCATCAGCCAGCGCTACCAGGACATGGACGAGCTGCACGACCTGGGCGAAATCGACGTGCACATGAGTGGCTGCATCAACTCCTGCGGCCACCACCACAGTGCCCACATCGGCATTCTGGGCGTGGACAAGGACGGGCAAGAGTGGTATCAGGTGACGCTGGCGGGCTCGGACGGCTCCAACCTCAGCGGTGCCCCCGCCATCGGCAAGGTCGTCGGCCCATCCTTCAGCGCCGCCGAGGTGCCCGAAGTCATCGAAGCCGTGCTGGACACCTACCGCGCCACCCGCACCAGCGGAGAGGCCTTCATCGACACCTTGCGCCGCGTCGGCCAGGACCCGTTCAAACTGGCCGCCAACGCCGCCCGCACCAGCACCGCCCGCGCCCCCCGCGCTGCGGCAGAAGCCTGAAAGCCATCACTATGAAAATAATAGCTGCTACCGCCCATACCATCAGCGCTGAGGGCCAAAAAGACCAAGTATCCCTGGCCAACGATGCAGACCCGCGCACGCTGGATTTGGCGGGCATCACCCGCATCGACCTGCACTTCCCCAAGTTCACCGATGGTCGCGCCTACAGCCAGGCCTTTTTGCTGCGCCGCCGCCTGGGCTACACCGGCGAAATCCGCGCCACCGGCGACGTGCTGATCGACCAGCTGGTGCAAATGCAGCGCAGTGGTTTCACCGTGGCCGTGCTGCGCGAAGGCGTGGATGCCAGCGCCGCCCAGCGCCAATTTGACCGCTTTGAAGGTTTCTACCAGGGCGATGCCGTCCACGTAGAGCCGCACTTTGCCGAAACCGACCACTCCGCGGCCTATGGCGCTGAGCTGGCGCGCCAAGACTCGTACTGATTGGAGCAAGACACCATGAGCACC
>NZ_JBWMAX010000143.1:0-1391 GCF_056521385.1 Rhodoferax sp. RT5P35 | reverse complement strand
GTGCTCGGCGCAGTACCTGGACGAGCACCCCACGCTGCGCACGCTACAGAGCCTGCGGGAAGCGGATCTGCTGGACCTCAGCCCCTATGGGCGCTCGCAACTGGCGGAGCACATTGACTGGTCGGTGTGGCTGGCTTTCCACGGCATCGACCTGGGTGAACGCGCTCCGGCTGCCCGCCCGCCGTTCAGCACCAATGACTACAACATGCTGGTGCAGTTGGCGCTGCAACACCAGGGTGTGGTGCTGGGCTGGGACCACCTGGTGGGCCATCTGGTGGCCGATGGCCTGCTGGTGCGCCCGATTGCCGAAGAGGTGTCGCACACCGAGCGGTGCCACTACCTGAGCATCCGCTCGGATGTGGAGCACAACGCGGCTTGCTCGACGTTTCGCGACTGGATCCTGGGCCAGTTTCCCGGCTGAAACTGCCAGGTTTTGCAAGCCAGCACCCCGGCTGTGCGTGGGCCTGCAGGCATGCACCACACAGCCCCTCGAACTGCACTGCAACGGTGCTTTACCTGCTTATTTTTTCAGGGTTAATACTGATCCATTACCTGCCGTTATCGATCGCAGGACGGAAATGTCGTTTGTGTGACATGGGCATTCAACCTAACCTTAAGGCCTGTTCAGCAAGCCATGCTGGACGCGCAAACACAAGGAAGAAGCATGAACTTTGACGGCATTTGGACACCGATCGCAACCCCTTTCGGGGCAAACGGCAACATCGATACCGCAGCACTCGAACCGCTGCTGGAGAACCTGGTGCGGCACGCGGTGAGCGGCATCATCGTTGGCGGCACCACCGGCGAGTACTACGCCCAGAGCAATGCCGAGCGCAAGCAACTGCTGGATGTGATCGCCAAGCTGAACCGGGGCCGCCTGCCGCTGATGGCGGGCATCAACGCCACCAGCACCGATGAATCGCTGGACCTGGGCCGCTACGCCAAGGATGTGGGCTACAACTGCATTCTGCTGGCCGCCCCCTACTACTGCCAGCCCACGCAACAAGAGCTGCTGGCCCACGCCCTGGCGGTGGATGACGCCCTGAACCTGCCCGCCATGCTCTACAACTTTCCGGCCCGCACCGGCACGGAGATGGGCTTTGATTTCATCAACGCGCTGCGCAGCCGCCCCAACTTCCAGTCCATCAAGGAGAGCACGGGTTCGGTGGAGCGCATGCACCGCCTCATCACCGAGCACGCAGACCAGCTCCAGGTGAGCTGCGGCATGGACGACCAGGTGCTGGAGTTCTTTGCCTGGGGTGCACGCAGCTGGACGGCAGGGGCTTCCAACTTCGCCCCGCAGCAGCATGTGGCCTTGTACAAGACCTGCGTGGTGGACCAGGACATGGTCGCTGGCCGGGCACTGGCGGCCCGCTTCCTGCCAATGCTGA
>NZ_JBWMAX010000142.1:0-1391 GCF_056521385.1 Rhodoferax sp. RT5P35 | reverse complement strand
AAGGTAACTACATGGTCTTGCTGGGAATACAGAAGAAAGTTGGGCATGGCGGGAATCCTGTGCGATGTGGGTAGACCGGCCAGCGTAGGCCATCGCAGGTCTATTGTCCAATATCAATATAAAGCTAAGCAATATCCAAGTGGTATCAACGAACTACCGCAATTAGCTAGCCACTGATACCAAACCACTATCAACTATCCACCATTAAATATTGGACGGCACATTCACGGCTGCCTATGCTTCGCCCTTCATGCCAGCCCTGCACCGAAGGAGAATCCATTGAGCAACCTGTTGTCCGCCTTTCGGCTCGCGACACTCCCGCCCGCAACAAACGCGTTCCGGGCCGAAGTCAAAGCCTTTCTCCAGACCCATATGGATGCCACGCCGCCCGATATCCGGGCCCGCTCGTGGATGGGCTTCAGCGCCGCCTTCAGCCAAAAGCTGGCGGCCCGCGGCTGGGTGGGTGTCACCCTGCCCGCGCAATACGGCGGTGCCCAGTTGGATGCGTTTTCGCGCTTTGTGCTGGTGGTAGAGTTGCTGGCCATCGGCGCACCGGTGTCGGCGCACTGGATCGCCGACCGCCAAAGCGGCCCGCTGATCTACAAGTTCGGCACCGAAGCGCAGCGCCAGTTCTACCTGCCCAAAATCTGCGCCGGGCAGGCGTTTTTCTGCATCGGCATGAGCGAGCCCAACGCCGGGTCGGACCTGGCCAGCGTCGGCACCCGCGCCACCCGCGTTGATGGCGTTAACGGCGGCTGGCGGCTCAATGGCCGCAAAATCTGGACCACCAACGCCCACCACTGCCACTACATGATTGCCCTGGTGCGCTCCTCGGGCGAGCCGCAAGACCGGCAAAAAGGCCTGTCGCAGTTCATCATCGACCTAGCGCTGCCCGGCATCACCGTGCGGCCCATCCACGACCTGGCGGGCGACGCGCATTTTTCCGAAGTGTTTTTTGACGACGTGCTGCTGGCCGACGATGCCCTCATCGGCACCGAAGGCAGCGGCTGGGAGCAGGTCAACGCCGAGCTGGCTTTCGAGCGCAGCGGCCCCGAGCGCGTCTACTCCAGCATCGTGCTGTTGGAGCACTGGATCAGCTGCCTGCGCCGCAGCCCGGATGCCGCCCGCCATGCCGAGACGGTGGGCCGGTTGGCCACCCACCTGGCCACCTTGCGCAACATGTCCATCGCCGTGACCCACAAGCTGGTGCTGGGCGAAAGCCCCGTGGTCGAAGCCGCGCTGATCAAGGACATTGGCACCGAATTCGAGCAAAGCATTCCCGCCCTGATCGAAGCCGCCATCGCCTGCAACCCCGATGCCCCGGTCGACCCCGACCTGTACCGCACTCTGGCCTATGTCAGCCAGGTCGCGCCCACCTATTCGCTGCGCGG
>NZ_JBWMAX010000141.1:0-1391 GCF_056521385.1 Rhodoferax sp. RT5P35 | reverse complement strand
CAAAAAACGTCCCACGAGGTCCTCCCTTTGGGGATGCTAGCGTGTGCTCGACGGCGATATCAGTTAACAGCATGTTGTTTTCCTTGTGATTCCATAAGCCACAGCGGGTCTAGCCACGTTGGCATCCATCACACACCGAATTTCCCTACTCCGCCCCGTGCATCTGCCCGTCGATGTAATACCAGCGCCCGTCCTGCCGCACAAACCGGCTGGTCTCGTGCATGCGCTGGGCTTTGTCGCCGTCGCGGCAGCGGGCGACGAACTCGACGATGCCTGCATCGCCCGCCTCTACCGCGCTGCGCACTTCCAGGCCCAGCCATTTCACCGGGGCCAGCTCCAGGTCGCCCGGCGCGGTAGACGGGTGCCAGGTGAACAGCAGGTAGTCCAGCAGGCCCAGCACGTAGCCGCTGTAGCGCGAACGCATCAGGGCCTCGGGCGTGGGGGCGTAGATGCCTGCATCCATGCCTTTGTGCCACGGGCCGCAGCAGTCGGCGTAAGTCTGGCCGCTGTCACAGGGGCACGGGGCGTGGGCGGGGTGCAGGTTTTTCTTCATGCTGGGATAGTCGAGATTGCAGGATTGGTGGCAAAACAGCTTACCCAACAGGCGGAACGCACGCCTTCCAGGGATACCGAGGAACCGGCTTTGCCGGGCCTCTGGTATCGCCCCCTGCGTGTCGTATTGGCTTTACAAGCCAATACGAGGGGGGTTGGCGAAAGGTGCGTTATCGACCCTCTGGGCCGATCCCGGGCGAAGCGCTGCAGCCTGGGGGTGAGCCTTATTTCTTACGAGCAGCGATGGACTTCTCGGCGGTCGCGACCAGGTCGGTACCAATCGTCTTCTTCCACTTTTCAAACACCGGGCGGGTGGCTGTGACAAACGCGGCGCGCTCTTCGGGCGTGAGCTTGGTCACGGTGGTGCCCAGGGCGGCCAGGTCTTTCAGCAAGGGCTGGTCGGCTTCCACCAGGCCCTTACGGGAGATGGCGATTTGCTCGCGGCCCGCATCCTGGGCGGCTTGTTGGACGATGGCGCGGTCGGCCACGGTCCAGCTGGCCCAGATGTCTTTGTTGACCACAAACACCAGCGGGTCGGCCACATAGCCCCACAGGGTGATGTGCTTTTGCGCCACGTTGTGCAGCTTGGCGGCGGTGTAGATAGACAGCGGGTTTTCCTGCCCGTCCACCGCGCCGGTGGCCAGGGCGGGCTGTGCGTCGGCCCAGCTCATTTGCGTGGGATTCGCACCCAAGGCGGTGAAGGTGTCTTGGAACAGCGGCGAGCCGACGACGCGGATTTTCATGCCCTTGAGGTCTGCCGGGCTGTGGATGGCGCGCTTGGAGTTGCTGATTTCGCGGTAGCCATTTTCACCAAAGGCCAGGGGCTGCACACCGGCTTT
>NZ_JBWMAX010000140.1:0-1393 GCF_056521385.1 Rhodoferax sp. RT5P35 | reverse complement strand
AGGGCGGCCAGGCAGCGGCCCAGGTAGGGCCCGGCAAGGAAGTGGCTGTAATCGACCACGCGGAAACCAGCCAGTGGCAGGGCTTGGGTATTTTTAGGCATGAAATAACCTTTTTGTGCTGATTGGGTAAGCGTGAGCAGCTATGAATTTTGTAGTTTTAGAAAATGCCGGGGCGGCGCGGCACCATCAGGCGGTGCTCGCCTTTTTGCACCACCTGGTCGTGCTGGTTCAGCAGGTCGGACGGCAGCACCACGATGCCCCAGCCGGGTTTGCTTTTGCTGGCGCGCATGCTGCCCACGGTGAAGCGCACGCGCAGCACGTCGCCGATCTTGATGGGCAGCAAAAAGTCCCAGGTCCAGCCCAGTGACATGCCGGGCAGAAAGCGGTATTCGCTCTGTGTCTTCAGGCCGTCGGCCACCGACTGGCCCATCAGCCCATGGGCCACGCGGCAGCCGAAGTGCGAGGCGTTGGCGTAGGCCTCGTCCACGTGCACGGGGGTGTAGTCGCCGGTGATTTCGGCGTAGGCATCGATGCGCTCGCCGGTGACCAGGTAGGTGGGGCTGGTGCAGCTGTCGCCCACCTGGGCATCGTCCCAGTCTTTTTCGGGGGTCTGGAAGTGGAGTGTGGGGATGATCATGGTGGGTCTCAGAGTTTTGCGCGGGGGTTGATGGCCAGGATGTCGGCTACGGACGTGCCGCTGGCCTGGATCAGCTCGATCGCCAGGCCGTCGGGCAATTGCAGCCAGTTGCTGCCCTGGGGCAGGGGCTTCACGCCCCAGCTCTGCGCGGCCTTTAGGGCGGCGGGTAGGTCTTGCACCATGATGCCCAGGTGGGCCAGCCAGCCGGAGTCGTTGCTGGGCGGTGCCGTGAAGCCGGGGGTGCTCATCAGTTGCATGCCGCCCAGCGTCCAGTACTGGTGGGGCGCATCGGTGGGGCCGTCGATCTCGCGCACGTCCATCCCGAGTACTTCATAGAAGAAGTTGATGTGCCACTGGATGTCGTGGACGCGCACGGCGACGTGTTCTACGTAGGATTTTTGGGTCATGGTGTTTGTCTCCTTGGATTGAATTTAGTCTGCGTACAGCTTCTTACACAGGGTCCATACCCTGATGGCGTTTGGCCTCTAGCGCCATCGGGGAATTCATGTATTCCAGCAAGGCGCGCACGGCGTCAGCCTGGGTACTGGCGGTAGTGATCCCGGCAGAGAAAATCGTGGTCACCTGGATAGCCGGTGGCAGCGGGCCCAGCACGGTGATGCCCTCCAGGTTCAGCAATTCGCTGAGCTGCTGGAAACCCAGCTCCACCTCG
This sequence comes from Rhodoferax sp. RT5P35, assembly GCF_056521385.1. Lineage (NCBI taxonomy): Bacteria > Pseudomonadati > Pseudomonadota > Betaproteobacteria > Burkholderiales > Comamonadaceae > Rhodoferax > Rhodoferax sp. RT5P35. Next base: position 86 of record NZ_JBWMAX010000140.1, on the reverse strand, counting down.
CCGCGCGCCACCAGCGCACCCACGGGCACACCGGGCGGTGCCTGTTTGAGGCGGCTCTGGATATCGGCGGCAATACACCAGCGCTC
>NZ_JBWMAX010000139.1:0-1399 GCF_056521385.1 Rhodoferax sp. RT5P35 | reverse complement strand
AAACAACTTTCATGGCTCGGGGTGCTCTGCACCCGATTCCATGAAAGTTAGGCTAGGAACTTGGCAGTGATGTCGGCCACGCGCTTGCCGTAGAACTTGGCGGTGTCCAAGTCGCCTTGCGACATTTCAGCGGGGCTGCTGTCCGATGGCGACTGCACCAGCACGCCCACCGAACCACCCAGGTTGTTGATGTCGTTGCGGGTTGCGGCCTTGGTGTTGCTGGGCATGTGGCCCAGGCTGACCCAGATGCCGCCTTGCTGCGAAGCCAGGGTTTGCAGATAGATCAGGGTGACTTGCTTGTCGCCGCTGAAGCTGGCGCTGTTGGTGAAGCCACCAAACACTTTGTCTTTCCAGGCGCTGGTGAACCAGGCTTTGCTGGTGGCATCGGCAAACTTTTTGAACTGCCAGCTCGGGCCACCCATGTAGGTGGGCGTGCCAAAGATGATGGCATCTGCCGCGTTGATGGATGCCCAACCGGCTTCGGACACATTGCCTTCGGCATCGATGGCGATCAGCTCGGCGCTGGCACCTTCGGCCACGGCCTGGGCTACGCGCTGGGTGTGGCCGTAGCCAGAATGGTAGACAACAACAGTTTTGGTCATACAGACTTTCTAGGTAGGTAAAAACAACGAACGGGAAACACTTTACTGGAGATCAGGCACTGCGTTTCGCGTCCAGGCTCCAGGCACCGGCGCCCCAGGCGGCTACGGTCAGCAGGCCACCGGCGACGGCGATGTTCTTCATGAACAGCAGTTGCGTCACCATCACCGCGTCGGCAGGCACAGCCCAGTAGGCGTGGAAGACGAAGCTGGCCACCAGGGTGAAACCAGCCAGCACCAGCGCCGCAAAGCGAGTGCCCAGGCCAAAAATCAGCGCCAGGCCGCCCAGCACTTCCACCGCAATGGCCGCCAGCGCGCCCAGCGTGGGAAATGGCAGGCCGACCGAGCCGATATAGCCCACAGTGCCAGCAAAGCCGGTGATCTTGGCAATGCCCGCAGGCAAAAACAGGGCGGCCAGCAGCAGGCGGCCAGCGAGACTCAGGGGGTTTTGGAGAGTGTTGAACATGGTTTTCTTTCAGAGATTTCGGAGTTAGGTTTAAAAAATTCAAGCAGCCAGGTCAAAGACCAGGACTTCTGCATTTGCGGCCTTGCCCAGAGTGAGCTCGGCTTCGTTGTCGATCAGAAGCGCATCGCCGGTGGTCAGCGCGATGCCATTGACTTCCAGGGCTCCGCGCACCAGGTGCACATAGCCTTTGCGCGCCGGGTTCAGTGCCAGCGTGGCGGTTTCCGTGCCGTCGAGCAGCCCGGCGTACAAGTGGGCATCGGCATGGATGGTGACCGCGCCCTGGGCACCGTCGGGCGAGGCCACCAGGCGCAGATCACCGCGCTTTTCGCTGTCG
>NZ_JBWMAX010000138.1:0-1399 GCF_056521385.1 Rhodoferax sp. RT5P35 | reverse complement strand
GAATCACGCCGCTGGCCAGCAGGTTTTCGCGGCTGTCATACCGGATACGCACAATTTCGTCCGGCCGCGCTTGCTGGCGCTCGAACGTGGTGTGCGACACCACCGAGCTTTCACGCGCGCCATGGGCCGTGCCCAACTTGGCGGCGGCGGCGGGGGCGGCTGCGCGTTTTTCAGCGGCTCCCGCAGTGGTGCTGTCCGCGTTTTCATCCTTGGATTCGGCGTTGCGGCGCGTCTGGGGAACAGCGACCTGCTCGGGCACCTGTTCACGGAACAGCGCCACGCCGATGACGCCGACCTGGCCCGGCCGACCGGTGCGCCCGGCATACGAGTCGCGGGCATCGGCAAACTCGAAGGCCGCCACTTCCTGGTCGCTCTTGCGCCAGCCGGTGATTTGGTAGTTTTGGCGTGCCGAAAAAACATAGCCGGTCTGCTCCCAGGAGGCGGTTTCGTCGCTGAGAACGTTCACGCCATCGACCGACGCCACGGCCAGCACGCGCCCCGCCAGCCGGTTGCGCACCGACACCGCGTAACGCGCACCCGGCCTGCCCGCCACCCAGTATTCACCGCGATGCGCGTACACCGGCAGCCTGGCGCCGGAGTCACGGTCCACGATGGTGATGTCGGCGAGACGGCCTACTGCTTGCGCGTGCAGGCTGGCGCAGGCCAGCAGGACGGAAAGACCCAGCGATGTGAGTTTCATTGGTCAGCTCCAGAAATAAGTGTTGGAGCTGACTGAAACGTTGCCGACGCGGCGATGGGGTTAAAGCAGGCTAAAAATAGGGAGCCTGCAACCGCCTTATGCTACTAATTTAAGAGCTGCTTGTGCTTGATGTACAAGCGCGGGGAAGCGTTTTTCTATAGATTTTTCGATACCCGCCGCGTCCAGCCCTTGCTGGGCCATCAGCACCGCCGGGTCGCCGTGTTCGATAAACACATCGGACAGGCCCAGCGTCAGCACCGGCAGGGTAATGCCCGCGGCCTGCAAGGCCTCTTGCACCGCGCTGCCCGCACCGCCCAGGGCGGCACCGTCTTCTACCGTGACCAGAGCGGAATGCGTGGCGGCGATTTTCAGCAGCAGCTCCACATCCAGCGGCTTAGCCCAGCGCATATTGGCCGCGGTGGCATCCAGCTTGTGGGCCACGGCCAGCGCGGGGTACAGCGGGGTACCGAAGGCCAGAATCGCGATGCCCGAAGCCTGGCTGGAGCTGCGGCGGATTTCGCCCTTGCCGTAGGACAGCGGCTGCAGGCCTAGCTCCATCGCCGCACCGGCCCCAGCACCGCGCGGGTAGCGCACGGCCACCGGGTTGTCTTGGGCAAAGGCGCTGCTCAGCAGGCGGCGGCATTCGTTCTCGTCGGCCGGGCAGGCCACGCCCATATTGGGGATGCAGCGCAGGAAAGG
>NZ_JBWMAX010000013.1:0-144442 GCF_056521385.1 Rhodoferax sp. RT5P35 | reverse complement strand
GTTGTATCTCTGGAAATCTCTGAATCTTTAAGCATGGTGTGCACGATCTGTTGCGTGCACACGATCTTGCGAGTGGAAAGGGCTCAGTTCAAGATGGGTTCGCCGGACGCTTACACAGAAAAGACACAGCGGCAGCCATGACGTGGGCATGTAGGCGTTGGCTGACTTGTTGGCTTGTTGGCTTGTACGGCAGACAGACTTTGGAGGAAGTCAGGCATCCAACGCGCATCAGAGCTACGCCAGCAGCTATTGGTTCAATAGCATTTGAAAACCGTTCCGTGTGCTCAGGTCAAAAAACTATTTTAAAAAGCGCTCTCATGGAAGAGAACGGTGCTTTGCGCTTTTTTTTGGGGGGTTGGGCAAATGGTGGCTCGGACCGGAATCGAACCGGTACGACTTGCGTCGGCAGATTTTAAGTCTGCTGTGGCTACCAATTACACCACCGAGCCTGCTGCACCAACCTCGGTGCCGAGACCAGAAGATAAGCCTCCTGTCTCGTCGCACTGCAGCTGAAAAGCAGTCGCATTGTAACCCGCAGGGAGGGTGGTTTTGGCTCTGAAAGCCTGGTGTTCACCGCCGTAAAACACAAAAACAAACGGGCATAAAAAAGGAAGCCTAAGCTTCCTTTTTTGCCAATTTGGAGCGGGAGAAGAGTCTCGAACTCTCGACCTCAACCTTGGCAAGGTTGCGCTCTACCAACTGAGCTACTCCCGCGTTTCAAGCCTCATATTCTAGCATGGCTTTTTAAGCAAAACCCGAATCAAATCGGGTTTTAAATTTTGGAGGCGCGACCCGGAGTCGAACCGGGCTAGCCGGATTTGCAATCCGGTACATAACCGCTTTGTTATCGCGCCGCACTCATCACAATCATCATAAAAAAAGGAAGCCTGAAGCTTCCCTTTTTACCAATTTGGAGCGGGAGAAGAGTCTCGAACTCTCGACCTCAACCTTGGCAAGGTTGCGCTCTACCAACTGAGCTACTCCCGCGTTTTCAGCCTGAAATCATAACATGACTTTGGACTGATTTTGACTTGAACCTGGGTTCTTATCGCTTGCTGCTTTGCACTCCAAGTGCGCTGCAGCGAGCTTCATATTATAGCCCACTTTTTGAGTCTTTCCACACCCTGCTCCAACCGGTGCAGATCTTTGGACGCAAAGCACCAGCGCAACCAGCCCTGGGCCTCGGGGGCGAAGGCGTTGCCGGGGGCCAGGCCCAAACCGGCTTCGGTCACCAGGCGCTTGGCGGTGACCAAAGAGTCCGGATGGCCTGCCAGCTGGAAGAAGGCGTACATGCCACCCTGCGCCAGAGCCACCCGCACGCCGGGCACGGTTTGCAGCAGCGGCACCAGGGTGTCGCGGCAGGTTTTCAGGTGGGCCACCACGCGCGGCGTGATGTTGTCGGTGCCCTGCAAGGCGGCGATACCGGCGCGCTGCACAAACACGCTGGCGCACGAGGTGTTGAACTCGATCAGCTTGCCCATGTGGGGGGTGGCGCTGGCGGGCATCACCAGCCAACCCAGCCGCCAGCCGGTCATCAAAAAGCTTTTGGAAAAGCTGTGCACCACCACCAGCCGGTCTTCGGGCGCGGCCACGTCCAGAAAGCTGGGCGCGCAGCCGTTGGCGCTGGGGGCGTAGTACAGACGCTCGTAGACTTCGTCGGCCAGGATCCAGGTGCCGGTGCGGCGGCAATGGTCGAGGATGGTTTGCTGCTCGGCGCGGGTCAGCGTCCAGCCGGTGGGGTTGTTCGGGGCGTTAAACACCAGCAGCTTGGTGGCGGGCGTGACTGCGGCCAGCAATTGCGCCATATCCAGCGCCCAAGCACCGTCGGCCTGCGGCTGTAGTGCCACGCAACGCAGCCGCGCACCCAGGATGGCAGGCTGGGCGGTGAGGTTGGGCCACACCGGGGTGACGGCGACCACTTCGTCGCCCGCGTCCACCAGCATCTGGATGGCCAGCATCAGCGCATTCACACCGCCGGAAGTGATGGCGATGCGGTCGGCACCGATGGGGCCATGCAGCCCGCCCATGTAATCGGCCACGGCCTGGCGTAACTCGGGCAGGCCGAGGTTGTGGGAGTAGAAGGTTTCGCCCTGTTGCAGCGAGGCGATGGCCGCCTGGCGGATGAAATCGGGCGTGACTTCGTCGCTTTCGCCGAACCAGAAGGCCAGCACGTCGCGGCGCCCCATACCAGCGTTAGCAACTTCACGGATTTTGGATTCTTCGAGATTCAGGATGGCTTGGCGCATAGACGGATGGAGGATGTAGAGGCATGATTATGCGGGCCCACCGTGGGCTATTTTGGAGATTCGAACCATGGCTACACAGACTCTGCATTGCTGCCTGATAGCGCTGGTTTTGGCCTGTAGCGGCCCCAGCTTGGCCAAAACCAAAAAAGCTAAAGGCGGCTCCCAGGTCCGCATCCTCAAGGACTCGTCGGAAAGCACGGCCGAGCGCAACCGCCGCCTGCTGCGTGAGTGCAAAGGCCGCCCCAATGCCGGGGCCTGTGCAGGCTACACGCGCTAGCCAGGCCGCACCATCTTGCAGGTGGTGGGCATTTCGGCTTGGGCTGCGCTGGTTTGTTTGATGACCCGAAAGCCGTAGCCCGAACCTTCCACATCGAACTGCACGCCCGGCGTGCCCTGGCGGTCCATGGTGCCGACGGACAAGGACTGCTGGAACTGGTGGTCGGCGGCACGCATACGACCGGTTTGGCCATATAAACTAAGGCTAGCGCTCTCCAAGCTTGTGGCTACAGCTATCAAATCCATAGTACCGGCCTTCTCGACAGCCTGGGCCAGCGCCTCCACCATCAACTGCATGCGCATGTGCAAATAATCGTCGGCGGGCTTGGGAAAGCGCTGGCGAAAGGCCTGCACAAAAGCCTGGCTCTGCGGCGTAGGCGTGTTCGGCAGCCAATCGGCCACGGCGATGACCTTGCCCACACCCGCCTCACCCAGCGCCGCCGGAGCCCCCAGCGCATTGCCATAAAAGGTGTAGAACTTGCCTTCAAAACCCACCTCACGGGCGGCCTTGACCAGCAGGGTCAGGTCGTTGCCAAAGTTGCCGGTGATGACGGCCTGCGCGCCGCTGGCCTTGATCTTGGCTGCGTAAGGAATGAAGTCCTTGACGCGGCCCAGCGGGTGCAGCTCGTCGCCCACCACCCGCACGTCGGGGCGCTGCAGGGCCAGTTGGCGCTTGGCCTCGCGCGCCACGGCCTGGCCGAAGCTGTAGTCCTGGCCCAGGATGTAGACGCTTTTGACCGCGGCATCATCTTTGAACACCGCCATCAGCGCGGCCATGCGCATGTCGGCGTGCGCGTCGAAACGGAAATGCCAGAAGCTGCATTTCTCGTTGGTCAGCGTGGGGTCGACCGCGGCGTAGTTCAGCAGCAGCACGCGCTTGCTAGGTTCGCGGTCGTTGTGCTTGTTGATGGCGTCTATCAGCACCGCGGCAGTGGCCGAGGAGTTGCCTTGCAGGATGTATTGCGCGCCGTCGTCGATGGCCGCACGCAGGGCCGACAGGGCTTCTTCGTTCTGGCCTTTGCTGTCATAGCGCTCCAGCGCCAGCAGGTGTTTGCCATCGGGCAGCGGCACACCGCCGCGTGCATTGACGCGCTCCACAGCCCAGATGAGATTGCGGAACACCGCCTCGCCGGTGTTGCCAAACGGGCCGCTCAGGCCTTCGACCAGGGCCAGCTTGATGGGCGCGGGGGCGGCTTGGGCGGAGACAAAAACCAGTACACATAGCGCCACAGCGCACGATTTCAAGAGCGCACGTCGAAACTTAAACATCTAAAAACTTCCTTGAAATAGGGGGCGGCGCACGCAGATGTGATTCCTAAGCGGCAATCGATGTGAGCGCCGCGTAATGTAAACGGAGCCTACTATGTTTATCGCAGCTACCCACCCCGCTTTTTCCCGCCACAACAACCTGCGCGCCCTGCAGCATCTGCTGGACGAAAAACGCTCTGCGGGCTATCAAATCACCCAGGACGAGCACGCCTACAGCCTGCAATTCGACGTGCCCGGCATCGCCAAGGAGCAACTCTCCATCGGCATCGAAGGCAGTGTGGTGCGCATTGAAAGCCAGCCCGATGCACCCCGCACCTACAAGGCCGCTTACGAGTTGCCGCAAGACATCGATGTGTCGGCCAGCGATGCGCGGCTGGAGAATGGTGTGCTGACTCTGAAGCTGGCCAAAAAGGCCCCGGTCAGCAACGTGTCGAACCTGACGATCAACTAACTAAAGGGAGTCCAAGGGCCAACGCGGCTTCACGTCAAAAGCGTAAGCCCGCGTGGGTGCCTGCAGGCCCGACTGCAAGCGCATGGCACCGGCCATGGCGATCATCGCGCCGTTGTCGGTGCATAAATGCAGCTCGGGGTAGTGCACGCGGATACCTGCCTTGGCGCAGACGGCATTCAGCTGGTTGCGCATCGACTTATTGGCCCCCACGCCGCCTGCCACCACCAACCTGCGCAAGCCGGTACGCTGCAGCGCCGTCATCGATTTCTTCAACAGCACTTCGACAATCGCCGCCTGGGTGCTGGCGGCCAAGTCGGCTTTGCGCGCTTCCAGGTCGTCGCCCAGTTTCTTGGCCTGTGTCATCACTGCCGTTTTCAAACCGGCAAACGAAAAATCCAGATTGCCGCTGTGCAGCAGGGGCCGTGGCAGTTTGAACGCCACCGGGTCGCCTTTTTCAGCCAGCCGCGACAAGGCTGGGCCGCCGGGGTAGCCCAGGCCCATTAGCTTCGCGGATTTGTCGAAGGCCTCGCCCGCCGCGTCATCAATGGTCTCGCCCAGCATCTCGTAGCGGCCCACGCCGTCCACCCGCATCAACTGGGTGTGGCCGCCCGACACCAGCAGCGCCACGAACGGAAACTCCGGCGGGTCCTCGCTCAAGAACGGCGACAGCAAATGCCCTTCCAAATGGTGCACACCTAGCACCGGCTTGCCCAAAGCGGCGCCGAGTGCACAAGCCACGCCCGCGCCCACCAACAGTGCACCGGCCAAGCCGGGGCCGCGGGTGTAGGCCACCACGTCCACGTCTTGCAGCGTGTGGGCAGCTTCCATCAGCACCTGGCGGGTCAACGGCAGCACGCGGCGGATGTGGTCGCGACTGGCCAGCTCGGGCACCACGCCGCCATAGGCCTGGTGCATTTCAATCTGGCTGTGCAGGGCATGCGCCAGCAGCACCGGCAAAGCCGCGCCTTCTCCTTGGCCGTTAGCGCGCACCAGCGCAATTCCGGTTTCGTCACACGATGATTCAATACCCAATACCAGCACAAGCGTTCCCTCTGTCAAACAGGCTTGGAGTGTAGGCCCGCACCATCTTGGCGCGAATCTTGCGGGTTTTTATCCATGAATGAAGCCCTGCGCATCGTAGTGATTGCCCCCGATCTGGACGTGCTGGACCCCCAGGACGATACGGCCCTGCTGCAGGCCGAGCGTTCGCGGGCGCTGCGCATTGGCCTGCTGGAAAACGGCTACAACCTGGTAGCCAGCCTGCCTGCCGACGTGTTTTTGACTGAGCGACTGGCCCAGTTGCAGCCCGACATGGTGATCGTGGATGCCGAAAGCGAAGCCCGCGACGCGCTGGAGCACGTGGTGGTGGCCACCCGCAATGCGCGCCGCCCCATCGTCATGTTCACCAACGACGATGACACCTCGGTTGTTAAAGACGCGGTAGCGGCGGGCGTGTCGGCCTACATCGTGGCCGGGCTGTCGGCGGCGCGCATCCGGCCCATTCTGGACGTGGCCATGGCCCGCTTCGAGCACGAGCAGGCGCTGCGCAAGGAGCTGGCCGACACCCGCCAGGAGCTGGACGGCCACAAGACCGAGCTGCTCAACCGCAAGGTGATCGACCGCGCCAAGGGCCTGCTGATGCAGCGCCAGGGCCTGTCCGAGCAACAGGCCTACGACCGCCTGCGCAAAGCCGCCATGGACAAGAGCCTCAAGCTGGTGGATGTGGCCCAGCGCATCCTCGACGTGGCCGACCTGCTGGGATAAACATCCGAAAATAGTGCGGCGCACACAATCGGTGCACAATTTTGTCTTCAATTATTTTTGAAATAAAATAAGGCTCTAGCGCAGTATCTGACTGCACCAGCAGCTACTTATTTCATAGCAAGAACGCTCCACCCCAAGGTGGCCATGCCCCTTCTCGCTCCCTATCCTTTTTATGCAGTCTCTGTTGCCCGCCCCTCTGGAAATGGAATTTGCCCCGCACCCCACTGCCCGCTCACACCATTCGAGCCCGCTGATTGCGCGGTCGGTGAATCTGCACAAGGTCCTCGACACCCTGGTCAACAACCTGGAAGGCATGGCCTACCGCTGCCTGCCGGACCTGCACTGGACCATGCGCTTCGTCAGCCAGGGCTGCTTCAAGCTCACTGGCTACCAGGCGCTGGAGCTGATCGACAACCAGACCGTGTCGTGGGAGAGCATCACCCACCCGAACGACCGCACCCGGGTGCGCACCGAGATTCTGGCAGCCGCCGGTGCCGAACAACGCTTCACGGTGCACTACGCCATCCAGACCCGCAGCGGTGCCATCCGCCGCGTCAAAGAGCAAGGCGTGATGGTGGTAGACGAGGCTGAGCAGCAGGTGCTGGAGGGCTTTATCGAAGACGTGACCGAGGGCTTTGTGACCCTGGAAGCGCTGGCCCATGCCGAAGCCCGCTACCGGCAGATCTTTGAACATGCGCGCGATGGCATCTTCCAAACCTCGTTGGAAGGCCGCTACCTGTCGGCCAACCCGGCGCTGGCCCAGCTCTACGGCTACGCCACCGCCGAGGAGCTGATTGCGGACCTGGCCGATATCGACCGCCGCCTGTACGTGCAGCCGCAGCGGCGCGAACGCTTCCAAAAGCTGATGGCAGCGCACGGGGAGGTGCGCAACTTCGAGTCCGAGGTCTACCGGCGCGACGGCAGCACCATCTGGATCTCGGAAAACGCCCACAGCGTGCGTGATGCGCAAGGCGGCTTTGTCTGCTTTGAGGGCACAGTGCAGGACATCACCGAGCGCCGCAGCCAGCGCGAACAGCTGGAGCGCCAGGCCAACTACGACGGCCTGACCGGCCTGGCCAACCGCAACCTGCTGCGCGACCGCATCGGCCCGGCCATTGCCCACGCCGAACGCATGGGCCATTTTTTGGCCGTGGTGTTCATCGACCTGGACCACTTCAAGCTGATCAACGACAGCCTGGGCCACGATGCAGGTGACCAGCTGCTGGTCGAAATTGCCCAGCGCATGCGCAACTGCGTGCGTGCCAGCGACACCGTGTCGCGCCACAGCGGCGACGAGTTTGTGCTGCTGCTCAACGAGCACTTTCGGGCCAACAGCGTCATCTCGCACCTGCAGCGCGTGCTCAAGCAAATCAACCAGCCGGTGAGCCTGCTGGGGCGCGAATTCCAGGTGGGTGCCAGCATGGGCGTGGCGCTGTACCCGCAGGATGGCGAGGACGCCCAAAGCCTGCTCAAGCACGCCGACGTGGCCATGTACGCCGCCAAGGAGCGGGGCCGTAACAACTTCCAGTTCTTCACCCCCGAGCTGAACAAGGTGGCCGACGAGCGGCTCGACCTGGCCACCGCCATGCGCGCCGGGCTGGAGCACAACGAATTCACCGTGGCCTTCCAGCCCAAGGTAGACCAGCACCGGCGCATCGTCGGCGTGGAGGCCCTGGCCCGCTGGCACAGCGCCAGCGTCGGCATGGTAGGGCCCGACCGCTTCATCCCGATCGCCGAAGAAACCGGGCTGATTGGCGAGCTGACCGACCTGATCCTGCGCCAGGCCTTTGCCGCCGCCGCGCTGTGGGAGGGGCCGCAAGGTGCCAAGCTGGTGATTGCCGTCAACCTGTCGGCCCGGCTGTTTCTGGCCGACGACCTGGTGCTGCGCGTGGCCGCGCTGGTGCGCGACAGCGGCCTGCCGCCCGAGCGGGTGGAGCTGGAGATCACCGAAGGCGTGTTTCTGGACGACAGCGCGCGCGCCATCAGCGTGCTCAATGCCTTCAAGGCGCAGGGGTTTCGGGTGGCCATGGACGACTTTGGCACCGGCTACTCCAGCCTGTCGTACCTGCGCCATCTGCCGCTGGACACGGTAAAGATCGACCGCTCCATGGTCACCGACATCGAGTCCGATGCCGACGTGGCCATGATCGCCCGCGCCATGGTCGGCCTGTGCCAGAACCTGCGCAAAACCGTGGTCGCCGAGGGCGTGGAAAACCAGGCCCAGTTCGACCTGCTGCGTGGCCAGGGCTGCGACGAATTTCAGGGCTACCTGCTGGCCAAGCCGATGGCCAACACCGCCTTTTGCCAGCTGCTGGCACAAGACGGCGGCTTCATCCGCGCGCCTGCCTTGAAACACGCCACCCGCTGAAATGGTGCACTGCACACAAACAGTGCCAAACCTTTACTTACAAACAAAATAGGCCGCTGGCGCAGCATGCACCTGTACCATCTGCTACTTATTAAATAGCACGCAGACTGTAAAACTGCTGGCACGGTGCTTGCATAACCAAAGCAAGACCACCGATGGTCCCATGGCAGCGAGCACCCAATGGCGGGTGCGAACCGCCACGTATTCGGACAAAGGCGTCCCCACCCGTTAGAGGCTGCAACTTGCAGCGCGCTGCGCGGTGAGGACGCCTTTTTTTGGTTTTGGCTCACCCCCAGGCTGCAGCGCAAGCGCTTTTCGCCAATCCCTTGCAGGGGGCAACACCAGCAGCCTGGCAAAGCCAGTTCTGCGGTGTTTCTGGAAGGCTTGTTCTGCAGGCTGCTTGGGAACTGGGCCGTGATCGTTTTGTTTAACTTTTTGGGAGCCTTTAGATGACTGATCTTTTGAAGACAAAACTCAGCCGCCGCTCGGTACTGCAAACCGCCGCCGTGGGTGCCGTGGGTGTCAGCCCTGCCCTGCGCGCGCTGGTGTATGCCGTCGGGTCCGACAAACCTGAAAAAGAAGAAGTCAAAATCGGCTTCATTCCCCTGACCGACTGCGCCAGCGTGGTGATGGCCTCGGTGCTGGGCATCGACAAAAAATACGGCGTGAAGATCATCCCCAGCAAGGAATCCAGCTGGGCCAGCGTGCGCGACAAGCTGGTCAACGGCGAGCTGGACTTTGCCCACGCCCTGTACGGCCTGGTCTACGGCGTGCACATGGGTGAAAGCGGCCCCAAGAAAGACATGGCCGTGCTGATGACGCTGAATAACAACGGCCAAGCCATCACCCTGAGCAAAAAGCTGGCCGACAAGGGCGCGGTCGATGGCCCCGGCCTGGCCAAACTGATGGCCGCAGAGAAGCGCGAATACACCTTTGCCCAGACCTTTCCCACCGGCACCCACGCCATGTGGCTCTACTACTGGATGGCCGCCAACGGCATCAACCCGCTGAGCGATGCCAAGGTCATCACCGTGCCGCCACCGCAGATGGTGGCCAACATGCGCGTGGGCAACATGGACGGCTACTGCGTAGGCGAGCCCTGGAACCACCGCGCCATCATCGACGGCATCGGCATCACCGCTGCCACCACGCAAGACATCTGGAAGGACCACCCCGAAAAGGTGCTGGGCACCACCGCCGAGTTCGTCAAAAAGAACCCCAACACCGCCCGCGCCGTGACCGCCGCCATCCTGGAAGCCAGCAAGTGGATCGATGCCGGCCTGGCGAACAAGAACAAGATGGCCGAAACCATCGCTGACAAGAGCTACGTGAACACCAGCGTGGACGCCATCAACCAGCGCATTCTGGGCCGCTACCAAAACGGCCTGGGCAAGACCTGGGACGACCCGAACTACATGAAGTTCTACAACGAAGGCGCGGTCAACTTTCCCTACCTGTCCGACGGCATGTGGTTCCTGACCCAGCACAAACGCTGGGGCTTGCTCAAAGACCACCCCGACTACCTGGCCGTGGCCAAGCAGATCAACCAGATCGACATCTACAAGCAGGCCGCCGCCGCCAGCAACACGCCCTTGCCCAAGAGCGACATGCGCACTGCCAAGCTGATGGACGGCGTGGTGTGGGACGGCAAAGACCCTAAAAAGTACGCCGACAGCTTCAAGATCCACGCCTAGGGCTTGGCTCCCCCCCAGACTGCGCTGCGCCAACCCCCTACCGGGGGGCGATACCAGTGGCCTGGCAAAGCCAGGGCCAGCTATCCACGAATAAGTCCACCGCTTTCATTAGTCACATCCCTAGGAGAAAACCATGGTCAGTGCCGTATTCCATTCCCCCCGAGAGGCATCGTTCGATGCCGCAGACAGCCCATCTACTCCCAAAATGCTAGCTGCTACCGCAATGGATACGAGCGCTAGCCCCCTGAAAGACGTAAAAATGGCGACACCCAAAATGCCGTTCGACTGGCGCGGCTTCTGGCGCCAGGTGGTGCCGCCCATCCTGGGCTTGGGCATGCTGATCGGCATCTGGGCGATTGTGTCCATCACCACCGCCAGCAACATCCCATCGCCTTTTGAAACCTTCAAGCAGGCCGTGGTCTTGTTCAGCGACCCGTTCTACCGCAAGGGCCCAAACGACCAGGGCGTGGGCTGGAACGTGCTGGCCTCGCTGGAGCGGGTGGCGCTGGGCTTTGGGTTGGCGGCGCTGGTGGGCATTCCGGCGGGCTTTGCGATTGGCCGCTTTGAGTTCATGGGCCGCATGTTCAACCCGCTGATCAGCCTGCTGCGCCCGGTGTCGCCGCTGGCCTGGCTGCCGATCGGCCTGATGGTGTTCAAGGGTGCGAACCCGGCCGCCATCTGGACCATCTTCATCTGCTCGATCTGGCCGATGGTCATCAACACCGCGGTGGGCGTGCAACGCGTGCCGCAGGACTACATGAACGTGGCCCGGGTGCTGAATTTGAGCGAATGGAAGATCGTCACCAAGATCCTGTTCCCAGCCGTGCTGCCCTACATGCTGACCGGCGTGCGCCTGGCCGTAGGCACCGCCTGGCTGGTGATCGTGGCGGCCGAGATGCTGACCGGCGGCGTGGGCATTGGCTTCTGGGTCTGGGACGAGTGGAACAACCTGAACGTCAAGAACATCATCATCGCCATCTTCGTCATCGGCATCGTCGGCCTGCTGCTGGAACACGCGCTGATCAAATTGGCCACCGCATTTACGTTTGAGGAAGTCAAATCATGAGCTCCACCCCCACCAGTTTCAGCAGCAAGTACATCGAAATCCAAGGTGTCGAGCAAACCTTTAAAACTGCCAAGGGCATCTTCCCGGCCCTGCGCGACGTGAATCTGAACATTGCCAAGGGCGAGTTTGTGGCGCTGATCGGCCATTCGGGCTGCGGCAAGTCCACCTTGCTGAACCTGATCGCCGGCCTGACCGAACCCACCAGCGGCACACTGCTGTGCGCCAACCGCGAGATCAAGGGCCCCGGCCCCGAGCGCGCAGTGGTGTTCCAGAACCATTCGCTGTTGCCCTGGTTGACCTGCTTTGAAAACGTGTATCTGGCGGTAGAGCGCGTCTTCGGCGCAGCCAACAAATCCACTGGCGCGCCGTCGGAAAACAAGGCCCAGCTCAAAGCCCGCACCGACGCGGTGCTGGCCCTGGTGGGCCTGACCGCCGCCGCCCAGAAGCGCCCCGGCGAAATCTCGGGTGGCATGAAGCAGCGCGTGGGCATTGCCCGCGCCCTGAGCATGGAGCCCAAGGTGTTGCTGATGGACGAGCCCTTCGGCGCGCTAGACGCACTGACCCGCGCCAAGCTGCAGGACGAGCTACTGGCCATCGTGCAAAAAACCCAGAGCACCGTGGTGATGGTGACCCACGACGTGGACGAAGCCGTACTGCTGTCCGACAAGATCGTCATGCTGACCAACGGCCCCGCCGCCACCATCGGCGAAGTGCTCAGCGTGGACCTGCCACGCCCGCGCAACCGCGTGGAACTGGCCGACAACGCCGACTACCAGGGCTACCGCAAGGCGGTGATCGACTTCCTGTACACCCGGCAAGCCCACGTGGAAAAGATCACAGCCTGAGCATGTTTTAGCCCTCTAGCGCAGGCATAACCTGCACTGGTAGCTATCATAAAAATAGCATGGCTGCCTCAGGGTTGGGATGGGGCACTCTGCTCGGCCTGCGCCCAGATGCGCTTGGGGATATGGCCTTTCAGCCGCTCAACCAGCAGCTCCACCACCTCCTCGTTCACGGCATGCCCCAGGAAGGGGATCACATCGGCCGTGATGTCGCCACCCAGGCGGACCAGCCGCTCGGCTGCGGCCACGGTATGGCCGTAGGGCACGACCTCGTCGTTCTTGCCATGGATGAAGTGCAGCGTGGTGGTCGCCGGTGCCTGCTCGGGCAGCTGGGCAAACCGCCCTGACAGCGCTACCACCCGGCCCGCCAGCGACTCCCCCAGCTGCGTGGCCTCCAGCGCCATGATGGCACCTTGCGAAAAACCGACCAGCGCCGTCTCGGCATCCGTCAAACCGGTGCGCTGCTGCCAGCCGCGTACGGTCGCCACGAAGCGCGGCATGGTCTCGGCAATGCGCTGCGCGCGGTTGTCCTCGCTGATGCCCTGTACCGAGAACCATTGGAATCCAGCGCCCAGGTCTGACGCATCCGGCCCAGCCACACAGACCACCGCCGCCTGCGCAAACTCCAGCGCCAACCGCTGGCCCAGCGGAACCAGGTTGTGCGGCGTGCCGCCCACGCCATGGAACAGCAAAAACAACTGGCGCGGCGCATTGGCAGGCATTTGAACGGTGAGGGATTCGGGCATGGCGGGTTTTTAGAAAAATGGGCAGCTGGCAATGTTAAACCCGCCCATGGTGCGCGCGGGCCTACCCTTTCTGGTGCAGCCGGGGGTCCACGGGCTGGCCCTGTTTTTGCCTGCGCTGTGCATGCCCCGCCCTCCATTGAAGTGAAACCAGCCCGTGTCCCGCACTCCCATCCATTCCGTCACTACCAAAAAAGTAGCTACGCCTGCAGACGCAGCAAGCGCTAGCAGCCTTTTGTTTTCAGAAAAATACCGGGGAATCGTGCTGGCGGTAGCGTTGTTTTTGCTGTTTGACCTGGGCGTGCTGGTGCTGAACTTTGCCATCTCGTACCAGATCAGCGAGGACGCGCACAGCATCAACCTGGCCGGACGCCAGCGCATGCTGTCGCAACGCACGACCAAAGCCTTGCTGGCGGTGGAAGCGGCGCGTACCAAAGGCTTGCCTGCCAGCCAGGACCTGGCCGAGCTGCGCGATGCCGTCAGCCTGTTCGATGCAACGCTGCAAGGCTTCCAGCGCGGTGCCGTCTTGCCCAGCGGCAGCGGCCAGCCGGTGTTTTTAAAAGCTGCCGAGGGCCCGGTAGCGCTCCAGGCGCTGCAACAGGCCCAGGCCCTGTGGACACCATTCCAGAAGGCCTTGTCGCCGGTATTGAACGGCCAGGCCAGTCCAGCGACCTTACAGGCCGCCAGCGCCTACGCCCAAGCCCACAACCTGGAGCTGCTGGACCTGATGAACCGCCTGACCAGCGCACTGGAAACCACCGCATCCCAGCGCGCCACCACCCTGCGCCAGGTGCAGACGGCGGGCATCGTGCTGGCGCTGCTGAACTTTGCCTTCATCCTGTTCAAGTTTCTACGCCGCCTGCGCCGCCTGGATGCGGGCATGGAGGCAGTCACCCGCGAGAACCGCGAAATCCTGTCCAGCGTGCGCGAAGGCCTGTTTTTGATCACCCCGGATTTCCGGCTCGGCTCGCAGCTATCGCAATCTGCCCACCTGCTGTTTGGCCGCCCACTGCAACCCGGCGACGGCTTTTTCGACCTGCTGGCGGGCATGGTGGACGGCCAGGCCTTGCAAGATGCGCAAGACTACGTGGCCCTGCTGTTTGCCCCGCACGTCAAAGAGGCGCTGGTGCAAGACATCAATCCGCTGCTAGAGGTGCACGCCCTGGTCACCAACCGGCTCGGGCAGGCCGTACCCCGCACCTTGGCCTTTCGCTTCAACCGCGTCTACAAGGGCACGGGCACCGGCGCGGTCATCCACCACGTGCTGGTGACGGTGCAAGACATTTCCGACCGCACCCTGCTGCAAACCCAGTTACAGGCCGAGCGCCTGCGCTCACAAAAAGAGCTGGCTCTGCTGCTGGCCGCCTGCGAGACCGACCCGGCCCTGCTGCGCCAGTTTGTGGCCCGCTCCGAGGCCAGCCTGCTGGAGATCAACGACTTGCTGCGCGGCAGTGCCCAGGGCCGACCCGCCCTGCGCCACGCGCTGGACCAGGCCGCCCGCCGCATCCACGCCTTGAAGGGCGACGCGGGCGCGCTGGGGCTGGATTCACTGGTGCACCAGGCGCATGCCTTCGAGTCCGCCCTGCTGCAAGCCCGCAGCCAAAACCTCGACGACATAAGCGGCGATCCACTGCTGGCCCTGCCGCTGCCACTAGAGGCACTGCTGACCCGGATGGCGGCGCTGAAAAGTCTGGCGAGCATCCAGCGCAATAGCCGTCTGTCGGGCACCGGTCTGAACGCGGCACTGACCCGGCTGGCCCTGGACACCGCCAACGCCCTCGGCAAACGCGTAGCCCCCTTGGTGCAGATGGACCACCACGGTGAGCTGGGTGCCGATGCGGCCGATCTGGTGCGCGAAATCAGCACCCAGTTGGCCCGCAACGCCGTGGTGCACGGAATCGAGGTACCCGCCATCCGCCAAGCCTGCGGCAAGGCCGCAGCCGGTCGGCTGGAAGTGCAATTGGGCAAAAACGGTACGGAATGGATCTTGCGTGTGCGAGACGATGGCCAAGGCCTGAACGCCAACAGCCTGCGGCAAAAGCTGCTCGACCTGGGCTGGTACACCGCCTTGCAACTGGAGAGCTTCGATGACCGCCAGATCGTCGGCCACATCTTCAAGCCTGGCTTCTCCACCGCCGATGCGGCCGATGTGCATGCTGGGCGCGGTGTTGGATTAGACGTAGTACAGGCCAACGTGCAGCGCCTGGGCGGACGCTTGACGCTGGCCTCCACGCCCGGAGAATTTACGGAAATAACCATTCGATTTGAAGTTTGAAATGACACCCACCACGCAACAGACAGGACGCACACCTTCCAGGAATACCGTGGAACCGGCTTTGCCGGGCCACTGGTATTGCTCCCTGGAAGGGGGTTGGCGACAGATGCGCAGCACTGCAGCCTGGGGGTGAGCCCAATATGCGCCTTTTGGTTGTAGACGACTCCAACATGATCCGCACGCGCATCAGCAAAATCGTGCAAGACGGTGGCCTGGGCAAGATCGCGCTCGTCGGCCTGGCCCGCAACGGCGTGGAGGCCCTGCGCATCGCCAAAGCCACCCAGCCCGACGTGGTCACCATGGACTTGACCATGCCTGAGATGGACGGCGTGGAATGCATCCGGGAAATGCTGCGCCTGCTGCCACACACCCGCATTCTGGTGGTCAGCGCGCTAAACGACAAAGGCACCGCCATCGCTGCCCTGAAACTCGGCGCGCGCGGCTTTGTGGCCAAGCCTTTTACCGACGACGAGCTGCGCCTGGCCCTTCTCGACGTGACCCAGGGGCCATGATGCAAACCCTGACTGAGACCGAACTCCGCCTGTTCGTGGACTCGGTGCGCCGCTACTTCGACACCACCACCGCCCAGACACCGCAGATCACCTCAGCCTTCTTGGGCACCGCCCCCGTGCCTGGCCACCAATTTACGGGCACCGTACAGTTTTCGGGCAGCTACCACGGCCAGGTACTGGTTTCCATGCCCGGCCCCTTGCTGCGCGAGCTGCTGGCGCTACAGCACGCCACTGACTTCAGCGATGCCAACCTGCTCGATGCCGTCGGCGAGATCGCCAACACCCTGGCGGGTAACGCCCGCAAAGAGCTCGGCGAGGACCTGAAAATTTCCGTCCCCACCACGCGCCAAGGCAGCGCCGCCCTGCAGCCCACGGTGCGCCTCCACCCCTACGCCATCACCCTGCGCTGGAACCACCAACCCGCGCTGGTGCTGGTGGACGTGGAACGGCAGTGGTAGCCCCGTTCTTGTCGTCAACTGGACAGATAATGCCGTGATGCCAATCCCATCCACCGAACTCTCAGTTCTAAGCGACGTGTTACAGACCCAAAGCGGCTTGCGGTTGGTGATGGTATTTGGCTCGGTCGCCAACCAGACCGCCAGGGCAGACAGTGACATCGATGTCGCCGTTCTGGCTGATGCGCCGCTGGATACCGAGAGAAAAATGCGCTTAGTGGAAACTATCGCGCGCACCACTGGCCGAGCCGTGGACCTGGTTGATCTGGCCACGGTCGGCCAGCCGCTGGCAGGCCAAATCCTGCAACACGGGCACCGACTGCTGGGCACCGCGGCGGCACAGGCCACCTGGGCTACCCGCACGCTGCTGGATACCAACGATTTTTTACCCTATGTGCAACGCACCATGGCAGAGCGGAGGCTGGCATGGATAGACTAGTACTGGAGAGCAAACTTGAATCTTTGCGCCGTTGCATTGCCCGTGTGCAGAGCAAATGCCCAAGCACGCTGCAAGCTTTGGTGGATGATTTGGATATGCAAGATGTCATCGTGCTCAATCTCAGCCGGGCCGTACAACTCTGCGTAGATATCGCCATGCACCACCTCAGCGACTCGGGTGCAGCCATACCGCACACCATGGGGGACGCGTTTTTAGCACTACAACAGCTAGGCTTGATAGATGCCGCGCTCTGCACGCGCATGCGCGGCGCAGTCGGTTTTCGCAACCTGGCCGTGCACAATTACGATGCCATCAACTGGGCTATCGTCTTCTCCATCGCCCACACCCATCTGGATGACTTCCGCGCCTTTGCCAAGGCAATGCTTTAAGAAAGCACGCCCTGTGAAGCTGCTGGGCCTGGCGTGCAGATGGGGCTTGCTGGCCTGTTACGTGATGCCAGGCAAGGGGCTTGCATCCATGGTGCTACGGTTTGCGCACCGCATTCAATCGCGGTGGCTAAAACTCACCCGCGCATCCGCGCCATCGTCCCTACGAACGCTTCAAACTCCGCAATCGGCAGCGGTTGGCTGAACAGATAGCCTTGGTAGGCGTAGCAGCCCTGGTGGGCCAAAAACAGGCGCTGGGCTTCGGTTTCTACGCCTTCGGCCATCACCGCCAGGCCCAGGCTGTCGCCCAGGGCGATGACCATTTTGGCGATGGCGGCATCGTTAGGGTCGGTCAGGATGTCGCGCACAAAGCCCTGGTCGATTTTGAGTTGGTCCAGCGGCAGCAGTTTGAGGTACGACAGCGATGAATAGCCGGTGCCAAAGTCGTCCAGCGAAAAACCCACGCCCACGGCCTTGAGCGCGTCCATCTTGGTGATCACGTTGTCGATGTTGTCTACCAGCATGCTCTCGGTCAGCTCCAGCTTCAGGCGCTCCGGGCGTGCACCGGTGCGGGCTAGCACGGCCAGCACCAGGTCGACAAAGTCGCCTTGCTGGAACTGCCGCGGGCTGACGTTGACGGCCACCGTCAGGTGCGCCAGCGCGCGCTGGGTCGCCCACAGCGCCAGCTGCTTGCAGGCGGTCTCCAGTACCCACAGGCCCAGCGGCAGGATCAAACCGGTGTCTTCGGCCAGCGGAATGAATTCGGCTGGCGGCACCATGCCGCGCTGGGGGTGCAGCCAGCGCACCAGGGCTTCCACGCCGGTCAACTGGCATTCGCCCACCACTTGCGGCTGGTAATACAGCTGCAACTGGTCGTCCACCAGGGCCTCGCGCAGCCCCATTTCCAGGGCGGCGCGGGCGGTCACCACGGCCTGCATATGGGGGTCAAAAAACCGCAGCGTGTTGCGGCCTGCGCTCTTGGCCTGGTACATCGCCATGTCGGCGCGCTTCAGGGGTTCTTCGATGCTCTCTTCGATCTCGCCAAACAGGGTGATGCCGATACTGGGCGTGCTGTGGTGCACGGCGGCGCCGAGCAGGAAGTTCTGGTTCAGCACTGCCAGAATCTTGTCGCCCACGGCCTCGGCATGGGTAATGGCCTCCATGGGCTGCTGGCCCAGGTCTTCGAGCATCACCACGAACTCGTCGCCGCCCAGACGGGCCACGGTGTCGCCCTTGCGGATGCAGGTGGACAGGCGCCGGGCCACCTCTTGCAGCAGCAGGTCGCCCATGTGGTGGCCGTAGCTGTCGTTCAGGGTTTTGAAATTGTCCAGGTCGACAAACAGCAGCGCACCAAAGCGTTTGTCGCGGGCGTGGTTGGCCATGGTCAAGGCCAGGCGGTCCATCAGCAGGCGGCGGTTCGGAAGGCCGGTCAGTGGGTCGAAAAAAGCCAGATTCTGGATCTGGTCCTCGGCGGCTTTGCGTTCGGTGATGTCGTTGAAGGTGTCCACGTAATGGGTCACCTGGCCGTGCTCATCCTTGATGGCGGTAATGGCAAACCAACCCGGAAACAGCTCGCCGTTTTTGCGCCGGTCCCAGATTTCACCCTGCCAGGTGCCGATACGCACCAGGCTAGAGACCATCATGTCGAAAAACACCGCGTCGTGCAGCCCTGAGCGCAGCAAATCCGAAGGGGTGCGTCCCACTGCCTCGTGCGCCGAATAGCCGGTAATGTCGGTAAATGCCTGGTTGACACGCAAAATCACCCAGTTGCCATCGGTGACCAGCATGCCCTGCTGCGACTCGAAAGCCGTGGCGGCAATGCGCAGCTCGATCTCGGCCAGCTTGCGCCCGGTGATATCGCTCAGCACCGTGTGCACCGCCTTGGCACCGTCGAACTGGATCGGTGTGCCCTGCGCCTCCACGTCGATCAACGTACCGTCCAGCTTGTAGAAGCGCAATGCCGCCACGCCCACCCGCTGGCCGCTGGTGGCCACATACCGTGCTCGCTGTTGCGCCAGCCCCAGCGACTCGGGGTGCAACAGCTGCGCCATCAGCCGCCCCACCAGATCCTGCGACGAAGCGGCACCAAACAGCAGCACCGCCGCCGGGTTGGCGTAGACGATGCGGTCTTCGACGTGGACCACCACCGCCTCGGGCGACCACTCCACCAAAGTGCGAAAGCGCTCTTCGCTGTCGCGCAGGGCCTGTTCACGCTGGCCCAGTGTGGCCAGCAAATGGTTGAGTCCGCCGATCAGTTCACCGACTTCGTCCCGCTGCTGGATCGTCAACGGTTGCAGGGGAAGCGCACGCTGGGCAGGGTCGGACAGGCGGGCCAGGGTGTGCACGGCCTCCAGCATCGGGGCCAGTTGGCGGCGCAGCATCCACCAGGTCAGCACACCGGCCAGCAAGGTCAGCCCCAGCGTGGCCAGCAGCATGCGCTGCTGCATGGTACGGATCGGCGCAAAGGCCACGTCGGTGGGCAGCACAGCCGCCACCGTCCAGCCCGATTCGGTGATCAACTTGCTAGACACCAGCACCTGCACGCCCGCAGAGTCCCGCATCAGGCTAAAACCCTCGTGGCCCTGCAGGATGTAGTCGGTGACCGGGTCGGCACCCGAGATGGGCAGCGTCTCCAGAATCCGGGTTTTGTCGCTGGCCGTAATCACCTGCCGCGACGCGGGTGCGGTGAACAGGTAGGCACCGGTCTTGGCGTAGCGGTTGTCGGTGATGCGGTCCAGAAAGTTACGCCGGTGCAGATTGGTCAGGCCCACCAGCACACCCACCACCGCGCCCTCGGCATTGCATATGGGTACGGCCACCGGGAACACCGGGGCCTGCAAGGGAGGGTAGAAACTGGGCTGGCCGACGTTGGATTCGCCCCGCTTGAACGCCGCCTGGATGCCATCGGCAGCCACCGGCGGGCCCGGTACGGTGCCCACGGCCAACCCGTCGGCGTGCTTTGGCAGGCCATCCAGCCCGTAGACGATAAAGCCGCCATTGAACAGGCTGGCCAGCTCCGGACTAGTATCCAAATAGCTTTGCAGCACCCCCCATTGCGCGGGCGCAACGTGGGTAAGCATGGCGGCCAAAGCCCCCAATGGGCGCAGAAGCTCCTCCAGTTCACTGTCTACCGCGGTGGCGGCAGAACTGACGGCCGCCACCTGCTGCTCGCCCAGCATGGCCGTCATGTCGTCGCGCAGCACATCGCTGGCATAGAAAGACAGCGACCAGATGCCCGCCAGAAAGATCGCCAGGGTGCTCAGCGTGATCCGGGTTTTCAGCGAGCGCCACAGAAAAACCCGTGGCTCTGCAAAATGTCTACTCAACATTCCAATCCATGCGAAACCTCTCCGGTGGGTGTGGGCCGCGCCAGGCCCGGCCCGGGATTGCAAGGGCATGGGCTGTATACGCAGAAACCTGAGACGTTACTATATGTATCAACGAACCTGAACTGTAACCGCAAGCTGTAACGGGCCTAAACACCGGATCCCACCAGCGCATCCTACTCCCGTGATATTTATAAGCTTTAAGGCCCGCGGCGCATATTCTGCCTACACTTTCAGCTCTTAAAAAAATAGCAAATCTACAGACTCACTGCCCACTACCCTAACACGCTACCGTGCGCAAAAAATCGGCCAGGGTGCGGCCTGCCTCGGGGCGGAACGGCGTGTCCAGCACCGCCACGCTGTGCATGCGGTCCACCCGGAAGCTGCGAAAGTCTTGCCGCGCCTCGCACCAGGCCACCAACGTCCAGGTGCGGCCCCAGTAAAAGCAGCCCAACGGCTGCACCGTGCGCTGGCTGGTGGCCTCTTTCACATCGCTGTAGTCCATGAGTATCTTGCGGCGCAGGCCAATCGCCTCGCGCAGGGTCTGCAAATGGGCGCGCACCGGAGCCGTCAGACCGTTGTAGCTGGTGGGCGGCGCGTATAGCGCCAGGCTCTCGGCGGCTACGCGGGCGGCGGACGGCAGGATAGACAGCATCTTGCCCAGCGCATCCTCCGCGGCCAGGGCCAGCGGCGCATCCAGCCAGGGCTGCGACAACCGCACCGCCGCCACCAGGGCCTTGGCTTCGTCCTGGCTGAACATCAGCGGCGGCAGCTCGAAACCCGCGCCAAAGCGGTAGCCCACGCCCGGCTCGCCTTCGATGGGCACGCCCTGGCGCTGCAGATCAGCCACATCGCGGTAGACCGTGCGCTCCGAGATCTCCAGCCGCTCGGCCAGAAAGCTGGCGGTGGACAAACGCCGCCCGCGCACCAGCTGCACCAGATGGAAAAGGCGGTCGGCACGGCGCATGGTTTTTATAGGCTTTTTAGGCGGCTAGAGCAGACATTAGCATCACTATCCACTATTTAAAATATAGCAAACCCAGATCGGCCTGCATCGCATGGGCAACCAGCCGCATGTCATGGTCGCTGATAGCAAACAAACCAAAGCGGAATTTATAGCCCCAGCGCTGCGGCGACTCGACAAACTCGAACTGCGGCACCAAAGGCAGGATGGAGGCCTCACGTGCTGCCACGTACTGCACGTCCCTGCGAAACGGCACAAAGCCGCCGCCCATGTCGAAACTATAGGGCTCGCCCTGCAGCACCAGGCCGATCGACACAAAGCACTGCAACCGGTCCTTGCCGCCCAGGGTCAGCGTGGGCGCGTAATAGGCCACCCGGTCTCCCGCCCGCACCCGCTTTAGCGGCGCGGCCTTGCCGTGGCAGACCTGCATGTAGCCCGGCCCATCGCTGGGCGCGCAACCGCGCCGGGCGTGCTGGGCACTGGCCACGGCGATCCAGTTTTGGCGGGGTGCGGGCATGGTGGCTTTGGGCGAATCAGGCAGTGTTCCAGGGATTCAACACAGCCACCCCCGTGCCTGCAAAGTCGCGCACATTGCGGGTGGCCACGGCAAAACCGTGGGCCGAGGCAATGGCGGCTATAGCAGTGTCGGCAAAGGTCAAAGTGTGGCCAGCAGCCTGGGCGCTGGCGTGGATGCGGGCGAAGGCTTCGGCGGCGGGACAGTCAAAGGGCAGCACCCGGCCTTCAAACAGCGGCAGGATTTGCGCGTCCACGGCCTGCTGCAAGGCGGTGCGTCGCCGCCCGGCGGGCAGCAACGCCACACCGGCCAGCAGCTCGGCCAGGTTAACGGTGGTGAGGTACAGGGTGTCGGAGGCCTGGTCGTTGAGCCAATCCAGTACCTGGGGGTCGGGCACCGGCTTCAGGGGCTCCGACACCACGTTGGTGTCGAGGATGATCATTCGAACTCCGCCGGTGCCACGGGGGTGGTGTCGCGCCGAATCTCCAGCTCCACGCCGCCCAGGCTGCGCCCGATGGCCGACAACGCCGTACCCATGCCCAGCCGGGGCCGCACCGCCGCTTCCAGAATGGCGCGTATCTCCGCCTCGGTGCTGCGTCCGTGCTGCAGGGCGCGCACCTTGAGGGCGCGGTGGGTAGCTTCGGGGAGGTTTCGGACGGTGACGGCGGACATGCGGCGCTCCTGTTCAATCGGGATAAATGATATCAAATATACTGAATGATATCATTTTGACCCGCGTTACGCCATTGCGTGCAGGCCCACGCGGTTGCCGTCTGGGTCCTGTATGTGGGCAATGAAACCCATGCCCGGCGGCAGCGCAGTTTTGGGTTTGAGGAGCTTGGCATCCAGGGTCTGGGCGCGGGCCAGCGCGGCGTCGATGCTGGGCGAGCAGTCCAGATAGACCAGGGTGCCCTCGGTGCTGGGTTGGGACGTGTCGGCCCCGCTTTGCAGGCAGCCTTTCACGCCCTCTTCGGGTGCAGTGAAGATGGCCAGGGTATAGCTTTGTCCATCCATGGGGAAGACTTCGCGGTGCAGGGTTTTGGCCAGAACGGTCTCGTAAAAAACCTGGGCGCGATCAATGTCGGTGGCGGGGATTTCGAACCAGCTGATAGCGCTGAGAAGGGCGTTGGGATTGGACATGGGGTAGGCCTTTCGTTTCAGTTGAAGAAGGCCTTTATGGTGCCCACCTGCTGCTGACAACGGTATGTCAGTAGGTATCCAAAGCACACCAGAATGCTCCTATTACCATAGCTACATACGCAGGTATATCCTGCGCAAATGCCCGAAAAGTCTTAAACCCTTACTTCGGCAAAAACAGCAGCCAGAACACCAGCAAAAAATTCAATAGCAGCGACACCACCAGCCCCAGCTTCCACACCGAGGTCGGGTCGCGGTTCAGCAGGGGTGACGGGGCGGGGGCGGTCAGGGGGCGGGATGCGCCGCGTTCCAGGGCCAGCAGGAATTCTTCGCCGGTCTCGAAGCGCTGGCGTTGGTCGCGGGCCACGGCTTTTTGCACTACGTGGTCCAGCCAGATGGGGATTTCGGGGTTGTGGCGGCTGGGCGCGATGGGGTCGCGGTAGTAGCGGCCCACTTGGTAAGGCAGCACTTCGCCGTAAGGCAGCTTGTGGGTCAACAACTGGTACAGCGTCACGCCCAGGGCGAACAGGTCGCTTTGGGTGGTGGGCAGTTCCTCTACCGCATCGCCACCGAAGGCATTGAAACCCCATTGCTCGGGATTCACGTAACTCGGCGTGCCCGCGTGCAGTTTGCGCATGGCCTCGGGCTCGCGGCCACTGAGGGCTACGCCCAGGTCGAGCAGTCGCAGCACGCCGTCTTCGCCCTGGTGCAGGTTGGCGGGTTTGATGTCGCGGTGGATGACGTTTTGCTGGTGCAGACGCCCCAGAGCCTGGGCCACCTGGCGGGCCGCACTGACGGCTTGGTGCACGGTGAATTTTGCCTGCCGGTCCAGCATCTGCTGCAGGGTTTCGCCGCCGTGCCAGTCGTACAGCAGGTAGAAGGCGCTGGCGGCCTGGCCGGTGGTGCTGTTGACGGGGTGGGTGTCGTGCAAGGCCACCAGGTATTCGGCGGCGCGGCTGGAGCCCATGCGCTTGGCCAGCCAAGCCTCGTGGGCCAGCATGGCGCGCTCTTGCGGGTCGTGGGCGCGGCTGGGGTGCAAGGTTTTGAGGGCGTACAGGGCCTGGGTACCGGGGTGGCGTACCTGGACGACGACGTTGATGCCGTTGTCGGCCACGGGGGCGGTAACGGTCAGGCCGTCCAACTGGTCGCCCACCCGGAACGGGCCGAGGATGGGCAGCGCACGGGCGGCGCGGTTTTCGTCTTCCAGTGTGGCATCCAGCAGGCCCAGCACACGCACCACGATGGCAGTGACGTTGTCGCGGCTGGCCGCTTTCAAGGCCTCCTGCACCAGGGCTTTGGCAGCCGTTTTGGCATCATCCCCGAGGGCCAGCAGCGCCATCTGCGCGTCATCGAGCACGCCGTGCACGCCGTCGGTGACCAGCATAAACACATCGTCCACCTGCAGGTCGCCCTGGAAATAGTCCACCACCAGCCGGTCGTCCACGCCCACTGAACGCAGAAGCTGGTGGCGCAGGTCGGGGTGGTCAGGCACGTGGTCGTGGCTGAGTTGGGTGCACAGGCCGCCTCGCAGCAGGTAGGCGCGCGAGTCGCCCACGTGGGCCACCGTGTACGACTGGCCGCGCAGCACCACGGCGGTCAGCGTCGTCAGACCCATGGCCGGTTTGCGGCGGCGGTTAATGCCCGCCAGCCAAGCGTTTTGCGCGCCGATGATGCGGTCCAAGGCGACCGTGGTGTCCCAGGTTTCGGGCGTGCAGTAGTAGTCGCGCACCAGGCTGGTCACCGTGGTTTGCGCCGCCTCTTTGCCCATGCCACCGGTACTGACCCCATCGGCCAGGGCCACGATGCAGCCCATGTCCACCTGGCCCGCCTCGGGCAGCATGGCAGCGCAGAAGTCTTCGTTGATGGGCTTGGTACCTGCGAGGGACGTGAAACCGATATCGAGTTGAAAAGCCATAAGGACTGGATGTTATCCACCCGAGGCTGTGGGTGACCGCACGCCCGACTTCAGGCAGAACGCACGGTCGCGTGAGATGCCGTGGAGCCGGCTTTGCCGGGCCACTGGCATCGCCCCCTGCAAGGGGGTTGGCGAAAGAAGCGCAGCTCTGTAGCCTGGGGGTGTTCTAATTTCAGCCCATGAGCATTTGCATGCTCGTTTCATACGCGTTGGACAACTGCTCGTAGATGTCCAGCAGGTCTTCGCTGGCCTGCGCCAAGCCCGCCGGGCGCTGCAGTTCGGTGCTGCCTACCTGCAACTGCTGCCAGCCCAACGCGGCGGCTTCTAGCAGGCGGCGGATGTCGGGCGTGCCCAGAGGAACTTGCTGCAGGTAGTTTTGCGCCTGGTCAAAGGCAGTCTGCGCCTCGGCCATTGCGGCGGCACCCGAGGGACCCAGCAGCGCGTACTTGGCAAAGCGCTGGCACAGCATGCGCTGGCGGCCTGCGGTGTTGAGGATGTGCAGCGGCGGCACGCCACCCGAGCTTTCCAGCGCGGCGGTCAAGCGCTCGGCTTCTTGCAAAAGCTGCTCGGCCAGCGCGTCGATAGCTTGGGTGCTGGCCACCAGAGCCGGGGCTTGCAGAGCTTGCTTCAAGCGCGCCCAGGTCTGCCCTGCCCGCTCCACCAGGTCGCCAAAGGTGGCTTGCGACAGGCTTTTACCCAGCAGCGCCAGATTTGCATCGACGCGCTGGATGGACTCTTGCAGGAGTAGGCGTTGCGCGTTTCCGGCCAGTTGCAACAGATACAGCTTGACCAGGCGCTGCGACAGCATGCGCAACTGCCCGGCGCGGTTCACGCCATCGGCGTACAGGGCCGAATGGACGATGCTTTGCGACACCTGGCCCAGGCGCTGGTTGGTGTGCATAGAGGCCGTGCGCAGGATGCGAAAGGCGTCGTCGTCGGACAAATGCCGGGCGCGCATCAGGATGCCTTTGGCACGGTCCACCACCTTGCGCTCTTCAAAACGGGTGGTGGCATCTTGCAGCGCCTGGCGCAGGCCGTGCTCGTGCTGGAAACGGGCCTGGGCCAGCTGGACCAGCGCGCGCAGGCGCTGCGGGGCGTAGCCATCGACGATGTAGGCATGCACACCGCTGGCCACGCCGCTCTGGATGTGCTCGGCATCGGCATCCATGGTGAACAGCAGCACGGCGCACGGGGCGGTGTCAGCCAGGGTCTGAAGCAGCTTGAAGAACGCCGCATCCGGGCGGGCCAGCTCGCAGACCAGCACATCTGGTGCATGCCGAACCACACTGTGCACCAACTTATTGCGCTCTGCGACCTCGCCCAGCAGGTCCAGGCTGGCGGCTTGCAGGTGGGCGGCTTGCACCGCCCCAGTCCCCAGCCTTGCCCCGTAAAACAACACAGATGTCATGCAAATCAACCACTTAGAGAGAAATAAGGAGGCCGTAGCGCCGCCCGGTAGACCCACTGGGGGCCATCCCAAAAGGCGGCCCATCATATGGCACAAGTTTTGCGTATTTCACGGCGGGCGTAACGAAGCGTCCACCCGCAGCCAAAGCGCCGCGGAGCCCGCACACAACGCCGTGTGCACGCATGTATTTTTCTCGGATGTGCTTTTCAGCATGTCCGGTCTGATGCCGACTTTCCCGTTGGGCTTCGGCTAATTCGTATTCTTCACTCTTAAATTTTTATGCCGCTGCAGCGTGGCCGGTCTGGCGTTTTTTCAGGTCTGGCATACAGCTTGCGCTGAGGCCCGTCGTTTAGCACTGCAACGTCAAAGCATTTCTGGAGTACCTTCGATGAAAAAATCCAAATTGGTGATGGTCGGTAACGGCATGGCCGGTGTGCGTACCATTGAAGAGCTGCTCAAGGTGGCACCGGACCTGTACGACATCACGGTCTTCGGTGCCGAGCCGCACCCCAACTACAACCGCATTTTGCTGTCGCCGGTGCTGGCCGGTGAGCAGACGCTGGACGAGATCGTGCTGAACTCCTGGGAGTGGTACAGCGACAACCACATCACCCTGCACGCTGGCAAAAAAGTCACCGAGGTAGACCGCGTGAACCGCATCGTGCGGGCCGTGGCCCCCGACGGCAGCGTGGTCGAGGCCGAATACGACCGCCTGCTGATGTGCACCGGCTCGAATCCCTTCATCCTCCCCATCCCCGGCAAGGACCTGAAGGGCGTGATCGCCTACCGCGACATTGCCGACACCAACGAAATGATCGCCACCGCCACCCAGTTTAAAAACGCGGTGGTGATCGGCGGCGGCCTGCTGGGCCTGGAGGCGGCCAACGGCCTGATGCTGCGCGGCATGACCGTCACCGTGGTGCACACCAACCCCTGGCTGATGGACCGCCAGCTGGACGCGGTGGCGGGCAAGCTGCTGCAGAAGTCGCTGGAAGAGCGCGGCCTCAAATTTCTGCTCGGCGCGCACACGCAAGAGCTATTGGGTGGACCGGGTGTCAACGGCGAGCCAGGCCGGGTCACCGCCGTCAAGTTCAAGGACGGCACCCAGGTGGCCACCGACCTGGTGGTGATGGCCGTGGGCATCCGCCCCAACACTGCCCTGGCCGCCAGCATGCGCCTGCACATCGACCGCGGCATCGTGGTCAACGACACCATGCAAACCGTCACCGATGGCCGCATCTACTCGGTGGGCGAATGCGCGGCACACCGCGGCATTGCCTACGGTCTGGTGGCTCCGCTGTTCGAGCAGGCCAAGGTGGCGGCCAACCACTTGGCCGAGTTCGGCATTGGCCGCTACATGGGCTCGCTGACCTCCACCAAGCTGAAGGTCACCGGCATTGATTTGTTCAGCGCTGGCAACTTCACCGGCGGCGAGGGCACG
This sequence comes from Rhodoferax sp. RT5P35, assembly GCF_056521385.1. NCBI lineage: Bacteria > Pseudomonadati > Pseudomonadota > Betaproteobacteria > Burkholderiales > Comamonadaceae > Rhodoferax > Rhodoferax sp. RT5P35. Next base: position 116,951 of record NZ_JBWMAX010000013.1, on the reverse strand, counting down.
GAAGAAATCGTCATGAGCGACCCGTTTGGTGGAGTCTACAAAAAGCTGGTGCTGAAAGACGACAAACTCATCGGTGCCTGTCTGTACGGCGACACGGTGGACGGCAGCTACTACTTCAAGCTGCTGCGCGATGGCCGCAGCATCGGCGAGGTGCGCGACAAGCTGATGTTTGGCGAATCCAACATCGGCGACACCGGCCACGAAGGCCACAACAAAGCCGCCACCATGCCCGACAGCGCCGAAGTCTGCGGCTGCAACGGCGTGAACAAGGGCACCATCTGCAAGGCGATCAAGGAAAAAGGCCTGTTCACCCTGGAAGAGGTGAAAAAGCACACCAAGGCCAGCGCCTCCTGCGGCTCCTGCACCGGCCTGGTCGAGCAGATTTTGATGTTCACCGCAGGCGGCGACTACTCGGCCACGCCCAAGACCAAAGCGATCTGCGCCTGTACCGAGCAAGGCCACCAAGCGGTGCGCGATGCGATCGTGAAAGAGAAGTTTTTGACCATTGACATGGTATTCAAAAGGATGGGCTGGAAGACCCCCAACGGCTGCTCCACCTGCCGCCCGGCAGTCAACTACTACCTGATTTCCAGCTGGCCCAAGGAAGCCAAGGACGACCCGCAAAGCCGCTTCATCAACGAACGCAGCCACGCCAACATCCAGAAGGACGGCACCTACTCGGTGGTGCCGCGCATGTGGGGCGGTGAAACATCTGCCAGCGAACTGCGCCGCATTGCCGACGTGGTGGACAAGTACAAGATCCCCACCGTCAAGGTCACCGGTGGCCAGCGCATCGACCTGCTGGGCGTCAAGAAGGAAGACCTGGTCAACGTCTGGAAGGACATCGGCATGCCCAGCGGCCACGCCTACGCCAAGGCGCTGCGCACGGTCAAAACCTGCGTGGGCTCCGAGTGGTGCCGCATGGGCACGCAAGACAGCACGCAAATGGGCAAGGACATGGAGCGCGCCATGTGGCGCATGTACGCCCCGCACAAGGTGAAATTCGCCGTCTCGGGCTGCCCGCGCAACTGCGCCGAATCGGGTATCAAGGACGTGGGCGTGATCGGCGTGGACAGCGGCTGGGAGATGTACATCGCCGGTAACGGCGGCATCAAGACCGAGGTGGCGCACTTTTTGGTGAAGGTAAAAACTTCGGCCGAAGTGCTGGAGTACACCGGCGCGTTCTGCGAGCTGTACCGCCAGGAAGGCTGGTACCTGGAACGCACCGTGCATTACGTGGCACGGGTCGGCATGGAGCACATCCGGCAGCGCATTCTGGAAGACCACGCCGGCCGCAAAGCCCTGTGGGAACGCCTGCAGTTTGCGCTGGACGGCGAGCCCGATCCCTGGTTTGACTTTAAAGACGCGCAAGTCGATACCCGCCAGTTCACGGCGCTACAAGCCTAAATTTATAAAAATAATGCCTCTAGCGCAGGTAGCGCCTACGCTAGAAGCTACGAAAGGAATAGCAAAATGAGCGACTGGAAAATTATCTGCCGCGTCGATGACATCCCCGTACTCGGTGCCCGCCGCGTCAGCCGCGCCCTGGGCATGGACGTGGCGGTGTTCCGCAACGACCAGGACGAAATCTTTGCTGTGCTCGACCGCTGCCCCCACAGAGGCGGCCCGCTGAGCCAGGGCATCGTCTTTGGCACCAGCGTGGCCTGCCCGCTGCACAACTGGAATATCAACCTCCAAGACGGCTGCGTACGCGAGCCCGACGTGGGCTGCACCCCCAAGTTCAGCGTCAAGGTGGACAACGGCAACGTGCACCTACTGCCCGAAGAGCTGGCCACGCTGGCGCTGGAATTTATGCCTGCGACCGCCGGACCGGCACGGACAACACAGGAATCTGCGTGACCACAGAAACAAAGTCCACCTGCCCGTACTGCGGTGTCGGTTGCGGCGTGATCATCGAATCCACCGGCGCGCAGATCACCGGCGTGCGCGGCGACCCCGACCACCCGGCCAACTTTGGCCGCCTGTGCACCAAGGGCTCCACCCTGCACCACACCGCCACGGCGGCGGTGACGATGCAGACCCGCCTGCTGCACCCCATGCAGCGCCTGCAGCGCGGCCAGGCACCCCAGCGTGTGTCCTGGGACCACGCCCTGGGCATGGCCACCCGCAAATTCGCCCAAGTGATCAAAGACCATGGGCCGGACGCAGTGGGTTTCTACATCTCCGGCCAGTTGCTCACCGAGGACTACTACGTCTTCAACAAGCTGGCCAAGGGGCTGATCGGCACCAACAACGTCGACACCAATTCCCGCCTGTGCATGAGCAGCGCGGTGGCAGGCTACAAAACCACGCTGGGCGCGGATTCGCCCCCGGCCTGCTACGACGATGTGAACCACACGCAGTGCATCTTCATCGTCGGCAGCAACACCGCCTGGGCGCACCCCATCCTGTTCCGCCGCATCGAAGACGCTAAACGTGCCAACCCGGCGATGAAAATCATCCTGGCCGACCCGCGCCGTACCGATACCGCCGAGATCGCCGACCTGCACCTGCCCATCCAACCCGGCACCGACGTGATGCTGTTCAACGGCATGCTGCACACCATGCTGTGGGAGGGCTGGACGAATGCCGCCTACATTGCCGAGCACACCAACGACTTCGATGCCCTGAAAGCCACGGTGCGCGACTGCACGCCCGAGCTGGTGGCCGAAATCTGCGGCATCACCAAAGAGGCGCTGCACCAGGCCGCAAAGTGGTTTGCCAACAGCCCTGCCACGCTCAGCCTGTACTGCATGGGCATGAACCAGTCCAGCAGCGGCACGGCCAAGAACGCGGCGCTGATCAACCTGCACCTGGCCACCGCGCAGATCGGCAAGCCCGGCGCGGGCCCGTTCTCGCTCACCGGCCAGCCCAACGCCATGGGCGGGCGCGAAGTGGGTGGCATGGCTAATCTGCTCAGCGGCCACCGCGACCTGGCCAACCCCTCGCACCGGGCCGAAGTGGCTGCGCTGTGGGGCCTTGACCTTTTGGGACGCGATGTGCCATCGAAGCCCGGCAAAACCGCCATCGAGATGTTCCAGGCCGCCGCCGACGGTGAAATCAAAGCCCTGTGGATCGCCTGCACCAACCCCGCCCAGAGCATGCCCGACCAGGCCACCGTGCGCCGCGCCCTAGAGCGCGCCGAGCTGGTCATCGTGCAAGAGGCCTTCAGCACCACCACCACCTGCGAATACGCCGACCTGCTGCTGCCCGCCACCACCTGGGGCGAAAAGGTCGGCACCGTGACCAATTCCGAGCGCCGCATCAGCCGCGTGCGCCCCGCCGTAGCCGCGCCCGGCGAGACCCGGCACGACTGGTCGATTGCGGTGGAATTTGCCCAGTTGTTGGAGGCTGAACTGGCCCAACCGCCCAAGCTGTTCAACTACCCTACCCCCGAATCTATCTGGAACGAGCACCGCGAATCCACCCGAGGCCGCGACCTGGACATCACCGGCATGAGCTACGCGATGCTGGACGCAGGTGCCCAGCAATGGCCGCTGCGCACGGGTGAAACCATCGGCCAGGCGCGGCTGTACGAAAACGGTATCTTCCCCACCGCCGACGGCAAGGCCAAATTTGCCAATACCCTCTACAAACCGGTGGCCGAGCCGCGTGAAGCCCGCTACCCGTTCTCGCTCACCACCGGCCGCCTGCGCGACCAGTGGCACGGCATGAGCCGCACTGGCACGCTGGGCCGCCTGTTCGGCCACGTGGCCGAGCCCAGTATCCAGATGCACCCGCAGGATATGGCGCGCCGCCAGCTCACCGACGGCGACCTGGTCCACGTGACCAGCAAGCGCGGCTCCATCCTGGTGCCGCTGCAGGCCAGCACCGAAATCGCCATGGGCCAGACCTTTATCGCCATGCACTGGGGCGAAGAGTTTTTAAGCGGCGTGAGCGCTACCGGCGAACGCCTAATGGGCGTGAACGCACTGACCAACTCGGCGTTTTGCCCCACCTCCAAGCAGCCCGAACTCAAGCACACCGCTATCAAAATTCTGAAGGCCGAAATGCCCTGGTCGCTGCTGGGCGTGGCCTGGCTGCCCGAGGCAGACGCACTGGCCGCCCGCGAAAAGCTCAAGGGCCTGATGTTGCAATTCCCGTTTGCCAGCGTGGTGCCGTTTGGCCGGGAGCGCACTGGCCTGCTATTCCGCGCCGCCAGCCATGGGGCGGTGCCCGACGAGGTCATCGCCCAGATCGAAACCCTGCTGGGCCTTGGCGGCCTGGATGTGCTGCGCTACGCCGACAAAAAGCGGGGCCAGCGCCGCGCCGTCCGGTTGGAGCGCACGGCAGACAACGCAGAGCTCACCGGCTTTGTGCTGGCGGGCGACACCAGCGCCGAGGTCTGGATCAAAACCCTGCTGCAAAACCAGTTGCCCGCCCTCGCCTACGGGCGCCTGCTACTGGTGCCCGGCAGCAAAGCCCCGGTGGCGGTGAAGACGCGCGGCAAGCAAATCTGCACCTGCTTCAACGTGACCGACGATGCCATCCGCGCCACACTGGTGGAATGCCGTGGCTTTGAAGACGAGCGCCTGGGCCAGTTGCAAACGGCATTGAAGTGCGGCACCAACTGCGGCTCCTGCCTGCCCGAAGTGCGCAAAATGGTGCGCGCCAGCATGCCCACGGCGCAGGCCGCGTGATGCCGCACCCGAGTTCATTGCGTAAATAACTTATTGTTATCAGCCATCTACGACAATCGAGCCATGGGAATCAGCCAATACATCAAAGAAATCGGCCGTGGCAAAGATGGCGCACGCGCCTTGTCACGCGCACAAGCCGCCGACCTGTTCGGCCAGGTGCTGGACGGCACCGTCACCGACCTGGAAGTGGGCGGCTTCTGCCTGGCCATGCGCATCAAGGGTGAAACCGAGTCCGAAATGGCGGGCTTTCTGGACGCCACCTACGCCCGGTTGAACATGGTGCCCGCCTGCGACCGCCCGCTGGTCGTGCTGCCCAGCTACAACGGTGCCCGCAAGCTTCCAGTACTCACACCACTGCTGGCCCTGCTGCTGGCCCGCGAAGGCCTGCCGGTGCTGGTACACGGCACGGCCACCGAATCCACCCGAATTTCTGCACAAAATGTGCTTCTAGCGCTGGATATACCTGCACTTTCAGCTATTAGAAAAATAGCAAATGGTGAAGTGGCCTATACCACCACCGAGTTGCTCTGCCCTGGCCTCAAGCGGCTGCTGGACGTGCGCCGCGCGGTCGGCCTGCGCAACCCGGCGCACAGCCTAGTCAAGCTGATGGCCCCATGTGTCGGCCCGGCTCTGGTGGTCAGCAGCTACACCCACCCCGAATACGCCGTGTCCATGGCCGCCACCTTCGCGCTGATGGAATCCAACGCCCTGCTGCTGCGTGGCACCGAAGGCGAAGTGGTGGCCGATGCCCGCCGCGCCCCGCAAATGACCGGCTACCTGCGCGGCCAGCCCCAGCTAATGCAAGAAGCCCAGTCCGGCCCGCTGGCGGCCGTGCCCGACCTGCCCAAGGAAATCGATGCCGACAACACCGCTGCCTACATCCGCGACGTGCTGGCCGGGCGCAAACCCGTGCCCACCCCGATCGCCCAGCAAGTGGCGCACATCTTGCAGTTGACACAACAAATCCTCGAAAACACTACGGCGACCGTATGAAGCCCACCGAAACCTCTTTCCCCACCAGCTTTGGCACCGTGAACCAGCTGACCCCCGCCAAAGCCGTGCACGGCGGCCAGTGCACGCTGGTCGGTGCTGGCCCGGGCGACCCCGAGCTGCTCACGCTCAAAGCCCTGAAAGCCATCCAGGCCGCCACGGTGCTGCTGGTGGATGACTTGGTGAGCGATGAAATCACCGCCTTTGCCTCGCCCACGGCCCGCATCGTCCATGTGGGCAAGCGCGGTGGCTGCAAATCCACCCCCCAGGCTTTTATCGAGAAACTGATGGTCATGGCCGCCCGCGAAGGCGAAAACGTGGTCCGCCTCAAGGGCGGCGACCCGTTCATCTTTGGCCGCGGCGGCGAAGAAGTCGAACACCTGCAGGCCGCAGGCATCCAAGTCAGCGTCATCAACGGCATCACCTCCGGCCTGGCCGCTGTCACCTCGCTGAACATTCCCCTGACCCACCGAGAACACGCCCACGGCGTGGTTTTCGTCACCGGTCACGCCAAACCCAATGACGAAGGTACCGACTGGCAGGCCCTGGCCGCCACCGCCTTCAGTGCCAAGCTCACCCTGGTGATCTACATGGGTGTCAGCGGTGCCCGCCGCATCCAGGACGAACTGCTCACCGGCCTGCCCGCCAGCACGCCGGTGGCGGTGGTGCAAAACGTTTCGTTAGCCACCCAACGCCACGTCGTAACCACCTTGGGCGCGTTGTTTGAAACCATCGAGCGTGAACAACTCACCAGCCCGTCCGTAATGGTCGTGGGCGACGTTGTACGCGGCATCCAAATGGCGGTAGAAGGCGTACTGGCGCAAACGGCTTGAGGCTCAAATCAGTATTATTGAACTGTCGACTTTTCTTACAATGGTCGGAACTTTTGCACAAAACAAGCGGACAAAACTTCCTAAGCCACCTTTAAGCTGTTGAATTGTTTAAAGATTTTTTTATAATTCAAGCAAGGCACAAATTTTGCTGCTGAGTGGTAACAAGCCCGAATTTTGCAGCCGCTTAAAGAACGCCCAGGACACCTTATGTCAAACAACCTCAATACGCCAAACTCCGAAAACACCGATGCAGGGCACTTGTCGGACGTAACCGCGCGCCGCCGCATGCTGCTGAAGAGCCTTGGCAAAGGCTCCTCCATCGTTGCCGCCGCAGCACTTCCCATGCACACATTGGCGGGCGGTTCCAACTTAACCAAAACCAATAAAAACACCCGCTGTATTGTCTCCAGCATGGCGTCTGCCATAAACTCCAGAGATACAAGCTCAGCGATTTGCTCGGGATGCCCTCCAAGTGGATACAGCGATTGCTCCACATGGCCAGGCTACAACTCCAGAACTGGGTCTTGTTCATTTAAAGTGGGTTTAACAACCTGTACAGAAAATTCAACTTTTAGAGATGTATTCAGCTGTGGCAGCTTAACCAAATTGAAGGACGTGGTAAAAACTTCACCCACGAGTCCTGAATGCGTTTGGACCACCGCGCTATTGAATTCGGTATGCCAAGCGAAGGGCATGTCGAAAACGGGACTCGCAAATTATCCGTACTCCCCAACAGAAGTTGTGAGTTATTGCAAAACAGCAAGCGGCAGTAATAAAACGGATGCGTTTAAATTCTTCACAACCTATATGCAAGGCTAAAATCCAGCCTCAAAGAGTTCAAAAATTTCCAATAACTTAGTCCACTACAAAGTCAATCCAGCAAGCAATCTACATTGGGCTGCATGGAACGATGAGTACGTAATTTTTGATCAAGGTTCAGGCCAGACCTATCAACTAGACTCAGTTAGGGCATATTTGGTCAATTGTCTTTGTGACAAGGCGCATAATTCCCACAGCCTGGCTATCGAGCTAGTCAGCGCTGCCGTAGTGGCAGAAAATACGAACTTGATAGTGTTAGTTGAAACTATTTTGAACGAACTTTGTATGAATAGCCTAGTGGAAGTTATTAACGCGTGAAACTAGAAAAACTCTCATACTCCACGGTTCAAAATAAACTCAAAAAAGATGGGCTGATTTTAAAAATCGGCCCATTTTCATTTCGAATCATTTCGCCTATCAGTACCGTCGCAGATGGAATTTGCGCTTTGTACACGCACAACATAGTGTTGGATGAAAGCCATTTCGTAGACTACACCGTCACGATTGCTTCAGGTGCAGGTTGGCGACGGGGCGCGCGACGCCAGGCTAATTTCATATTTGATGGCATAGAACCCTTCGTACCTTTGCCAGAAGACCATGCGTTCCCTTTGCTGGAATGGTCAATGAACTGGTGCATCTCCATGCATGCACACCACTATCTTCTGCTCCATTCCGCGGTGATCGAAAAAGAAGGTTGCGCAGTAGTCATGCCGGCCCCGCCAGGATCTGGGAAAAGTACCCTGTGTGCTGGTTTGGTACATCGCGGCTGGCGTTTGCTTTCTGACGAGTTGGCACTGATTTCCCTGACAAACACTTCCATCACAGCTTTAGGGCGGCCTATCAGCCTGAAGAACCAGTCGATTGATGTGATGCGCAAGTTCGTTCCCGGAGCCACATTCAGCAAAGTGGTACACGACACCTCCAAAGGCAGCGTTTCACTTATGAAAGTGCCATCAGCGCATATAGAGCGCATCCAGGAAACGGCCCATCCACGCTGGGTTATCTTTCCAAAATACGTGGCGGGTTCATCTGCCCAAATGACCCCTCGCTCCAAGGCTAACAGCATGCTGGAACTGGGTCGCAACTCATTCAACTACATGGTGCTTGGTCTTAAAGGGTTTGAGGTGCTCTCCAAAGTTATTGATGCAAGCGATTGCTATGACTTTCAATACAGCCAACTGGACGACGCAGTAACCGTGTTTGATGATCTGGTCGCCAGGAGAAACGATTGAGTACCAATCTGCTCACAGATGTCTGGGCCAATCCCGATTGGCAGCCAGAGTTATCGGTACGCGATTGGGAGTCGTTGTTTGGCCAAGCACGCCAGGCAAGTCTTTTATCGCGCCTGGCGTACCGCCATATTGATGCGGGCTTATTAGACAAAGTACCAGACGGCCCGCGCCCCCATTTAGAAGGAGCGTTAAGGCTTGCAGACCGACAGCAGCACGAGGTTCGCTGGGAAATTGACTGCATACGCCGGGCTTTGCACGGTGTCGACACACCCATTGTCTTGCTCAAAGGTGCGGCCTATCTGATGGCCGATCTTTCTACTGCGCGTGGCCGCTTGTTTGCTGACATAGACATCCTCGTTGCACGCGAAAAAATAGACTCTGTGGAAGGCAAATTGTTTGCCGAGGGTTGGATTTCCGATGAGCGTGATACCTACAACGAGCGTTATTACCGGCAGTGGATGCATGAGATTCCGCCATTACGGCATGTGCACCGCAACTCCTATATTGACTTGCACCACACCATTACGCCACCGACCTCGCGATTCAAGGTAGATGGTCGAAAACTACTGCGCAACATCCAGCCACTGCAAGGCTACCCAGGGCTGTACACACTTGCGCCTATGGACATGGTTTTGCATAGTGCGGTCCACCTCTTCCAAGAGGGTGAATTTGGACACGGTCTGCGTGACTTGCTGGATCTGCGTGATCTGCTCAAAGACTTCACTAGCCAGGTTGGGTTTTGGAACCTCTTGCTAGACCGAGCAGATGAGCTGGGTCTGCAAATACCCTTGTTCCACGCTTTATTCCATTTGCGCCGACTTTTTAACTTCAGTCCACCACTCCAACTGATGGACCGCGTGGACCAAATGGGGCCCAACAAGTTTGCCCGCGCGCTGATGGCTTGGATACTGGGCTTGGCATTGCACCCAGACCACCCTAGTTGTGATAGCCGCTGGACCGGGCTGGCCCGCTGGCTTTTATACGTTCGCTCACACGCGTTGCGCATGCCCATGCATCTGCTGGTGCCGCACTTGGTGCGTAAATCCTGGATGCAACGCTTCCCCAAGAAGCCGCAAAAGCTGTAGCCCAGTCCATTTCCCGACCCGTTCGATGAAATGGCTGTTTCAACGCAGTACGGGTGTGCTTTGGTTGGGCAAGTTAGAGCTTGTCTTAGATACTTTGCCCCACCTGGATTGCGCAATTTCTCAGCCAGATCAACGCCAAATCATTGTCGCGGTACTTGTGCCACTGCAGCATTTGAACCAGCTTGGGAATCTCCAGCGGCGGCTCCCAGATGTGGATAGGCAACAGGTGGCGCATGCGTTCAGCCAGCCTGCGGTGCACAGTGGCGATGCGGTCAGTGCCTACGACCAGGCTGGGCAAAGAGGCTAGCGTGGGGGCCGTGACCTCGACGCGGCGGGAGATGCCAAAGCGGTCCATGAACCAGCCGTCAAATGCAGGCACCCGTCCGGCATCGGAGAAGTTCGCCAGCACATGGCCACAAGCCAGATAGTCTTCGAACGTCAACCTGCCTTGGATGCGCTGGCTTCCCGCCCAGGTAACGCACACATAGCTCTCCTCAAACAAGGGCTGCGAAGGGTGATCGGGAGAGTTGTACTGGGCGGGAATGATGAGCAGGTCGGCATCGCCTTGCTCCAGCAACTCTTTTGGATTGGCGTGCTGCATCCGTAGATCAATGCGTACCCCTGGCGCTTCGTGAAACAGGCGCTCCAGCAAAGCGGGCATGAAGACCGTGGTGGTGAAATCCGACACCAGCAATGTGAAAGCGCGCGAAGCAGTCGCAGGGTCAAACCGGGGTTTGGCTGCAATGGTGCTGTCGATGCGCATCAATACCTCGCGCACCGGCTCCACCAAGGATTCCGCACGCGGTGTCAAGATCAACTTTCGGCCCGACGGCACTAGCAATTCGTCTTCAAAGTAGACCCGCAGGCGTGCCAGCGCATTGCTCATCGCAGGTTGGCTCAAATGCACACGCACCGCGGCTCGGCTGATGTTGCACTCGGTCAATAGAGCGTTCAGCGCCACCAATAAATTCAGGTCCAGTTTGTTGAATCGCATGTCTAGGGTAAACCTTGATATTGGCAGGACCAATTTCTGGAATCTAAAGAATCCATTTTACGAATGCTTTGCGCATATTTACATTCGTGCTCCAAGTCGGCGGCAAACACAGTTATGCCTCCACTGATAAAAAATCTACACGGAGACAAACGATGCAAAAAAGCCCAACGGATCCGAAACAGGCCGGTTCTGACACAAGCCCCCCACCAGCTGCCTCAACCCCATGGACTGCGCGCACGGCCATCGCCTGTGCCGTGCTGGGTATGGCCTCCAATACCCATGCCATGGAGCTGGACACCGGCAACCCCGACCTGACACTGCGCTTCGACAACACCGTCAAAGCCAGCGCCATGTACCGACTGCACGATGCGGACCCGGTGCTGACGCAATCCTTCAACGCACAGGGTGGCCCACAGGCGCTGAACCTGAATGCGGGCGACCAGAACTTTCGCAAGCGCGGCTTTGTATCGCAACGGGTCGACCTGTTGTCCGAGTTCGATGCGGTGTACCAGGGCAATTGGGGCCTGCGTGTCAGTGCGGCCGGATGGTACGACCGTGCCTACCATCGCAGCACCGATGCGCCTAATGACCCCACCAACGGCCAGACACCGTACAACCAGTTTGCCAATCACACCAAGGATATTTCTGGTCAAAAAGCGGACCTGCTAGATGCATTCATTTTCGGCAAGACCACGTTTGCCAACGGCAGCAAGCTAAGCGCCCGCTTGGGCCAGCACACGCTGCTGTACGGAGAAAGCTTGTTCTTCGGCGACAACGGCGTTGCCGCTGCGCAAGGGCCTCTGGACATCTCCAAGCTGCTGTCCTCGCCGAATGCGCAGTTCAAGGAAATCGCCACGCCGGTACCGCAGTTGTCAGCACAGTGGCAGTTGTCGCCCAATTTCAGCCTGGGCGGTTATCTGCAGTTCCGCTGGAAAGAGAGCCGTGCGCCGGCTGCAGGCAGCTATTTCTCCAGCGCCAATGTGCCTTGGGGGGCGACGGGACCTGAATTTGTCGGCATTCCCACTTCTGTTCCCTTCGTCGGTGGCAATTACGTGGCCCAGCCCGGTGCAGATGTAAAACCAAGCAATAGCGGTCAGTTTGGCCTGCAGGCGAAATGGCGCCTGGACGAGACCGACCTGGGCTTTTATTACGCCCGCTACCACGACAAGTACGGTCAGCTCTACACCCAGCTCAACCCGGCTGCACCTACGACCGACAGCCACTGGTTCTACGTTTTTGGCAGCGACATCGACGTGGTCAGTGCCAGTATTTCCCGGTCGCTGGGCGACTTCAATGTCGCGGCCGAAGCCTCGGTGCGCGACAACATGCCGCTGAACGTCAACAACGCGGTGTATTTTGGTCCCACAGGCACTTCCAGACCAGTCAATCCCACGGGACGTACCGCGCACCTGAACCTGTCCACTCTGGCGAGCTTTGGCCCGAACTTTCTGGCCAAAGAAAGTGGCGTGGTGGCTGAGATAGCCTGGAACCGTGTGTTGAGCAAGAACGATCCGAATAACGAAATGGACCGGGGCCGCACACGCGATGCCAGCATCCTGCAAGTGGTCTATACCCCAAGCTATCGGCAGGTATTCGATGGCGTGGACATCAACGTGCCAGTAGGTGTGCGCTACACCTTGTCAGGTCGCTCCAGCGTGACGGCCTGGGGGCCGAAGGGCACCGGAAGCGCGAATATTGGTATCGAGGGCAATGTCCGCAATAGCTGGCAGTTTGGCCTGAACTACACCCGCTACATCGGCACCAGCAAACCCTTCAACGACTATGCAGCGGGCCAGTTCAGTGACGGCAATCCGCTGGGCGACCGCGACTACGTTTCGTTGAACCTGCGCCGCACATTTTGAAACCCGTGACATAAGAGCTTCGGAGACATTGATGAAAACCCCACACCATTCTTTATTAGCCTTTTGCGGCATGCTCATCTGCAGTACCGTTGCCGCACCGGTAATGGCCGCTGTTGGTGCCGAAGACGCCGCCAAACTCAAGACCGAGCTCACGCCACTGGGCGCCGAGCGCGCCGCCAACAAAGACGGCAGCATTCCGGCCTGGACCGGCGGCATCACCGCAGCCATCGTCGGCGACAAGGTTGGCGGTCGCCGCAGTGATCCATTCAAAGACGAGAAGCCTCTGATCACTATTACCGGAAAAAATCTCGAAACATACGCAGATAAGCTCAGCGATGGAGCTATAGCACTGCTGAAAAAGTATCCAGACTACCGGATCGATGTCTATAAAACGCATCGCACCGCTGCTGCACCGCAATGGGTCTATGACAACACGCTGAAAAACGCTACCCGCGGCACGCTGGTGGGTGACGTGCCTGCCGACGTGGTGGGTGGCATTCCATTCCCGGTGCCCAAGCTCGGCGCAGAGGTAATTTGGAACCATATGCTGCGCTGGCGCGGCACCTCCTTCCAGTCCAAGGTAACGCAATACCAGATCACAGCGGAAGGCAAACCGGTGATGACCACCGATGGCGTCATCGACTTCCAGATTCCGTATTACTTTCCCGAGGTCACGCTCGAATCCTTCGCCAAGTCGCCCGAGATTCAGTTGATCCGCCTGGTCAACGTCGGCCCGCCGATTCGCGCGGGAGAGGCCATCACCGGCCGCGACCAGCTCGACCCGAGCAAGACACAGGCCTGGGTCTACCTCACCGGCCAGCGCCGCGTGAGGAAGCTGCCCAACCCCTGCTGCGAAACCCCTTCGCCGGTGACGGCCGGGCTGATGAGCTTCGATGAAGTGACCACCTGGTCGGGCAAGCTGGACCGCTTCGACTTCAAGCTGGTCGGAAAGAAGGAGATGTACATCCCCTACAACGGCAACCGCCTGCTGCAGCCCAAGACCGATGCCGAGGTACTGGGCAAGACCGGCGTCAACCCCGACTTCATGCGTTGGGAACTGCACCGCGTGTGGGTGGTCGATGCCGCCCTGCGCGCTGGCCAGCGCCATCCGGCAGTGAAGAGCCGCTACTACTGCGACGAAGACACCTGGGCCTGCGTGCTGGCTGACCGCTTTGATGCCAACGGGCAATTGTGGAAAACGATCTGGACCGCCACCTTCGTGGCGCCCGACCTGCCGGGCACGGTGACCGGCGCGTTCGGCTTCAACGACCTGCTGTCCGGCACCTCCTATGTGGGCGACCTGTACAACAGCAAGTCGGCGCAGTACACCCTGCAGCCGCGTTACCCCGACACCACCTTCACCCCCGAAGCCATGGCCGGCGAGAGCGTGCGTTGATGAAATTTCTGCTTGTAATGGGTTGCGGTCTGACCTGGCTTGCCTTGGCCCAGGCCGCACCAGTAGCGGACGCGCTGGCCCGGCCGGCCGTCGCCACGCGGCAGGCCGCGGCCTCGGTGCTGCTCGGCGCGGCGCGGGCCGACAAGCGCCTGGTGGCCGTGGGCGAGCGTGGCATCGTGGTGCTGTCGGACGACGATGGCCGCCACTGGCGCCAGGCCAGCGTACCGACCAGCGTCGGCCTGACCGCCGTGCGCTTCACCGGCAGCCGCGGCATCGCCGTCGGCCATGGCGGCAGCGTGCTGACCAGCGAGGATGCCGGCGACACCTGGCAACCAAGGCTGAATGGCGTGCAGGCCGCGCAACTCACACTGCAGGCGGCCCAGGCCAGCGGTGAACCCGCCGCGCTGAAGGCTGCACAGCAATTGGTGAGCGATGGCCCGGACAAACCGTTCCTTGACGTGCTGGCCTTCGACGAACGACGCGCCCTGGTGGTCGGCGCCTACGGCTTGGCCTTCGGCACCGAAGACGGCGGCAAGACGTGGACGCCGTGGATGGCCCGGCTCGACAACCCCAAGGGCCTGCATCTGTATGCGCTGCGCGCGCGCGGCGCGCAGATCGTGATCGCTGGCGAGCAGGGGCTGCTGCTGGCCTCCGACGACGCCGGCCGCAGCTTCCGCCGCATCACCACGCCCTACAAGGGCAGCTTCTTCACGCTCGAACTGCCCGCCGATGGCGAGATCGTCGTCGCAGGCCTGCGCGGCAACGTCTGGCGCAGCACCGACGCGGGCAATGCCTGGACGCAACTGCCGGTGCCGGTGCCCGTTTCGATCACTGGCTCGGCGCTGCGTGCCGACGGCAGCCTCCTACTGGTGAACCAGGCCGGCATGGTGCTGGTGGGCCGCGACGGCCAACTTGCGCCGCTGAAAATGCCGCCCAACACCCCGGCCTTGCCGCCGCTGAACGCCGTGCTGGCGCGCGCCGACGGCTCGCTGCTGGCCCTGGGCATCCACGGCGCCGCCATGCTGCCCGCAGGAGCCCAGCCATGATGCCGACGACCTCCATGCCGACAGTGTCCGGCCGCCTGGCCGACTTCGATGCGCGTTCAGGCTCGTTCATCGAACGCCTGCTGTTCAACCACCGCCGCACCGTGGTAGTGCTGTGCGCGCTGATCACCTTGCTGCTCGGCTGGCAGGCCTCGAAGCTGGAGCTCAATGCCAGTTTTGAGAAGACGATTCCGGCCCAGCACCCCTACATCCGCAACCTGCTGGCGCACCAGAACGACCTGGCTGGCCTGGGCAACGCCGTGCGCATCGCAGTGGCCAACGACCAGGACGGCGGCACAATCTATGACAAGACTTACCTGGAGACGCTGCGCAGATTCAGCGACGAGGTGTTCTTGCTGCCGGGCGTGAACCGCACGCAGATGAAATCGCTGTGGACGCCAACCACGCGCTGGGTCGGCGTGACAGAAGACGGACTCGAAGGCGGCCCGGTGATTCCGGATGGATACGACGGCTCACCGGCATCGCTGCAGCAACTGGCGACCAACATCGCCCGCTCCGGCGAGATCGGCCAGACCGTGTCGCTCGACGCGAAATCCAGCGTAATCTATGTGCCGCTGCTGGCCAAAGACGGCGCCGGCAAGCCGCTCGATTACCGCGTTCTGTCTGAAAAACTGGAAGTCCTACGCAGCGCCTATGAAAAACAAGGCGTGCAGGTTCACATCACCGGCTTCGCCAAACTCACCGGCGACCTGATCGACGGCGTGCGCGCGGTGCTGGCCTTCTTCGCGCTGGCGGTGACCATCGCCGCGGCCATGGTGTTCTGGTACACGCGCTGCATCCGCTCGACCCTGCTGGTGGTGGCCGCATCCTTGGTGGCGGTGGTCTGGCAGCTCGGCATGCTGCCGATGCTCGGCTATGTGCTCGACCCGTATTCGATCCTGGTGCCGTTCCTGGTGTTTGCCATCGGCATGAGCCATGGCGCGCAGAAGATGAACGGCATCATGCAGGACGTGGGCCGCGGCATGCACAAGCTGGTGGCCGCGCGCTTCACCTTCCGCCGCCTGTTTCTGGCCGGGCTGACGGCGCTGCTGGCCGACGCCGTGGGCTTTGCCGTGCTGCTGCTGATCGACATCCAGGTAATCCGCGAGCTGGCCATCGCGGCCAGCCTGGGCGTGGCCGTGCTGATCTTCACCAACCTGATCTTGCTGCCGATTTTGCTCAGCTACACCGGCGTCAGCGCCAAGGCCGCCGAACGCAGCCTGCGGGCCGAGACCGGTGATGCTGCCGGTGCCGCGAAACACCCGCTGTGGGCATTGCTCGACCGCTTCACCCGGCGCAGCTGGGCCACCGGCACCGTGCTGCTAGCCGTGCTGCTGGGCCTGGGTGGCTATGCGGTCAGCACGCAGCTGAAGATCGGCGACCTTGACCCCGGCGCGCCCGAACTGCGCCCGGACAGCCGCTACAACCGCGACGTGGCCTACATGAGCGCGGCCTACGGTGCGTCCAGCGACGTGCTGGCGGTGATGGTGCAGACGGCGGACGGCCAGTGCTCTCAGTACGCTACGCTGAACAAGGTCGATGCGCTCGAATGGCAGCTGCGCCAGCTCGAAGGCGTGGAGGGCACCAACACGCTGGCGCTCTTGAACCGGCGCGTGCTGTCAGGCCTGAACGAGGGCAACCCCAAGTGGTACGAGTTCCTGCCCAACCAGGACATGCTCAACACCGTGACCGCCGGCGCGCCGCGCGGCCTGTACAACGACAGCTGCAGCCTGCTCACCGTCTACGTCTATCTGGCCGACCACCGGGCCGACACGCTAGCCCGGGTGGTGCAGCATGTCGAGGCCTTCGCCCGCGATAACGACAGTGCCGACGTGAAGTTCCTGCTGGCCGCGGGCAGCGCGGGCATCGAGGCCGCGACCAACATCGTGGTGCACGAGGCCTGGCGCCAGATGCTAGTACTGGTGTATGCGGCCGTGACCGTGCTGTGCTTCATCACCTTTCGCTCCTGGCGTGCGGTACTGGTGGCGGTGTTGCCGCTGATGCTGACCTCGGTGCTGGCCGAGGCGCTGATGGTGGTGCTCGGCATGGGCGTGAAGGTGGCCACGCTGCCGGTGATCGCGCTCGGCGTGGGCATCGGCGTGGACTATGCCCTCTACATCCTGAGCATCACCCTGGCCCGGCTGCGCGAAGGCGCAAGCCTGTCCGAGGCCTACTACCGCGCCTTGCTGTTCACCGGCAAGGTGGTGATGCTGACCGGCGTGACGCTGGCCATTGGCGTGGTTACCTGGGGCTTCAGCCCGATCAAATTCCAGGCAGATATGGGCTTGTTGCTGGCTTTCATGTTCTTGTGGAACATGCTCGGCGCGCTGGTTTTGCTGCCAGCGCTGGCGCACTTCCTGTTAAAGCCCGCATCGTTGGCGGCCACCACGCAAAAACCGCTGCAGTACCAGGAAACAGACCAGCTCGACAGCCCCCAGACAGCCTGAGCCATTTCATCCACCCAACCTGCCATTACCATGTTTCGTTACTTTCCTACCAATTACGTCTGGGATCTTTCCATCAACCTGGCCATCGAAATGGGTGCCCGCATCGGCGAGATCCAGGCCATGTGCGCACCCTTGCAAGAGGCGGCCAAGCAACCCGATGCCGCTGGCGTCAAGGCCTTCCGCGAGACCTGGCAGCAGATGGCCGACAAGCTCTGCGGCCTGGCCGAGGAAGACGAGGCCCTGGGCCGCAAACTGTCGGCCGGCCAGAAGTACCGCCGCGCTGCGATCTACTTGCTGACCTGCGAACGCCTGCAAGGCCATGGCAGCCCCGGCCGCGCCGAGTTGTACCAACGCTCCATCGACGTGTTCGACAAGAGCATTACTCTGAGCGGCGCGGCCTGCGAGCGCGTGAAGATTCCGTATGGCGACAGCTTTCTGACCGGCCTTTATGTACCGGCTCTTGGTGCCGCGGCCGGCAGCCGCTCGCCGCTGCTGGTGCAGGTCAACGGACTGGATTCGACCAAGGAGCTGAAGTACTTCGTCGGCCTGCCCGGCTGGCTGGCCGAACGCGGCGTGGCTTCGCTGATCGTGGACCAGCCTGGCACCGGGGACGCCCTGCGCCAGCGCGGCCTAACGGCCCGTTTCGACAGCGAGCACTGGGCCAGCCCGGTGGTCGACTACCTGGAGACCCGCGCCGATGTGGACCCGAAACGTATCGGCATGGAAGGTGTGTCGCTCGGCGGCTATTACTGCCCGCGCGCAGTGGCCTTCGAGCCGCGTTTCGCCATGGGTGTGGTCTGGGGCGCGAACCACGACTGGCGTGACGTGCAGGCCCGCAGATTGGCCAAGGAAGGCGATCTGCCGGTGCCGCATTACTGGGCGCATGTCTGCTGGGTCTGGGGCGCGAAGGACATGGACGATTTCATGCGCATCGCGCAGGACGTGCACCTCGACGGCATCCTCGACCGCATCAAGGTGCCGTTCCTCGTGACCCACGGTGAGAAGGATTCGCAGATTCCGCTCAAGTGGGCCCACGCCACCTACGAGCAACTGGTCAACAGCCCGAAACGCGAGCTGAAGATCTTCACCGACCGCGAAGGCGGTGTGCAGCACTCCAGCTTCGACAACAGCGCCAACGCCGGCATGTTCATCGCCGACTGGGTCGCCGAAACCCTCGGCGGCCACACGGCCTGAAACCACTTTTCTGAAAACGACAGCCTCATGACCTCTTTACCAAACAATCCGCTCGGCCTGAAACTGATAATCGTCGGCCGCCGCAAGCCCGGCACCACGCTGGCCGAGCACCGCCACCACATCCGCCAGGTGCACGGCGAACTGGTGCTGCGCTACATCGCCACTGATCCGACCAACGCGCCGCAGCGCTACGTGCAGCACCAGGTGTTCGACGGCGTGTACCGCGCCACGCCGCCGGGCTCCGATCCGTTCGCACTGAACCGCGACTTCGTTACCCAGGTCTGGGTGCAGGACTTCGCCGCGCTGGCGCGGTCGCGCGAAACCGCCTTCTACCGCGAGCAACTGATGGGCGACGAAGACAACTTCGTCGACCAGGCCACCGTGGTCTTCATGCCGGTTCGGCCGCGCGAAGTGCAGCCGCTCTCCAGCAGTGCCGCGACCAAGCTGTTCGGCTTCGTTCAAAAGGCCCCCGGTGCCGATGCCGCGCAGTTTGCGCATGCCTGGACCGCGGCCGCCGAAGCACTGAAACAAGCTGCTGCCGCCGCGATCCTAGGCCATGTGCAGAACGAGGTGCTGCCCAAGCCCGGCGCGCCAGCCACCGTGGACGGCATCGACGAATTCTGGCTGGCCGACGAGGCCGCGGCCTGGGCACTGCTGCCACTGTGGCGGGCCAGCATCCAACAACACATGGTGGCACACGGCCTGGCTGTAGAAGCCGGCAGCTTCACCCTGTTTGCCCATGAAGCCGTACTGCATGCCGGCCCGCGCTGAGCGCAGCGGTTCAGCCCATTTTCTTCAACTTTCAACCCCACACATTCCATGAAAATCATCGGACCCGACTCCCTGGTCTTCGGCGTGGACGACGTCGCCGCATGCTGCCAGTACCTCACCGACTATGGCCTGGTGCCGGTCGGCGTGACCGCCCGAGGCGGCCGTTTCGAAGCGCTGGACGGTACCTCCATCGTCATCGCCCACAAGGACGATGCCTCCCTGCCGCCCGCGATGCCCACCGCCAGTATGCTGCGCAAGACCGTCTACGGCGTGGCCGACCAGGCCACCCTGGACCGCATCGCCGCCGAACTGCGCGGCGACCGCATCGTGCGCCGCCTTGACGACGGCTCGATCGAAGCCGAAGACGACATGGGCTTCATGCTGGGCTTCCAGGTCAGCGTGCGCCGCCCGATCTCGCTGCCTTCTGAGACCGTGAACGCACCCGGCGCACTGACCCAACGGCCTGCCAACGTGCTGGCCTTCGACGACAGCGCACCGCCGCTGCCGCGCAGCCTGTCGCACGTCGTACTGTTCGTGCCCGACGTGGACAAGGCCGAGGCCTTCTACACCCGGCTGGGTTTTGTCTGCACCGACCGTTTCGTCGATGCCGGGCCTTTCCTGCGGCCGGCCGGCAGCGCCGACCACCACACGCTGTTTCTGATCAAGACACCGCCGCACATGTTGGGCTGCGAGCACTTCACCTTCCACATGGGCGGTCCGACCGACGTGATGCGGGCCGGCACACGTTTCGTCGAGAAGGGCTACCAGTCATTCTGGGGGCCGGGGCGGCATCTGTTCGGTTCCAACTGGTTCTGGTACTTCAACAGCCCGCTCGGCTGCCATGTGGAATACGACGCAGACATGGATCTGCACGACGATGCCTGGGTGGCGCGCGAGGTGCCGATGGGTGCTGATGCCTCTCAGCTGTTTCTGTTTAAACAGACCGCGAAATGGGCGCCGGGCGGTCCGCCAGCGGGCGCAGGTGTCGGCGCAGCCAAGCCGCATTAAAAGAGCAAGCCATGTCAACCGTCACGCGTTTGCGCCTGGACATCGAACCGCAGGAAGGGCAGGCCATCGGCTTTGCCGCCGAGCAGGTCTTCGTGTTGCGCTATGCGGGTCGGCTGCATGCCTGGCGCGATGCCTGTCCGCACTACGGCGACACGCCACTGGCCTGGCGCCGCGACGCCTACCTCAACGCCGATGGCAGCCGCATCGTCTGCGCAGCCCACGGCGCGCAGTTCAAGCCCGGCTCCGGACTTTGCACTCTGGGTCCTTGCCTAGGGCAATCACTGACCCGGGTACCCGTGGTGGTGGCCGACGATGGCTGCATCTTCCTAGAGATTGAAACGACCTCCTGTCGCCCCTTTCCAAAAGACCCACAAGATCCACAAATTTTTTCTCAGGAGACTTAACAATGACAACAACATTCACCCCCGCTTTGCAGAAAGTACTGGTTATCGGCGGTGGCTTTTCCGGCATGTCGGCCGCTATCGAATTGCGCCGCCATGGCGTGGCCGTCGACCTGGTCGAGATAGATCCGGGCTGGCGCTCCTACGGCGCCGGCATCAGCTTGGGTAGCCCAACACTGCGGGCGTTCCGCGCGCTCGGCATCTTGGACGACTTCTTTCAGCATGGCTACGGCAGCGATGGCCTAGACCTGTACCTGCCGCACGGCCAGCACCTGGGTCAACTGCCGACACCGCGCCTGGCAGGCCCGGACCTGCCGGCCGCTGGTGCCATCATGCGGCCGGCGCTGGCCAAGCTGATGTCGGAGGCCACACGCCGCGCTGGCGTAGACGTGCGACTCGGCTGCAGTTTCAGTGCTATCACGCAGGACTCCGAAGGCGTGGACGTGGGTTTCACCGATGGAAGCACGCGCCGTTATGACGTGGTGATCGGCGCCGATGGCCTGTACTCCAAGGTACGGGGTCTGCTGTTTCCGGCTGCGCCAGTGCCACGCTACACCGGGCAGGGCGTCTGGCGCGCGGTGCTGCCGCGGCCGCCAGAGCTGGTGCGGGCGACGATGTGGATGGGCGGCAAGGTCAAGCCCGGCATCAACCCCGTTTCGCACGAGTTGATGTACCTGTTCGTGACGGAAAACCGCCCTGAGAACGCCCATGTGCCACCGGCCGAGCAGCCGGCTTTCCTGCGCGACATGCTGGCGCCTTTCCCCGCGCCGATGGTGCAGCGGATCCGGGCACAGATCGACGAGAACGCCCAGGTCATCTACCGCCCGCTGGAAAGCATGCTGCTGCCGCAGCCCTGGTTCACCGGCCGGGTGGTGCTGATCGGTGATGCGGTGCATGCCACCACGCCGCACCTGGCCTCAGGTGCCTGCATCGGCATCGAAGACGGGCTGGTGCTGGCGGATGAGCTGGCCCGCGCCAACAGCGTCGCGTCTGGCCTGCAAGGCTTCCAGGCGCGCCGCTGGGAGCGTTGCCGCATGGTGGTTGAGAACTCTGGCCGCCTCGGCGAGATCGAGATTGAAGGCGGCGACAAGGAAGAACACGCGCGCCTGATGCGCGAATCCATGATGGCGCTGGCCCAGCCCATCTGACGACAACAAAAAAATATCGGAGACAAACATGGTCAAAACAGACAGTAAAACCGGGCGTGCCGTTCTCACCGTGGCGCATTGCGCTGGCATGGTGGATTTGGTGGCATTGCCGGTATGGGTGGGTACGCTGATCTCGCGGTACGGCTTCGATCCCCAACAAGCCGGAGGGCTGGTCACGCTATTCCTGGTGGGCGCAGTCGGCAGCAGCTTGTTCTTTGCACCGCGCTTCACTCGGATTCGCGGGCGCGTCGCGGCGGTACTGGGTTTCGGTGTGTCGGCGGTGTTGTTTTTGTTACTGTCGTTTACCAGCGATTTTGCGACCATGGCGCTGTTGCACGTACTGACCGGTGTATCGACCGGCTGTGCGTTAAGCTTTACCCACGGCACTATTGGCCGCAGCGCCAATCCGCACCGTCTGTTCGCTGTCGTGGGCATCGGCATCGGCTTCTTCGCCGTTGCCTTTCTGGCACTCACGCCGCAAATGGTCGCCGCGTTCGGCGGGTTTGCCTTGTTCCGGGTGTTCGGTGGGGTGATGGCGGTAGCCATGGTCGCTTCTTCGCTCGGGTTTCCCGAGGTTGATGCCGTTGCACCCGGCCACGCGGTGCCAGCGCGCACACCTGGCGCACGCATCCAACCCGCAGTGTGGTTCACGGTGTTCGGCGTTGCCTGTTTGGCGCTTACGCAATCAATGATGTTCAGTTTCGTCGAGCGCATTGGCACCGACCGGGGCTTCGGTTTCGAAGCGGTCACTGGCGTGTTGATCGCGCTCGGATTCGTCAATCTGCTGCCTTCGCCGCTGGCAGCGCTGTTGCAAAAACGCTTGCCGGCCCACAAAGTGGTCATGGCCGGGCCGATTGCCCAGGCTGCCCTGGCCTTGCTGATTACGCAGAGCTCGGGCTTTGTTCCCTACGCCATTGGTACGGCCATGTTTGTCAGCATCATGATCTTCACCCATACCTTTGCATTCGGCTTGCTGGCGGCGCTGGATGCCAGTGGCCGCGCTGTCGCCGCCACACCTGCCATGTTGATGGTAGGGGCAGCGATTGGTCCTTTGCTGGGCGGGACACTGGTAAAGACTTTTAGCTACAGCAGCCTGGGTATTGCAGCCGTAGTGGTTGCTAGCTGTGCTGTGGCCGCATTCTCGCGGCTACGGCCCTTGGTAGTACCTGGCACGGCCATCGCCTGAGTCGGCACTTTCTACACCAGTTACCTCTTGATTTCTAGACACACCATGAATTTTCCCCCTATCCACCGCGTGGTCACCGGCCACGATGCATACGGCAAAGCCGTTGTCACCAGCGAAGGTTCCCTGCCCAGCGTCGTCGAAATCGCGGCGATTCCCGGCACCGTATTCCATGAGGTCTGGAGCACCGACACCACGCCTGTGCGCGTCGATAACGGGCCTGACCCCACCGTCGGCCCGCTGAAGCTGCCGCCCCCCCTGCATGGCACGCGCATCCGTTTTGTGGATATTCCTCCCGACACGGCAGAGTTTCTGGCCCATGGCGCGTCCCAGATGGAGGCGGCCTTTACCCAGATTGGCGATGCAGCGGCTTCCACCGTCAAGGGCAACTCGCCGCACCCTCTCATGCACCGTACCGAGTCGGTGGACTACGGCGTGGTCATCCAGGGGGAACTCACCTTGGTGCTCGACGATTCTGAAGTGCAACTCAAGCCCGGCAGTGTCGTCGTCCAGCGTGGCACCAACCACGCCTGGGCCAACCGCTCCAGCAAAGTCTGTCGCATGCTGTTCGTGCTAGTCGATGGTCGGTATGAACCCACTGTGCGCAGCACGTTGGATGCGGTGTGATGTCGATAGCGTCTGATCTCCCCCCAGACATCCCGGCCTTTGAGAAGTTGTTTGATCTCACGGGCAAAGTAGTTCTGGTGACTGGTGCAACCGGGGGACTGGGCCGGGCCATCGCACAGGCCATGGCGGCGCAGGGTGCCTGCGTCATCGTGTCCGATGTAGATATGGCCGCCTGCGAGGCCTTGGCTGAAGATGTATCCGGCATCGCGCTGGCTGCCGATCTGTCACAGCCCGCCGAGGCAACCCGCCTGGCCAATACGGCCATCACACGCTGCGGTGCAGTAGATGTACTGGTCTGCAATGCCGGTGTACAAGGGCCCGCCGGTCCGATTGGCCAGTGCGATGGTGCCGATTGGGAACGGGTGATGGGCATCAACCTGCGCAGCGCCATGGGCTTGACTGCAGGACTCGCGCCACAGATGGCCGAGCGCGGTGGTGGCAGCATTGTTTTGATGTCCAGCATTGCAGGTTTGCGCGGCAACAAGGCGATTGGCTTGTACGGGCTGAGCAAAGCTGCACTGGCCCAACTGGCCCGCAACCTGGCCGTGGAATGGGGGCCGCAGCAGGTACGTGTGAACGCCATTTCGCCAGGCCTGGTCCGCACACCACTGTCCTCCGGCTTGATGGGCAATCCGGACTTCATGCAGCGCCGCCTGGCGCAGACCCCCCTGCGCCGGGTAGGTGAGGCACACGAAATTGCGGGCGTGGCGGTGATGTTGGCCAGCAACGCAGGTGGCTTTATTACCGGCCAAAACCTGGTGGTGGATGGTGGCACTTTGGTATCTGACGGCAACTGAGACTTAAAAAATATGACACGACAATTTATCGACCTGTCCATTTACCTGGAAAACGAGGTCCTCTCCGATCCGCCCCCGTTAGCCCCCAAGATCACTTACCAAAAACACCAGGACACCTTGTCTGAATTCATGGCCATGATCCCCGGCACCACGGCTGAAGATTACCCTGACGGCGAAGCGGCTGCTGCCGAATGGGTGACCATGACCACCCACAGCGGCACTCACCTCGATGCGCCCTACCATTTCCATTCGACGATGGATGCAAAAAATGGCGCACAAAAACCCTCTATCACCATTGACGAGGTACCGCTGCAATGGTGCTTCCAGCCTGGCGTAAAGCTAGACTTTCGGCATTTCCCTGACGGCTACGTCGCCACTGCGGCCGACGTAGCCGACGAGCTGACACGCATAGGCCATACGCTTACGCCACTGGACATCGTGGTAGTCAACACCCGCGCGGGTTCGCGCTATGGCTACGGTGACTTCGTTTCCGCCGGCTGCGGCATGGGCTACGAGGCCACCATGTACCTGCTGGAGCGCGGTGTGCGCCTGACTGGCACCGATGCCTGGAGCTGGGACGCACCGTTTGCCTACACCGCTAAGAAGATAGCCGAAACCGGCAACAAGGCCCTGATCTGGGAAGGCCACAAAGCCGGGCGCGACATCGGCTACTGCCATCTGGAAAAACTGCACAACCTCGAAGCCTTGCCCGGCCACGGCTTCTTCATCAGCTGCTTTCCGCACAAGGTGCGTCGTGGCTCCGCTGGCTGGACGCGGGCCGTGGCGATTTTTGACGATGCCTTGATGGCTTTGCCGCGCTGAACGGGAACAATATGCAATTCGCCACACTCCCCAATGGACAACTGGACGGCCGCCTTGTCATCGTTTCGCGTGACCATACCCGCGCACGGGATGCCACGGCTATCGCTCCGAATTTGCTGGAGGCCTTGCAGCGCTGGGACCAGGTCGCGCCGGATCTACAGGCCTTGAGCGATGCGCTCAACCAGGGTGCAACTACGGATGCATTTGACTTCGATCCACGGCAGTGCCTGGCGCCATTGCCGCGCAGTCCGCAGTGGCTGGACGGCTCGGCTTTCCTGAACCACATGCAGCTGATGGAGCGTGCGTTCAACACGCCGCCGATGCCAAAAATGGACACGGTTCCCGTGATGTACCAGGGGGCCAGCGACGATTTTCTGGGTCCGTACACGGACGTACCACTGCCCAGCGAGGCTGACGGCATCGACTTTGAAGGCGAGTTCGGCGTGGTGGTCGGGCCTGTACCGATGGCCGCGTCCCCTGCCCAGGCTCTGGCCGCGGTGCGGTTGGTGGTGCAGATCAACGACTGGAGCTTGCGTGCACTGGGGCCGCACGAGATGAAAACCGGCTTCGGATTTTTGCAGGCCAAGCCCTCCACGGCCTTTGCACCGGTGGCGGTGACACCGGACGAGCTGGGCTCCGCCTGGCAAAACGGGCGTGTGCACATGCATCTGCAGGTCGAACGCAACGGCGAGCGTTTTGGCGAGCCGCATGGCCGCGAGATGCACTTCAACTTTGGCGAATTGGTAGCGCATGCCGCACGCACCAGGCGCTTGAGCGCAGGCTGCATCGTAGGCTCAGGCACGGTCTCGAACGTGGACCGCGCTGCCGGTTCGGCCTGCCTGGCCGAGCGTCGCGTGATCGAGATGATCGACCGAGGTGCTGCCAGCACGCCCTTCCTGCGTTTTGGTGAACGGGTTCGCATGCAGGCCCTATTCGACGACGGCAGCGCCGGGCCGTTCGGCAGCATCGACCAGCAGATCGTGCCCATGGCCGACCGGAGTGCCCGCTGATGCGCGTAATCGTAACCGGGGCCGCCGGTTTCATTGGCCACGCACTGGTGCAACGGCTGTTAAACGACGGCCTGGGAGGCCAACCGGTAGCCTCGTTGGGTCTGATGGACCTGGTATTTTCCACCCCGCCCACCGATGCCCGTGTGGCCCATTTCCCGGGCAACATTGCCGACCCGGCCGCACGCGCAAAAGCATTGACCGCCCCGGTGGACGTGGTGTTCCACCTGGCCAGTTGCCCTGGCGGTCTGGCCGAGCGCGATTACGCATTGGGCCGCAGCATCAACCTGGATGCCACTCTGAGCCTGCTGGAAGACCTGCGCAGCCAGCCCCAGCCGCCCCGGTTTGTGTTTGCCAGCACGGTGGCGGTGTACGGTGCCCATTTGCCGTCCGTGGTGGATGAAGCCACTGCGCCCACTCCTGCACTCACCTACGGTACCCACAAACTCATTGGTGAAGCGCTGGTAGCCGATGCCACGCGGCTGGGCTGGATAGAAGGCTGCTCGCTGCGTGTGCCCGGTGTGGTGGCACGCCCAGGAGACGGTGCGGGCTTGTTGTCGGCTTTCATGAGCCAAGTATTTTGGCGCATGCAGGCGGGTGAGTCGCTGACCGTGCCGGTGCCGGCTGCGGGCACGGCCTGGTGGATCTCGGTAGGGGCCTGTGTGGATAACCTGCTGCATGCCGCCTGCATGGATACTCTGCCACTGGACGCACGCCGCGTTTTCCAAATGCCAGCGCTGCATCTGTCCGTGGCGCAGGTAGTGGCCGCCCTGGCAGCGCGTTTTGGGGATGGGCGCAAGGCGCTTATTGCGTACGCGCCCGATGCCCACATTGAACGCTTATTCGCATCCTATCCGCCACTACAAACCCCGCAAGCGGTGGCGCAAGGATTTATCCATGACGGCACGGTCGATATGCTGGTGCATCGGGTAATTCACGGTTAACCCAATAGCCTGTCAGAACACCATTGCTGGGTGCCGTAATGTCCGTATAAGCTGACTTACGGCTCCAAAAGATTTAGCAGTCCTTAGCAGCCCTTGTACGTAGACAACAAAAAACCCCAAGTAAATCAATCACTTGGGGCTCTTTTTTGTAGGCCTTTAGCGGCCTTTGTACGCGATCACATATTTTCGATCATCACCTCACCAAAGCCCGAGCAGCTCACCTGCGTCGCGCCCTCCATTAGCCGGGCAAAGTCATAAGTGACCTTTTTGCTGGCGATGGAGCGCTTCATGGACGCGATGATCAGGTCGGCGGCTTCGAGCCAGCCCATGTGGCGCAGCATCATTTCGGCCGACAAAATTTCGGAACCGGGGTTCACGTAGTCCTTGCCTGCATACTTGGGCGCGGTGCCGTGGGTGGCTTCAAAACAGGCCACAGAATCCGACATATTGGCACCCGGTGCAATGCCGATGCCGCCCACCTGGGCGGCCAGCGCGTCAGAGATGTAGTCGCCGTTCAAATTCAGCGTGGCAATCACACTGTATTCGGCCGGGCGCAGCAAGATTTGCTGCAAGAACGCATCGGCAATTACATCCTTGACGACGATTTCCTTGCCCGACTTGGGGTTCTTGAAACGCATCCACGGACCGCCGTCGATCAGCTCGGCACCAAACTCCTTTTGGGCCAGCGCGTAGGCCCAGTCCCGGAAGCCGCCTTCGGTGAACTTCATGATGTTGCCCTTGTGCACGATGGTCAGGTTGGGCTTGTCGTTGTCGATGGTGTATTGCAGGGCCTTGCGTACCAGGCGCTCGGTGCCTTCACGCGACACGGGCTTCACGCCGATACCGGAGGTGTTGGGGAAGCGGATTTTCTTGACACCCATTTCTTCTTGCAAAAACTTGATCAGCTTCTTGGCCTTGTCGGACTCTGCTTCAAACTCGATCCCGGCGTAGATGTCTTCGGAGTTCTCGCGGAAGATCACCATGTCGGTTTTGTGCGGCTCTTTCACCGGCGAGGGCACGCCGTCAAAGTACTGCACCGGGCGCAGGCAGACATACAGGTCCAGCTCCTGGCGCAGGGCCACGTTGAGCGAGCGGATGCCGCCACCCACAGGCGTGGTCAGCGGCCCCTTGATGGACACCACATAGTCTTTGATGGCATCCAGAGTTTCCTTGGGCAGCCATTCGTCGGGGCCGTAGACCTTGGTGGACTTTTCACCGGCAAAAACCTCCATCCAATGGATCTTTTTCTGGCCGCCATAGGCCTTTGCCACGGCGGCGTCCACCACCTTCAGCATCACCGGCGTGATGTCCTGGCCCGTGCCATCGCCTTCGATGAAGGGGATGATGGGCTGGTCGGGCACGTTCAGGGAAAAATCCGCGTTGACAGTGATTTTTGTGCCTTCAGCGGGGATGGTGATGTGCTGGTACATGGAAATGGGAGCTCCGGGGGATGGCGAAAAATGGATAGCCAATCAAGTTTAACTTTGTGCTGTCGCAGGCTTGTAACCCGGCAATCCGTCAACCCCTCGTAAAGTAAGCGAATAGGTGCCGCAGTGCTGCCAAAATCCTTTTATTTCACAAAACGCCTAGCCATGCATAAAAACCTCTCCCACGCCGTGTTGGTGCTATCGCTGGTCGGGGCATCCACCCTGGCTCTGGCCCAGGAAGGCCCGCAAATGAACCTTCCCCGCACCGCGCTGACGGCGGGCATCTACCAGATCGACACCCAGTTGGCCCTGACCCCCGAGCAGCGCGAAATCGGCCTGATGTTTCGCCGCGAGATGCCGCAGCAAGAGGGCATGCTGTTTGTGTTTGAGCAGCCAGGCACCCAGTGCTTCTGGATGAAAAACACCATCCTGCCGTTAACGGCAGCCTTCGTAGATGATCATGGGGTCATTGTCAACCTGGCCGACATGAAGCCACAAACCACCGACTCGCATTGCTCGGCCAAACCGGTGCGTTACGTGCTGGAGATGAACGTCGGCTGGTTTGCCAAGAAAGGCATCAAGGCGGGCAGCAAGCTCGGCGGCAAGCCGTTTGACGCGGCCAAATAAAAAAGCCCGTCCAAGACGGGCTTTTTTGTGGGGACTGGAACTTAAGCGAAGTTCTTTTCCGCGAATTCCCAGTTCACCAGCTTGTCGAGGAAGGTTTCGACAAACTTGGGACGCATATTGCGGTAATCGATGTAGTAGGCGTGCTCCCACACGTCCACGGTCAGCAGGGCCTTGTCGGCGGTGGTCAGGGGTGTACCGGCAGCACCCGTGTTGACGATGTCTACCGTGCCGTCAGGCTTTTTCACCAGCCAGGTCCAGCCGGAACCGAAGTTGCCCACGGCGGACTTGACGAAAGCGGCCTTGAATTCAGCGTAGGAGCCGAACTTGGCGTTAATGGCGGCAGCCAGCGCGCCGGTGGGTTCGCCGCCGCCCTGGGGCTTCATGCAGTTCCAGAAGAAGGTGTGGTTCCAGATCTGGGCAGAATTGTTATAGATGCCGCCGCTGGACTTCTTGATGATTTCTTCCAACGACAGCGCTTCAAACTCGGTACCCTTTTGCAGGTTGTTGAGGTTGACCACGTACGCGTTGTGGTGCTTGCCATGGTGAAACTCCAGGGTTTCTTGCGAGTAGGCAGGGGCCAAAGCGTCGATCGCGTAAGGCAGTGCTGGCAGGGTATGTTCCATATTTTTCCTCGTGGGTGGGTGGTGGTTGTGTGTCTAACGGACCAATTGTAGGAACTAATTGCGTCGCGTCTGTAGGACATGGAGATCAACCTCACCATCGGCCAAGACGGCCGTTGCAGCCTGTCCAGGCGTCGCCTGCCGCACGCTGGTCAGGGGTGTGCCCTCGGCTGTGCGTAGCAAGGCGTAGCCGCGTTGCAGCACCAGCAGCGGGTCGAGCAAAGCCAGGCTGCGGCCTGCCCGGTCCAGACGCGCGTGCTGCTGCTCCATCGCCGTTTTTAATTTAACAGGCAAATTAGCTTCTAGCGCAGACAGCACCATGGCCTTGCGCTGCATATTCGATAGCGCCGCGTACCGCAGCCGCTGCGCCTGCTGGCCCAGCTTCCACTGCTGGCGCGCCACCAGGCCAGACGGACGGCCCAGGCGCTGGGCCGCGCTGTCCAGCCGCTGGGCCTGGGTGTCGAGCTGGCGCGTCACGGCATCTTGCAGGCGCTGCCCGGCCAGGCCCAAGGCTCCCAGCCAGACCTCGCGCGGCTGGGCTGCCAGCTCGGCGGCTGCGGTGGGCGTAGGGGCGCGCAGGTCGGCCACAAAGTCGGCAATCGTGAAGTCGGTCTCGTGCCCCACCCCACTAACAACGGGTACCGGGCTGCGGCGAATAGTGCGGGCCAGTTGCTCGTCGTTAAAGCCCCACAAATCCTCCAGTGAGCCGCCGCCGCGCACCAGCAGGATCAGGTCGATGTGCACGCCATTTTTAGGCATCAAATCGGCCTCTTGCGTAGATTCTGCCTGCGCATACTGGTATAGATTTAATAGCGCCTTCACCAGCTCGCCCGGTGCCGCGGCACCCTGCACCAAGGCCGGGGCCAGCACCACCGGGATGTGCGGCACGCGGCGCTGCAAGGCCGCCACCACGTCATGCAAAGCCGCGGCCCCCAGGGACGTAACCACGCCGATGCCACGCGGCAGCAGCGGCAGCGGACGCTTGCGGGCCGGGTCGAACAGGCCCTCGGCCTCCAGCTGCGCCTTGAGCCGCAAGAACTGTTCGAACAAGGCCCCTTGCCCGGCCCGGCCCATGCTCTCCACAACCAGTTGTAAATCGCCCCGCGGCTCGTACACGCCCAGACGGCCCCGCACCTCGACCAGCTCGCCGTCGCGCGGCGCAAAGTCCAGCAAACTGGCGGCGCGGCGGAACATGGCACAGCGGATTTGGCCTTGTCCGTCCTTGAGGTTGAAGTAGCAATGCCCGCTAGATGCGCGCGAGAAGCCCGAAATCTCCCCGCGCACCGCGACAGGATTGAAGCGCGCCTCCAAAGTGTCAGCAATGGCGCGGCACAGCGCACCAACTGGCCAGATTTGCGGCACCGATGCTGGGTTTGGGTGGCCGACCATCAGTGTTGGCGCGCCCAAAAGCGACATTCGGATACGGAGTGCTCCACAGGCGCGGACTTGGTCTCCAAACTGCCCAAAAACACCCAGGGCATTCTCAAGAAAGCTGATTTATTGTGGTAAGTGCTTGATTTCAATTGGAATTTTTCTGCTTAATTTTTCTGCTTAATTTTTCATCGAAGTGTCATAAGCCCGCATGGGCGCTGGATTTGCAGCGGTCACGGCTAAGTTCTTCACAAAGTTATCCACAGGAAATGTGGGTGAACTGTGGGCCCGCACAACGGATGGAACAAAGCGGCAGGCACCGGGGCGGCTAAGCCATAATCGACATGCATCTATCAACTTGAAACAACTTGTTGGCCCCGCTGGCACCCCGCTGGCGAAGCCCGCAGGTGCGTGCGGAGAAGCTATATTGTTTTCGATCATACAAGCCGCAGGCTGGCCGATTTGGCCCTTGGTTGCCTGCTCCATCCTGGCCATGGCCCTGGTGATTGAGCGCTTTCTGAGCCTCAAAACTTCCAAAATTGTGCCGCCCAAGCTGCTCAACGAGGTGCTGACGGTCTCGCAAACCAGCATTCCTGCCCCTGGTATCGTCAACCAGCTGGCGCAAAACTCCAGCCTGGGCGAAGTGCTGGCCAGCGGCCTGCGGGTGCTCAACACCCACCCCAAGTGCAGCGACGAGGATGTACGTGCCGCCATGGAAAGCGCCGGTCGCGCGGTGGCGCACAAGCTGGAGAAATACCTCAGCGCCCTGGCCACCATCGCCTCGGCCGCCCCCTTGCTGGGCCTGCTGGGCACGGTAATCGGCATGATCGACATCTTTGGCTCGCAGGGCAATGGCGGCGGCATGGGTGGCAACCCGGCGCAACTGGCCCACGGCATCTCGGTGGCGCTGTACAACACCGCCTTTGGTTTGATCGTGGCGATTCCGTCGCTGATCTTCTGGCGCTACTTCCGGGCCCGGGTAGACGAATACCTGCTGACCCTGGAACTGGCTGCCGACCAGTTTGCCCGCCACCTGAACGCCGTGCGCAAGCGCCCGTAACACCGCGAGGGCACTCCCCATGAACTTTCGCCACCGCCGCCAGGAAGAGCCCGAGATCAACCTCATCCCGTTCATCGACGTGCTGCTGGTGGTGCTGATCTTTTTGATGCTGTCCACCACCTACAGCAAGTTCACCGAACTGCAGATCACCCTGCCCGTGGCCAACACCGATGCCCAGCGCGACTACCCCAAGGAAATCATCGTCGCTGTCAGCAGCGACGGCCGCTACGCCATCAACAAGGGCCCGGTCGATGGCCGCAGCATTGAAGCCCTGTCCCTGGCCCTGGTCAACGCGGCAAATACCAACGGCAGTAGCAGCAAAGACATGGTCGTCATCATCAGCGCCGATGCCAGTGCCACCCACCAGTCGGTCATCACCGTGATGGAAGCCGCCCGCCGTGCCAACCTGAACCAGATCACCTTTGCCACCCAGGCCACGCCCAAATAGCATGGAGCAGGCCTTGCTGCGCATCTGGCAGCGGCGCGGCTGGCAGGCTTGGCTGCTGTGGCCTTTGTCGCTGTTCTACAGACTACTGGTTCGACTGCGCAGGCTGCTGTACCGCCTGCATCTCAAAAAATCGGGCCGCGTGCCCGTTCCGGTCATCGTCGTCGGCAATGTCGTCGCGGGTGGCTCGGGCAAAACCCCGGTGGTGATGGCCTTGGTGCAGCACTGGACGGTACGTGGCGTGCGCGTTGGCGTGGTCTCACGCGGCTATGGCCGCAGCAGCACCGACTGCCGTGAAGTGCGGCCCGATAGCCTACCGTCAGAGGTGGGCGACGAGCCCGCCCTGGTGCACCGCAGCTGCGAGGTGCCGGTGTTCGTAGCCAGCCAGCGCCTGCAGGCCGCACAAGCCCTGCTGGCCGCCTACCCAGCCACCCAGCTCATTGTGTGTGACGACGGCCTGCAGCACTACGCCCTGCACCGCGACCTGGAAATTTGTATTTTTGACGACCGCGGCGTGGGCAACGGTTTTTTGCTGCCCGCTGGCCCCCTGCGCGAAGTCTGGCCGCGCCCGGTGGACCTGGTGCTGCACAGCGGCGCGAACCCGGCATTTTCCGGCTGGCGCGGCCAGCGCACGCTGGCCGATTACGCTGTGCAGGCCGATGGCACGCGCGTGCCGCTGGCTTCGTTGGAAGGCAAATCTTTGCTGGCCGTGGCCGCCATCGCCCAGCCAGCGCATTTTTTCAGCATGCTGCGCGCTGCAGGATTAACGCTTGCGGCAACACAGGCCTTACCCGATCACTACAACTTTGATAGCTGGAAGTGCATACAGAATATGCGCCAGACCATGATTTGCACTGAAAAAGATGCGCTCAAACTATGGCAACACCAGCCCGACGCGCTGGCCGTGCCCCTGGTGTTGGCGATCGACGCTGGCTTCTGGCAAGCCCTGGACCAACGCGTGGATCCCTGGATATCATCCACACCCCACACAGATTGAGATTTCCCCATGGATAGCAAACTTCTGGAGCTGCTGGTCTGCCCCGTGACCAAAGGCCCGCTGCAATACGACCGCGAACGCCAAGAGCTGACTTCACGCAGCGCCCGCCTGGCCTACCCGGTGCGCGACGGCATCCCCGTGCTGCTGGAGAACGAAGCCCGCACCCTGAGCGACGAAGAACTCGGCCTGTAAACCCATGCGCTTCACCGTCCTGATCCCCGCCCGCCTGGCCTCCACCCGCCTGCCCAACAAGCCATTGGCTTTGCTAGGCGGCGTGCCCATGGTGGTCCGCACGGCCCAGCGCGCCCTGCTGTCGCAGGCCCAACGCAGCGTGGTGGTGACCGACAGCCCGTCCATCCTGGAGGCCTGCGCCGCCCACGGCATCGAGGCCGTGCTGACCCGCGCCGACCACCCCTCCGGCAGCGACCGCCTGGCCGAGGCCTGCGCCCTGCTGGTCCTGGACGGCGACGACCTGGTGGTCAACGTGCAAGGTGACGAGCCGCTGATCGACCCCGCCCTGATCAACGACGTAGCTCGCCTGCTGGAGCAGCGCCCCGGCGCCAGCATGGCCACCGCCGCCCACGCCATCGACTGCCTGGCCGACTTCACCAACCCCAACGTCGTCAAAGTGGTGCTAGATATACAGCAGCACGCCCTGTACTTCAGCCGCGCGCCCATCCCCTGGTGGCGCGACGGGGCCACAGCCGACAAAAGCTTCCAAAGCCTGCCCAGCCCGGCACCACTGCGCCACATAGGGATTTACGCTTACCGCGCCGGATTTTTGCGCCTGTTTCCCACCCTGCCACAGGCCCCGATCGAGGTCAGCGAGGCGCTGGAACAGCTGCGCGCACAATGGCACGGCTACCGCATCGCAGTACACGTTACCGAGCACGCGCCCGGCCCCGGTGTGGACACGCCCGAAGACCTGGAACGCGTAAGCAAACTGTACTAAAGCCTCTGGTATCCTCACGCGCAATGAAGCGTTGCGGCCGGTCCTGCATACAACAAGCCCGCCAGCAACGCCGCGCAGTTTTAAACACTTCGAGGATATTTCCATGAGACTCATTTTGTTGGGCGCACCCGGCGCCGGCAAGGGCACGCAAGCCACCTTCATCTGCCAAAAATATGGCATCCCGCAAATCTCTACCGGTGACATGCTGCGCGCAGCCGTCAAGGCCGGTACACCGCTGGGCCTGCAGGCCGACGCGGTGATGAAGTCCGGCGGCTTGGTCAGCGACGACCTGATCATCAACCTGGTCCAGGAGCGCCTGACCCAGCCCGACTGCGCCAACGGCTGCCTGTTCGACGGCTTCCCCCGTACCCTGCCCCAGGCCGACGCGATGAAGGCCGCCGGTGTCAAGCTCGACTACGTGCTGGAAATCGACGTGCCCTTCGATGCCATCATCGAACGCATGAGCGGCCGCCGCTCGCACCCGGCATCGGGCCGCACTTACCACGTCAAGTTCAACCCGCCCAAAGTCGAGGGTATTGATGACATCACCGGCGAGCCCCTGGTCCAGCGCCCCGACGACCAGGAAGAAACCGTGCGCAAGCGACTCGAGGTGTACAGCGCCCAGACCCGCCCCTTGGTCGATTACTACTCCAGCTGGGCCCGCAACGAACCCCACGCTGCCCCCAAGTACCGCGCCATCAGCGGCACCGGTAGCGTCGACGAAATCACCTCCAGGGCCTTTGCCGCACTGGCAGCCTGAGCTTCAACGCCTCTAAAAAGCCGCCCGGCGTGATGCTAGGCGGCTTTTTTACGCCTGCGGGGCCAAAAGCTCCAGCAGCAAGGCAATCCGCGCCTTGACCGGCGACAAGCCCTGCGCATCGGGGATCGCGTCCGAGCCCAGTCCCAGCACCCGGCCGAACACGCAGCGCGTAGAACGCAGCACCCGCACCCCATGCGCCATGGCCCGCAGCAAAGCCGCCTCTAGCTCCACATGCAGCGTACCGTTGCCAGTGCCGGCCACCACCATACCCTGCACGCCCTGGGCCACCAGCGCATCCACCAGCAAACCGCTGGCCCCGGCATAGTTCAGCACGATCTCCACCCGCGGCCAGCCGCTGGCAGACGTACCACCCAGAACTACACTTTTGATAGCTACTTGTGTAGATAGAACCTGCGCTAGAGGTCGATTTTCTTCATAAAAATCTACCGCCGATGGCCAGGGCCGCAACAGACGTACCCGGCCCTCCTCCACCAGCCCGACCAGCCCCGCATCGCCCGAGGCAAACGCATCCACCTTGTAGCTGTGTACCTTTTGCACATCGCGCGCGCTGTGGATGTTGCCCGCGCACACCGCCACCACGCCGCGTGCGCCCGGGGTGGCAGCCACCGCCACGGCATCCAGCAGGTTCTGCGGCCCGTCGGGCACCAGGGCCGTGGCCGGGCGCATGGCGCAGGTCAGCACCACCGGCTTGGCCGGGTTCAGCACCGCCTGCAGAAAATACGCGGTTTCCTCCAGCGTGTCGGTGCCGTGGGTGATGACAATGCCCGCCACGTCGGCCTGCGCCAGCCAGTGGTCGCAGCATGTCGCCAACTGCTGCCACAGGGCAAAGCCCATGTCCTTGCTGTCCACCTGCGCCACCTGCTCGGCCACCAGATCCACCCCGGCCGCAAAGCCGCCCAGCGACTCCAACAGCTGCGCCACACCCACTTCGCCCGCGGTGTAGCCCAGGTTGTCGCCCGCGCGGCTGGCGCGGCCCGCAATCGTGCCCCCCGTGCCCAACACCACGATCCTGGAAGAACTTGAATTCACCGCCATGCTTGCAAACTTTCAAAAACTGGTTAAAAATACAGTCACTGGATATTAAAACAGCCCGCCACTTCGTTTCCGCCTAGGAGTCACCCATGGATCTGCCCCCTCTTCCATTTTTCCCCGCCAAACTCACCGCCCGCCAGCAGCAGATTCTGGAGCTGATCCAGTCCGCTATCGCCCGTACCGGCGCGCCGCCCACCCGGGCCGAAATCGCCAACACCTTGGGCTTCAAGTCGGCCAACGCCGCCGAAGAGCACCTGCAGGCCCTGGCTCGCAAAGGTGCCATCGAGCTGGTCAGCGGCACCTCACGCGGCATCCGCCTCAAAAGCGAAGCCCTGCGCTCCATCAACGAGTCGCGCCTGCACAACGTGCTGAGCCAGCTCGCCCTGCCCCTGATCGGCCGGGTCGCCGCAGGCTCCCCGATTTTGGCGCAGGAACATGTAGACCAAACCTACCACGTCGAAGCCAGCATGTTCCGCCACAAGCCCGACTACCTGCTCAAGGTGCGCGGTATGTCCATGCGCGACATCGGCATCCTCGACGGCGACCTGCTGGCCGTGCAATCCGCCACCGACGCCAAAAACGGCCAGATCGTGGTGGCCCGCCTGGGCGACGATGTCACCGTCAAACGCTACCGCCGCACCAAAAACCTGGTCGAGCTGCTGCCCGAAAACCCCGACTACCCCACCATCGTGGTCGACCCGGAAGAAAGCTTCGCCATCGAAGGCTTGGCGGTCGGGCTCATCCGCAACACTTTGCTGATGTAGCCGCGCCACCTGCGCCATGGTGCCACTGCGCTAAACGTAATTTCGTGTAAAGCGCAGCAGCATGCGGGAGCGCCCCGCCGCCGCCACTGTCCGCGTAAATCCAGGTTTACAGCCACCGTTTCGTCCGTATTCAACACCGCTTGTTGGGAAGGTCCTATGGGAATCGCATCGTTTTCACCTACGGGTTTACTGGGTTCGTTCCAGGGTCTGGTGGGCTGGCTCACCGCTAGTGCACCGCACAAGCCCGTCCAGCGCCCCAGCCAGGCTTCACGCCCTGCTGCCGTGTGGCCACCCCACTGTGCCAACCACCCCAGCCCGGCACCCGCCTGGCCCGCCCGTCCCAGCTGCAGCACCCCGCCCCCGGCCGTTGCTCGCCGCCCGGTACGGGTGCTACGGGTCATCGACACGCCCCAGTCGAACGCCAGTGCCGGGCGCATGCGCATCTCGGGCCGCATGGCCGATGTCTGCGCTGAACTAGAGCGGATGGCCGCCCTGGAATCCGCGCCCCGCGGCGGCGCAGTGCTGCAATAAAACCAAGCCCCACCTGCTGTCGGCCCACAAGACCACCGCAAGCAGTCTCCAGCACCAAGGCACAATCAGGGCATGAACATTGTGATCCTCGACGACTACCAAGATGCCGTGCGCAAACTCGACTGCGCCACCAAGCTGGAACCCTACGCCGCCAAGGTCTACACCAATACCGTCAAGGGGCTGGGCCAGTTGTCGGTGCGGCTGAAGGATGCCGACATCATCGTGCTGATCCGCGAGCGTACCCAGCTCAACCGCGCGGTGATCGAAAAACTGCCGCGCCTCAAGATGATCGCGCAAACCGGGCGTATCGGTGCCCATGTGGATGTCACCGCCTGTACCGAGCGCGGTATTGCCGTGGCCGAGGGTGTGGGCTCGCCTACCGCCCCGGCCGAGCTGACGTGGGCACTGATTTTGGCTGCGTCCCGGCGCTTGCCACAGTACATCAGTAACCTCAAGCACGGGGTCTGGCAGCAGTCGGGCATGAAGACTGCGTCCATGCCGCCCAACTTCGGCATGGGTACCGTGCTCAAGGGCAAAACCATGGGCATCTGGGGCTATGGCCGCATCGGCCAGATCGTCACCACCTACGCGCGCGCCTTCGGCATGAAGGTGTTGGTCTGGGGCCGCGACACCTCGCGCACCCGGGCGTTGGCCGACGGGGTGGAAGTGGTGGACAGCAAGGAAGCCCTGTTTGCGCAATCGGACGTGCTGTCGCTACACCTGCGGCTGAACGAGGAAACCCGTGGCATCGTCACCCTGGAAGACCTGTCGCGCATGAAGCCCACCTCCCTGCTGGTCAACACCTCGCGGGCCGAGCTGATCGAGCCTGACGCACTGCTGGCCGGCCTGAACCGGGGCCATCCCGGCATGGCGGCGATTGACGTATTCGAGAGCGAGCCGATTTTGCAAGGCCACGCCCTGCTGCGGCTAGAGAATTGCATCTGCACCCCGCATATCGGCTATGTGGAGCAAAACAGCTACGAGTTGTACTTCAACGCGGCTTTTGACAATGTACTGAACTTTATCAAGGGCACGCCGACCAACATCGTCAATCCAGCGGCCTTGCAGGTTCGGCGTTAAGCCACGTAGCTATTGCTATCTATTTTGAAAATTATTTGATAGCAGCTTGCGCAGACGCTTCAAACGCAAACGACCAAAAAGCACAGGTTTTTTGGCCGTTTTTTCAATTTTATAAACCAACCCACAGCCACAACGCAAGCATTCCATAAGTACCGTGGAATCGGCTTTGCCGAGCGACTGGTATCGCCCCCTTCAAGGGGGTTGGCGTAACGCAGCGCAGCCTGGGGAGTCAGCCTTTTTTAGGCGAAATCTTGGCTTCGACCTTGGGATCGAACAGGTCGAACTCCAGCATGTTGCTGTCGATGACGGGAATCACCGGTGGGATAGGCGCAGGTGCAGCGGCCGGGCTGGACAGGGATGCTGCTAGATCCAGATCCAAGTCAAGATCCAGGTCCAAGCGTGCAGGTACGGGGGGAGCCACCACGGCTGGCACGGCTGGCAGCTCTTGCATCGCCATCAACTCAGAATTCGAGAAGTCCAGGTTCAAGTCCAGGTCCAAATCCAGCGGTGCGCGGTACGACGGCACCAAAGGCTCTGGATGGGTGTCTTGCGCTTCCAACGGAGCCATCTCCGACATCAACAACATCGGTTGGGTGAACGAGGTTTCGCGCGGAGCCGAAACCTCCAAAGGCGCGGGCTTGGATACGTCCAACTCCAACTCTTGGGGGCGGCTGATGCGCGCGGTGCGGACCTTCGGCACAGCCGCATACAAAGAGCCATCCGCTTGGCGAACTGTGCCCAGGGCCATCGCGTAGAGCAGCAGAAGTTCGCGGTAGGCGGCCAGGTCAAATGGCTTGCCTGCACTAGCAGCGTTGACAGCCGTATCGCGGAACAGGCAGGCTTCGATGAATTCCAGCACCTTGGGCGTGCCCCACTGGCTCTCGATACTGCGCAGCACCGCAGGGTAGCCTTCCAGGCTCTGACCTTCTTGGGTGAATGCGGGGAATTCGGGTATTTGGCTATTGAAGATGCGGTTGAACACATCACGCTGCTGCTGGTATTCCGCCTGGCGGCCCAGCGTGTGGTAAATCTTGAGCAGCTCCAAATAGGCCAAGGGGCTGGCATCGGCGCTGTCTTGGATGCTCTTTTTCAATACCTCGATCGCCTGGTCGTATTGGCCCAGCGAGACAAAAAAGTCAGCATGCTGCTGCACGTCCAGAAAATCTTCTGGGTAAATGCTGCGTGCTGGCATCGCAGTGACACCAGAGCGGGCCACGGGCGGGAATGGCTTGGCGGGCATGGTCACCGCCGTCAACTTCTTCAGGTCGTCAAACAGCGACTCGTCGACATCGGCATCGTGGTTGGGGCCAGGCAAGGTGTTGGGTGGCAACTGCGATGCCAACGATGCCGGGCGGCTCATAGGCGCGGTGCGGCCCAGCTCTTCGGCACTGGGCTCGCCATGGTGCGACCAGTCGGTGGTTACCGTGTGAATGC
The DNA here is from genome assembly GCF_056521385.1 of Rhodoferax sp. RT5P35. Classification (NCBI taxonomy): domain Bacteria; kingdom Pseudomonadati; phylum Pseudomonadota; class Betaproteobacteria; order Burkholderiales; family Comamonadaceae; genus Rhodoferax; species Rhodoferax sp. RT5P35. Next base: position 76,587 of record NZ_JBWMAX010000013.1, on the reverse strand, counting down.
GTTGGCGGGCACGGTTCCAAAAGAAAGCGGCTGCGGCAATCGCGGCCAAGAGCAAGCCCAGCAGGCTGTACACAAAGCTCTCGCTGTAGCGGTTGTTTTCCAGCTTGTCGAGGCGCAACTTGAAGTCGGCTTCACTTTTTGCCAACAAGGCCTTGAGTGTTTTGGACTCGGCCTCCAGGGCCAGCAAACGCTGTTTTTCCTGGGGGTTTTCCACCGGCAGGTGGTTCAGTTCGCGCCAGGCAGCAGCAGCAGCTTCGCGCTTTTGCGGATCGTCGGTAGGGGCCAGCACCACATCGCTGGCAGGTTTGAGCTGCACCAGCCGCTCGTCGGGCGTCTCGGGCGACTCCAGCTTCAAGCGGGGTTTGTTATCGGGTGCCTCGGCTTTGGTTTCGACCTTGGCGACTATCGGTTTTGGTACGGCCACGGTTTCTTTGGGCTCTTTGGGCTCTTTGGGCTCTTTGGCCACGATGGGCTTGGACACCGGGGCCGGCCGGGGTGCACGCACCACCGGAGCGGGATTGGCAGCACTGCGAATCGGTGCGGAACGCGGTGCCGCCACGGGCGCTGGAGCAGGGGCCGCCGACGGCGCGTCCGCCACGGGCGCTGCGTTCTGCGCAGTAACGGTGGCAGGAATGATGGTGGGCACGGCCGCGGCACGCGTTTCCACGGGAAAGTCGGTTAAAAAATCGTACCGGCGCGAGGTTTTCTGGCCGCATATGGAGCGCAGCACCACCCCCACCACAGGCTCGTCCACCACGGCGGAAGAACGGATCCGCACCACGGCGTCTTGCCCTTGCCCACCACCCACCACGATGACCCGCACACGATTGGGGGCCACTTGGCCGTCACCATGGAACACGTCGGCTTCAAAACAGGCACTGCCCGTGTCATCGCTGGAGTCGAGACGAACATCGACCGCCAAGTCAAGAGGCTGGCCCAACACCACAGCGCCCCTCGCGCGTCCGAGAGACAGGGCTGAGCTACCAAATGCGGCGACCAAGAGGGTCGAGCCAAGAAGGGTGTTGCGTAGTTTCACTGCAATTTATTACGTTTGAGGGTGTTCAGACACACCATACCATTGGATTTCAGCATGTGATCAATTGAACAACGGCAATTATCGGGCTATCTGCAGAGATTGTGGGTACGAAGCCACTGGCCTGGCCAGACACCCAGGTGACATACTTTGTGTGTTTGTGCGTTGCAAGCATGACCGTGGGATGACAATGTGCAGCCCACCAGACACCCTAGACACACCAGAGACAGATGAGACAAAGCCCATGGACGAACCCATCCTAACGATTGAAGAACGCGCGGCCATCAATGCAGGGCACTGGTTTGCATCTCTTTCGCCGTCGTTGCGGCACGACATCCTGCGTTGCGCCTACGTCAAGCGCTACCAGGACAATGGCCTGATTGCCGCCCGTGGCGAGCCGCCCGAGGAATGGGTGGCCTGCGCCAAAGGCGCGGTACGGGTGAGCTCCACCTCGCTCTCGGGCAAGCAAATCACGCTGACTTACATGGAGCCCGGCACCTGGTTTGGCGATATCGCCATCTTTGACGGTGACCGCCGCACCCACGATGCCTACGCCCATGGCGACACCACCTTGTTGTGCGTGGCCAAGGCCGACTTCAAAAAGATACTCGCCACGCACACAGAACTGTACGAAGCCATGTTGCGGCTGCAGGCACGGCGCATCCGGCAACTGTTTGGTCTGGTGGAAGACCTGAACACCCTGCCCTTGCGCGCCCGGCTGGCAAAGCAACTGTTGCACCTGGCGCGCAGCTACGGCATCCCCAACCTGGCCAACGCCAACGAGATCCGCATCAGCCTGCAGCTGGCCCAGGAAGAGCTGGCACAGCTGCTAGGGGCTTCGCGCCAGCGGGTCAACCAGGAACTGAAAGCGATGGAGCGCGACGACGTGATCGGCATCGAAACCGCGGGTCTGATGATCCGCGACCGCACGGCGCTGCTGCGCATCGTGGACGCAGACCACTGAGCCGCCAGGCGCTCAGCCGTTGTTCAGCAACTGGGCCGACACACAGGCCTGCGTGAACACCGCCACCGCATGCCGCAGTGTGGGCACATCGGTTTGCGGGTACTCCATGCGCAGGTAGACCCGGCCCCTCTGCACCTGCAGGATGAACGGCGTGGCCTGCTGCACCGCATTGGTCGGCCAGGCCTGCAGCAGATCCATCAGCGGCCCGTCCAGCCACTGCTGGGCGTGGGCGCGGTTGTCCGCCACCAGGGCGTAATAGTCCCAGAACGCCAGCGGCGCGGTGTTCCAGCCCACCTGGTCGTACAGCGTCAGCCAACGCGCTTCCTCGGGCAAGGCCACATCCACCGTGGTTTGCACGCCGTGGGTCACCTCCTCATAAACGCGTTTTTCCAACGACTCCTTGAGCGGGCGGTTGATCAGCATGATGGCCAGGTGCTCAGGCAGGCCCAGTTCGGCACGGGCGCGCAGCTCGGCACCCACGATAAAGTCCCGGCCCGCCGGGCTCTGCTCCATCCGCCAGGGGCGCCCATCCACTGTGCCAATCAGGGCAAAGCCGGTGCCGTCGGCCAGGCGGTCAAACGCCAGCCCTTGCGAATCCGCCCAACCGCTGACGGCCTCCAGGTCGTCAGCGTTGGCAGCCGAGCCCATCGCCCGACCCACCCAGTTTTTAATGCGCTTGAGCATGCGCGCCTGCTTTCTTTTGTGGGGGCTACTGTGTGCAGCAGCCCAAACGGCGCAAGGGCGTATGCTATAAAATATATAGCTGCTTGCGTATGTTGAATATGCGCCAGAGGCCGATTTAATGCCTAAAATGCTTCCATGGAGCGGGGTTGCGCTATGGTCTACCCAACAGGGATCGAACCTGTGACCCTCAGCTTAGAAGGCTGATGCTCTATCCAACTGAGCTATGGGTAGCGAGCTCAGGATTCTAACCTTACGGGTCTGCGGCCCGGCCTTTTGAAAACCGTCCTATGCGCACCCTGCACGCCAACATTCTGACCCCCAGCGGCTTCATCACCGGGGACATCGCCTTCACCCCTGAAGGCCGCATTGCCGACATCACCGGCACCCCAGCCCCCACGGCCAGCGTGCGCGATGCGGGCCTGCCGCTGGTGCTGCCCGGCTTTATCGACCTGCATGTGCACGGCGGTGCGGGCCACGACATCATGGAAGCCGGCGATGCCGTGCTGCACGTGACCCGGCTGCACGCCCGGCACGGCACCACCGCACTGCTGGCCACCACCATGACCGCGCCGATGGCCGACCTGGAAGCCGCGTTCAGCGCATTGGGTAGCGTCTACCAGCAGCGCCCGGCGGGGGCGGCGCGCGTACTGGGTGTGCACCTGGAAGGCCCGTACATCAGCGAAGCCAAGCTGGGCGCGCAGCCGCCGTTTGCCCGGCCCGTGAGCCACGCGGAAATCCACCGCCTGAACGCCCTGGCCCCGATCCGCCTGATCACCCTGGCCCCCGAGGTGGCTGGCAACCTGGAGATGGTGGCCCGACTGTGTGCCGACGGCTACAAGGTGCAGCTCGGCCACACCACCGGCAGCTACGAAGACGGTGTGGCCGCGCTGCAGCAAGGGGCCACCGGTTTCACCCATTTGTTCAACGCCATGTCCGCCCTGCACCACCGCGAGCCGGGCATGGTGGGCGCGGCGCTGGCGCACGCCCGGTTTGCCGAAATCATCCCTGACCTGCTGCACGTACACCCCGGTGCCATCCGCGCCGCGCTACGGGCCATTCCCTGCCTGTATTGCGTCACCGATTCGACCTCGGCTGCAGGCATGCCCGACGGCCAATACACGCTGGGCCGCCACAAGGTGTTCAAGTGCCTGGGCGGCGTGCGGCTGGAAGACGGCACGCTGGCCGGATCCTCGCTGGCCATGGACCAGGCCTTGCGCAACCTGGTGGACAGCGTGGGGCTGGACCTGGCGGATGCGTCCAACCGCGTCTCGCGCTTTGCCGCCGAACACCTGGGCCTCACCGACCGGGGCCAACTGGTGGCCGGTGCCTGGGCCGATGTGGTGGTGCTGGACCGCGACCTGGCCTTGCGGGCAGTCTACGTGGAAGGCGAAGCCGTCCCTCTTTAGTCGGCCAACGGGGCTACGGCAGGTAGCAGCACCGTCACCACCAGCCCGCATTCCGCGTGGTTGTGCAGCCGGATTTCGCCGCCATGCGCCTGGATGATGTTGCGGGCGATGCCCAGGCCCAGGCCCGTGCCGGTGCGGTTGTTCTGCTGGCCGTGGCCCAGGCGCACGTGCGGCTCAAAGGCTGCCGACATCGATGCCTGCGCAATGCCGGGGCCAAAGTCACGCACTTCCACCACCGCCAGCGCGCCCCGGTCGCTCAGGCGCAACTGCACCCGTTCGCCGTACAGCACGGCGTTGTCCAGCAGGTTGCTCAAAGCCCGCTCCAGCGCCAGCGGCTTGCCCTGCACGCTCACGGGTTCGGACACAAATTCGATGCTGGCGTTGGGGTGGATGGGCCGCTTGGCCAGCCGGGCCAGCAGAGTGTCCAGCCGCACCGGGGTCAGGTTTTCGTGGATGTCGGTGTCTTTGACACTTTGCAGCGCCGCCTTGACCATCACGTCCAGGTCGTCCAGGTCCTCGTGGAAGTCGGCCTGCAGGGCTTCGTCGTCCAGCAGCTCAGTGCGCAGCTTGAGCCGCATGATGGGCGTTTTCAGGCCATGCGAGATACCCAGAAACAGCCGCTCGCGGTCCACCAGGTAGCGCTGGATACGGGCCTGCATTTCGTTGAAGGCGCGTGCGGTACGCCGCAGCTCGGCGGTGCCGGTTTCGGGCACGGGTTCGGGCGCGCTGTCGCTGCCAAAGGCGTTGGCGGCGGACGCGATGCGGTTCAGCGGGCGGATCAGCCCGCGCACCAGCAGCACCGCCAGCAACAGCACGGTCAGTAGCGTTACCAGTTGCAAAGCCACGCGGTCCCAGGTGAGCGGATTGGCGTTGTCCAAAAAATACGGATCGGGCATGGGCGCGGCCAGGTACAGCCAGCGCCCCGGCTCAAATTCAGACTGGATCACCAGCACCGGCGCAGGGCGCGGGCGCAGCAACAAGGTGGCCTCGACCCAGGACTCGGGCAGGTCGTTCACTGTGCGGCCATCGTCCGACACCCGCAGGCCATCGGGCCAGGCAAAGGCCACATCGGGGGCCTGGGCCGGGTGCAGATTGGCCACCAGATCGTCGCGCACCACGCTCACCACCGCGTCCACCAGAGCGTTGCCGCCCAGCGGGGTGATGGGCACGCGCTCGCGGTTCACGTTGACAAAAAACCGCGTGCCGCCCATGGTGCGCAGTTGCTCGATCAGGATGGGCCGGTATTTGGGCGGCAGGTCACGAAAAAAGCGCAGTGTGCCCGCCGCATTCACCGCCAAGTGGTGCGCCGCGCCCAGGGCCTCGGTGCGGGCGCTTTCGCGCAACTGGCGCGCCCACAGCAAGGTGCCCACCAGCTGCGCACTGACCACGCCCAGCGCCACCACCAGCACGATGCGGCCCAGCAGGCTGTCGGGCAGCCAGCGCCATATGCCGGAGGGTCTAGGCATCAGCAGCCACCACGTCGGCAGAGAACACATAGCCGCTGCCGCGCACGGTCTTGATCAGCAGCGGCTGCTTGCCGTCGTCGCTCAGGCGCTGGCGCAGGCGGCTGACCTGCACGTCTAGCGAGCGGTCCAGCGGCCCCAGGTCGCGGCCACGGGTTTGCTCCATCAGGCGGCCCCGGTCCAGGGTTTCGCCCGCGTGCTCGGCCAAGAAGCGCAGCAGGTTGAAGTCCATGCTGGTCAACACCACCACCGCGCCGCTTGCGTCGGTCAATTGGCGCTCCAGCAGATCCATGGTGAACCCGGCAAAGCGCAGAAAGCGCACTGCCGCCCCGGCACCACCCAGTTGCATGCGGCGGTGGATGGCCTTGATGCGGGCCAGCAGCTCGCGCGGGTTGTAGGGCTTGGCGATGTAGTCGTCGGCCCCCAGCTCCAGGCCGACGATGCGGTCGGTGTCGTCGGCGCTGGCGGTCAACATGATGATGGGCACGGGCGACTGGCGGCGCACGGTCTGGCACAGGGTAAAGCCGTCGGTGTCGGGCAGCATCACGTCCAGGATCACCAGGCTGAGCAGGTCGCGAAAGCGCTCGAACTCGGCCAGAAAGCTGGCCCCATCGTGCGCCACGCGCACCTCGTACTGGTGCTTTTCCAGGTAGGTTTTGAGCAGGTTGCGGGTTTTTTGGTCGTCGTCAACGACCAGGATGGTGCGGTTCATAGATTTACGGCGTGTTGCTGGGTGCGCGGATTACGGCGGCCAGGCGGCGCTGCGCCTCGGCGGGCTCCATGCGCGGGTCGGTCAGGTAGCGCCACAGGGTTTGGGCCACGGCGTCCTTGATGGATTCGTCGGCGGCCATGCGGTGGGCCAGGCTGGGCACGCGGGCGGTGCGCGGGTCGGCAAAGCTGGCCCAGGAGTCGCGGGCGCAACTGTCCAGGCTGGCCACGTCGATATCGCGCTGCACCGGCACCGAGCCTTTGATACGGTTGTAGGCCAACTGGGTGGACGCGTTGAACACCAGCTCGGCCACCTTCTCCTGCGTGGCCTCGCGGTGGTGGCCGTTGGCCAGCATGGCCAGGGTGTCGATGCTGTAGAGGTGCGCATTCTCGGTGCCGGGCAGCACCACGCATCCAAAGTCTTTGCTGGGGCTGGCCCCCCAGGCGATCAGCTCGCCCTTGGCCCAATCGCCCATCACCAGCATGGCGGCTTTGCCCGCCAGCAGCTCGCGGGCGGCATCGGTCCAGGGCTTTTCGCGCGGCGGTTCTCCGTTGGTATTGCGCAGCCAGCGCAGCCGGGCCAGGGCACGCTCCACCCGCGGGTCCAGCCAGGCGTTGCTCTTGCGCTGCACGATCAGCTCGCGGTACAGCGCCGGGCCGGCATCGCTGAGCAGCACGGCCTCGAACACGGTGGCAATCTGCCAGGGCTCGTCGCTCCAGGCCAGCGGCTGGATTCCCTGCGCTGCCAGCTTGTGTACCGCCACTTCAAATTCGGCCCAGGTGGTGGGCGGCGGCAGGCCGATGCGCGCGAACAGGCGGCGGTTGTACAGCAAGGTGTTGATGCGGTGGATACCCAGCGGCGCGGCAATCACCATGCCGTTGTAACTGACCAGGTCCATCACGGTGGGAAACAAAGTTTGCGCCCAGCGCTGGCGGTTGGCCACGGCGTTCAGCGGCAGCACCAAGCCCACATCGGCCCATTCGGTTAGGGTGGTGCCTATTAGCTGCGCCACGTCGGGCGAGTCGCCCATCAGCACCCGGCTCTTCAACACCTTGACCGCCGCCATGCCGCCACCGCCGGGAATGGCCGCATCGCGCCACTGCACGCCGTTGGCCGCCAGGATGGTGCTGAGCTGGTTGGCGGCGCGCCGTTCGCTGGCCGAGGTGAGCCAGTGCAGCACGTCCACCGGCTGGGCGGGTGCTTGCGCCCAGGCGGGCACTGCCAGCGCGGCCCAACCCAGTAACAAGACGGCGAGAGCTTTCATTTCCTATCGAAATGTAATGTTATCTATCACGGACCCACGGCTTGTACTAGCACCAGCCCTGGTGCGGCAGGGACAACGTAATGAAACGTAATGCCAAGGTGCCAGCGGTAGAGTTAAGTTCAACAAAATCAAGCACTTAGAAGATGAATGCAGCCAATTGGTGGTGGTTTGATATTACAGGTGGCACAGCATAACCTCCGGCCTATTGAAGGCCTGCACATCCCGTGCAGGATTCAAGCCACCCCTCGGAGAACACCGTCCATGCGCATCCCATTCCACCTTACGGCTACCGCCCTTGCCCTGGTTTGCAGCGGCTTTGCCCACGCGGGCAACCTGACCATTGAAAGTTGGCGGGTGGACGACAAAGCCCTGTGGGAAGAGGTTTTGTTGCCCGCCTTCAACAAGACCAACCCCGGCATCACCGTCAAGTTCTCGCCCACCTCACCGCCCGAATACGACTCGGCCCTGAACACGCGCCTGACCGCAGGCACCGCAGGCGACCTGATCACCTGCCGCCCCTTTGATGTGTCGCTGGATCTGGCCAAAAAGGGTTACCTGGAAAAGCTCAACGGCATCCCGGGCCTGAAAAACTTTCCCGAATCAGCCCAGGTGGCCTGGCAGTCGGACGACGGCAAAAGCACCCACTGCATGCCCATGGCCTCGGTGATCCATGGCTTTTTCTACAACAAGAAAATCTTCGCCGACCTGGGCCTGTCCGTGCCCGTGACCGAGGCAGACTTCTTCGCCGCTCTCGAAAAGATCAAAGCCGCGGGTAAAGCCACCCCGCTGGCACTGGGCACCGCCGACCAATGGGAAACCAACCAGATCGTCTTCACCGGCATTGGCCCCAACCACTGGAAGGGCGAAGAAGGCCGCAAGGGCCTGATCAGCGGCAAGCAGAAGTTCACCGATCCGGCCTTCGTCAGCACCTGGGAAACCATGGCCAAGTGGGCACCTTACCTGTCCAAAGGCTACCAGGCGCAAACCTATGGCGATTCGCAAAACCTGTTTGGCTCGGGCCGCGCCGCCATCTACCCCACTGGCTCGTGGGATATCTCGTACTTTGAAGCCAACAGCAAGGTCGATTTCGGTGCCTTCAAGCCACCGGTGCAAAAAGCCGGTGACCCTTGCTACATCTCCGACCACACCGACATTGGCATGGGCATCAACAGCAAGAGTAAAAACAAGGCCGACGCGCAAACCTTCCTGACCTGGCTGTCCAGCAAGGAATTTGCCGACCTGTACACCAACAAGGCGACCGGCTTCTTCTCGCTGTCCAGCCATGCCATCGAGGTGAAGAACCCGGTCGCCAAGGAAATGATCGGCTGGCGGAACCAGTGCAAGAGCACGATTCGCCTGAACGCGCAGATCATGAACCGCGGCACGCCCAGCATGGAGAACGAACTCTGGAACGTCAGTTCGCAGGTCATGAACCTGAAAATGGCCCCCAAGGATGCCGCACAGCAAATCCAGGCTGGGTTTGCCAAGTGGTACGCGGCAGCTAAATAAGACTGCCAGGCAAATCCTGCGGGGTTTGCCTGTTTTCTCACACACCCCATTAACTATTAACCACCCAGCATTCAGCCAGAACGCGCGCCCCCAGAAACACCGCAGAACTGGCTTTGCCAAGCTGCTGGTGTTGCCCCCTGCAAGGGGGTGGGCGGAAAGCGCTTGCGCTGTAGCCTGGGGATGAGCAAAAAGCTTATGAGACAAGGTTTTTCCTGGCGGGTGCTGGTGTTTATCACGCCCGCCTTGCTGATTTACGCGGTGTTCAGCGCCCTGCCGCTGCTGGACACCCTGCGGCTCGGCCTCTACAGCACCGATGACACGGGCGTGCGCACGTTTTCCGGCCTGGCCAACTACGCCACCATCCTGCACGACCCGCAATGGTCGGCCAGCTTCTGGAACGCGATGCTGAACAACCTGAAGTTCTTTGGCATCCACATGTTGGCGCAAAACCCTATGGGCCTTCTGCTGGCGGCCCTGCTGTCGCTGCGCAATGTGCGCTTTGCGGCGGTCTACCGGACCGTGTTCTTTCTGCCCACGCTGTTGTCGGTGGTGATTGTGGGCTTTGTCTGGCAGCTGATTCTGTCGCCCTTGTGGGGCGTGTCCGAACGCATCATGGGCTGGGTCGGGCTGGAGAGCTGGTTCGCTCCCTGGCTAGGGCTGGAATCGTCGGCGCTGATCACCTTGTCGCTGATGTCGGTATGGCAGTACGTGGGCATCCCGATGATGCTGATCTATGCCGCCATGATTGCCATCCCCGAGGACGTGATCGAAGCCGCCGTGGTCGAAGGCGCCTCACCCTGGCGCATCTTCTGGCAGATCCGCCTGCCGCTGATCTTGCCCACCCTGGGCCTGGTCACCATCCTGACCTTCGTGGCCAATTTCAACGCCTTTGACCTGGTCTACACCGTCAAGGGCGGGCTGGCCGGGCCCAACTACAGCACCGACATTTTGGGCACGCTGTTCTACCGCACCTTCTTCGGCTACCAGTCGCAGGTGGCCAGCCCGACCATGGGCGCAGCAGTGGCCACGCTGATGTTTCTGGTGATTTTGCTGGGTGTCGCCGCCTACTTTTTGCTGGTGCAGCGCCGCCTGCAACGCTTTGCCCTGTGAGCACATGATGGCCAAATCTCTCTCTAAAGTCGCGCCCAGCCGCCTGTTTGTGCACGCCGTCCTGCTAGGCTATCTGGTGCTGGCCATGGCACCCATCCTGCTGGTGTTCATGAATTCGTTCAAGGAGCGCGGTGCCATCTTTGACGACCCGCTGGCCTGGCCCACGCCCGAGACTTTCTCGATGGTCGGCTACCACAAGGTGCTGGGCCGCTCCGATGTGTGGCTGTACTTTGGCAACAGCTTCACCGTGACCGTAGCCTCGCTGTTCTTCATTCTGCTGTTTGGCGCCATGGCAGCCTGGGCGCTGTCGGAATACAAGTTCCGGGGCAACCGCTGGCTGAAGTTGTTCTTTGCCTTCGGCATCATGGTGCCGATCCGCCTGGGCACGGTGTCCATTCTGCAAACCATGGTCAGCCTGGGGCTGGTCAACACCCTCACTGCCTTGGTGCTGGTCTACGTGGCCCAGGGCCTGCCGCTGGCCATCATGATCCTGTCGGAATTCATGGGCCAGGTGCCCAGCGAGTTGAAGGACGCGGCGCGCTGCGACGGAATTGACGAGTTCCGCATCTTCTTTCAGGTGGTGGTACCGCTGATCCGCCCCGCCATTGCCACGGTGGCTGTGTTCACCATGGTGCCGATCTGGAACGACCTGTGGTTTCCGCTGATACTGGCGCCGTCGGAAAAAACCCAGACCATCACCCTCGGCATCCAGCAGTTTGTGGGCCAGTACGCCACTGACTGGAACGCCGTACTCGCCGCCCTGGCGCTGGCCATCATCCCCGTGGTCGTGCTCTACGCCCTGTTTTCACGCCAACTGATACGCGGCATCACCGCAGGCGCAGTCAAATAAACAACGACTTATGCGGTGCCCGAACGACGGGCCTTTGGGCCGGTCATTCGGGCACCACATAAGTCAGCACTAAAACACCACCATGGCAAAAGTATCCATCCAAAACATCTCCAAATCCTTCGGCAGCACACCGGTGCTGCAGGACGTGAGCCTGGAAATCGAGCACGGCGAGCTGGTTGTGCTGGTCGGCCCCAGCGGCTGCGGCAAGTCCACCCTGCTGCGGGTGCTGTGCGGGCTGGAAGATATCGACAGCGGCACGCTGCGCATCGGCGACGACGTGGTCAACGGCATGCCCCCGGCCGAACGCGGCATTGCCATGGTGTTCCAAAGCTATGCGCTGTACCCGCACATGAGCGTGTACCGCAACATGGCCTTCGGCCTGAAGATCCACGGTGCCGACAAGGCCGAAATAGAACGCCGGGTGGTGGAGGCCGCCAAGGTGCTGCACATCGACCACCTGCTGCAGCGCCTGCCGCGCGAACTCTCCGGCGGCCAGCGCCAGCGGGTGGCGATTGGCCGGGCCATCGTGCGCGAGCCGCGGCTGTTTTTGTTCGATGAACCCCTGTCCAACCTGGACGCAGCCCTGCGCGCCAAAACCCGCATCGAGCTGGCCCGCCTGCACCGCGACCTAGCCGCCACCATGGTGTACGTGACGCACGACCAGATCGAGGCCATGACCCTGGGCGACAAGATCGTGGTGCTGCACGAGGGCCGGGTGCAGCAGGCGGGCACGCCGCTCACCTTGTACCAGCAGCCCGCCAACCGCTTTGTGGCCACCTTCATCGGCTCGCCCACCATCAACCTGCTGCCCGCACGGGTGGCTGAAGTGGCCGCGCAAGGCGTGCGTGTGCAGCTGGGCAACGGCTGCAAATTCCTGGCCACCGTGGACCCGACCGGCCTGCAAATCGGCGAATCGGTGGAAATTGGCCTGCGCCCCGAGCACTGCGAAGTGCTCACCGGTGAACGCGCACCGGGCCTGGACGATGCCGCGCTGGATGCCGAAATCACCCTGGTCGAACACCTGGGCGAATCCAACCTGCTGTACCTGAAGACCGACGACGGCCAAGAGCTCATCGTGCGCGGCGACGGCAATGCCGCCGTGCGCCTGGGCGACTCGGTGATCATCCGCGCCGTGCCCGAGGCCATGTACCTGTTCCGTGCCGATGGCAGCGCCTGCCCGCGCCTGCGCCCCGGCAATATGCGATCGGCCCACGCGCTATGAGCTTGCCCAACCCCATCCACTACCGCATCGGCATTGACGGCGGCGGCACCAGCACCCGCGCCCGCCTCACCCTGGCCGATGGCCGCGTCCTGGGAGAAGGCCAGGCAGGAGCCTCGGGCCTGATGCAAGGCATTCCCCAGGCCTGGCGGAACATCCTGCAGGCCATCGACCACGCTGTACAGGCCAGCGCGCTGGACGGACAACCGCCGCCCAACCTGCACAACTGCGCCCTGGGCATCGGCATCGCAGGCTACAACCACGCCGCCTGGCGGGCTACGTTTTTGGTTGCCAATCCGGGCTACACCACCCTGGCGGTAGACACTGATGCATTCACCGCTTTACTTGGAGCCCACCGGGGCCAACCCGGTGCACTGGTGGTTGCAGGCACCGGCACGGTGGCACTGGCCCTGCATGCCGATGGCAGCCGCAGGACCGCAGGCGGCTGGGGCTTTCCGTCAGGCGACGAAGGCGGTGGCGCGGTACTCGGCCTGCGGGCCGTCAATTTGGCGCAGCAGGCCGCGGATGGCAGACGCGCGCCCAGCCCGCTGACCCTGGCGGTGCAGCAAACGGTGGGGCATGCGGAAAGTGCCCTGCTGGCCTGGTGCTGCGAAGCCAACCAAAGCGATTTCGCCAGCCTCGCGCCTTGGGTGTTTGACTGCGAAGCGCATGACCCCGCCGCCGCCCAACTGCTGCGCGATGCCGTCGATGACATCGAGCGCCTGGCCCTGGCCGTAGACCCCGACCACGCCCTGCCCCTGGTGCTGCGCGGCAGCATCGCCCAACGCCTGTCCAGCCGCCTGGCGCCCGTCCTCCAGGCCAGCTTGGTCACGCCCCAGGGCGATGCACTCGACGGTGCCTTGCAACTCGATTTTTCCCCCAGGAGCCCCGTTTGAAAACCCATATGTATCTAGAGGCCGTCTCGTCGCCCCAGCACGTCCAGCAGCAACTGGCCGCCGACCAAGACCGCTACGCCGCCTTGGGTACCACCCTGCGCGCCCGCCCGCCGCGTGGCACCGTCACCATCGCCCGTGGCAGCTCAGACCACGCCGCCGCCTACATGGCCTATCTCATCATGGCGCGCAGCGGCCAACTGGTGACATCGCTGCCCATGTCACTGCTCACCCTGTACCAGGCCCCACTGCCGCTGGCAGAGATACTGGCCATCTCGGTATCGCAGTCGGGCCGCAGCCCGGACCTGGTGGAGCCCATGCAGCGCTTCCAGCAGGCCGGAGCCACCACCGTCGCCCTGGTCAACGATGTCGCCTCGCCCCTGGCCGCTGCGGTGGGCTGGCCCCTGCCCCTGCATGCGGGCCCCGAGCACAGCGTGGCCGCCACCAAAAGCTTCATCTGCAGCCTGGTCGCCGGAGCCCGTCTGGCCGCCGCCTGGGCCGACAACACCGATTTCACCGCCCGCCTGGCCGACCTGCCCGCCGCACTGGACCAGGCCTGCCAGCAAGACTGGTCGGCCGCCATCGCGCCACTGCTGCAGGCCGAACGGTTGATGGTCATTGGCCGTGGCCCCGGCCTGGCGGTTGCGAATGAGGCAGCCCTGAAGTTCAAGGAAACCTGCGCCATCCAGGCAGAGGCTTTCAGCGGTGCCGAAGTGCAGCATGGCCCCATGGCCCTGGTGGATGACGCCTACCCCATGCTGATCTTCGCGCCCCGCGGCCCGGCCCAGACCGGCCTGGTCGCCCTGGCCGCCGCCATGCGCCAGCGCGGTGCCCATGTGCTCCTGGCCGCCCCCGCCAACATCCCCACCCGCGACCTGACCCTGGCCACCGCCCCCCACGAAGACCTGGACCCCATCACGGCCATCCAAAGCTTCTACCTGCTGGTAGAGGCCGTAGCCCGGGCCCGCGGCCAAGAGCCGGACCGGCCACGGCATTTGTCCAAGGTGACCAGCACGCGCTGAAACACGGCTTGGCTTTATAAAAAATTGATATGAATTTGATAGCTACTTCCGCAGGTAATATTTGCGTTAGCGGCTATTTTTATTACTGAAAGTTAGTCACTTTTTTGTAGTGACTCGGTTGCTTGGGCTGCTGGGAGCCGTCGATCTGCAGATAGACTTTGCTGCGTTCAGCACTGTGACGGCAGTCTCTTGCCGAGCCGCATCCATCATGAAATATCTTCGCCAACTTCTTGTTCTTTTCGCAGCTGTCGCGTGCCACTACGTTGACGCGCAGACGGTGAGCGCGTCGCCGCGCAGCTTCAATGATTCCCCGATTCCCGCTGCGTCGTACGGATCCATTTCGGCATCCAATGCGGCCGTGTTCAAAGCTTGCGCGGTCGCTTCGACATCCAATGGAGCGTGTCCGCTAGATGCGGTCTTCGGGCTCTTCAAACTCGCCCCGAACAACGACGTGCTGGACTTCAAGGTTTCAAACACAGTCCCTCGGGTGGCCAACCAAAGCTACGGGTGGATCCTGAAACTCAACCAGATGACGGGCAAGGTCCGGGTTCTCGAACGCATGACATTACCGGAAGCCCCGAAGACGTGGGGCACCGGTGGCCAGCCGTACGGCACCTCAGCGGATCGCAAGACAATTTCGCTGGATGTGACCTTGACTATTTACAACGGCACCATCTCAAAGTCGTGGGACGTGGCCAATGGCGATCCTCCTGGCCACTACCTGATCAGCGCGTTCATCGAAAATTCCGCGCCGGTGCAGTTCGAGTTCGATGTCATTGATCCGCGATGACCAACCGCCACAAACCGACATAAGCCCTCCCCGCAAATCGCCCCCGACTCAACAGCAAATTGCGGCGCACCGGACTGCAAAAACCAGCGCCAGCCGCGACCGGACCCTAGCCACCGCACCGCACGAAGACCTGCTCCCGATCACCGCCATCCAGAGCTTTTACCTGCTGGTCGAAGCCGTGGCCCGGGCGCGCAGCCAAGATACGGACCGGCCCCGCCATTTGTCCAAGGTAACTAGTACGCGCTGAGAGTTGGGTCTGGTTTTAGAAGAATTTGGTATAAATTTGATAGCTGCTACCGCAGGTAATACTTACGTTAGCAGATATTTTTATCAATAAAAATTAGTCACTTTTTTGTAGCAACTCGGTTGCGCAGACTGCTGGAAGCCGGCGGAGTTCAGGCAACTTGAACATGCGCCTCCAGCGGCGGCTACGGCAACGCGAATTGCACTGTGCCAACGCATCGGACAAAGGCAGAATACGGCAAGTAGCTGTCATCCAATGCAAAAGTTCAAATTATGCGCATCGTTGCGACACCCACCGAGTGGAATGAAGCAGACGGTCTTATCCCTATCGACGTTCAAGACATCGACATCGTCGCTACAGCGGGTGAGTTGGATGCGCTGGCGGGATTTTTTGCAAATGCCGCGTGCAGACTTAGAGAAACTGGTCGGTCGAGCGCTTCGATGGACTTCAGCGATTCCAAACCGAATGCGCAAACCGGAATCTGGGTGAGCGTCAAGGACGTATCGGAGTAGAAAACTACGGCAGAATTCGGCCAGGAGCGGCCGCAGAGCATCGAGTTTCCACAAGGGTTTCGTCAAGATGAACTTCTTTCTCACTGTCTTCGTGGTCCTCGTTCTTCCTGTCGTGCTTTTCCTTGTGTGGGACCACCGGCGACTCTCCAGGAAGGCGTCGCAAGACGCAAAGCATATGCGGCCATTTCCGGCCGTGCCCTTCCAGGCTGACCCGACCGGGGCCGTAGGAGCCGACAGTGGCGATGCTGGCTGTGGTGACGGCGGTAGCTGCTCTTGAAGCTGTCAGTGGTTAGGCTACATTCGGCCACAAGCGAACGCGGATTTCGGACTGCATTTTTATCTGCGCTCACGTCGCGGGTGAATCACGAGTGTCTGTAGCAGCGCAGTTGTGTAGTGTGCAGTTGGATGCCGAGCCTGAAGCCTCACGCCACAAAGGGCGCAAAGGCACCGAGGTAGGGCTTGATGGCTGTAACGACAGCGCCGCGCGCATCAGTTCGCGCAAGGCGAACCACAAGCTCGACGAGTTCTCCCGTCCTCAGTCCTAGCGCGTTTCCGATCTGGGTCGGCAGAGACTTGCGGTTGTAGAGACGTAGCAGCCCTCGGTAGTCTGCTGCATCGATCAAAGACTGAAATTCTCCGGAAAACTGAGCGTATAGGTCAGAAATGTCGATGCCTTGGGTTAGTTGTTGCAAAGCTGTGGAAAGGGCGGGCACTCCACGTGCTGACGCATCGAAGTAATTAAGCCGGAACTTCACTTCCGAGATGACCCGCAACGAGACCTGGGTGTCGAGTTCGGTTTTCAGTTGTTTGAAAACCTGGGTGACGGCCTGATTGAAGTCTTTGTTGGTGTCGCGAGCTAGGCGAGTGCTGACAACTTCTAGCACTTCCTGTGTGCAAAAGAGGTTTTCAACCTCTGCAACGTCAAGTGTGTAAATGTTGTCGATTTGTAGCGCTGCGATTTCTGGTGCCGTACGCCGGTCACGGTCAATAAGGCCATAGACCTGCAGATGGTGAAGCTGAGTGTTCGAACGCAAAGCGCGGACAGCTTGAATGACCTGGTCGCAGCTGCCGCGAGGGATGACCAAGAATCCGTTGAGTATCTCGCGGTAGAGCGAAACGTCGTGACTACCGCTCACACCCTCAACAAAAACAACAGGCTTTCGACTGCCGAGCACCTCAATCAAAAGATCATCTGGAAGATCATCCTTGTCCTCGATAAGCTCCCAGTCCCAAGACGTTCCATCGAAAGACTTGAGCCAGATGCGCTGCGCGCCTTCCTGGGCAACGGCGAAGTCGACATCGTGGGTGAGGTACACAAACAGGCAATCGGGGCGCAGTCTCTCGACCTCAGCCCACAGAGGGGCCTGCACCGACTTGTGTAGGTGCAGCTCGGGCTCGTCGATGACAATAATGCCGTCTTTAGGCGCGGCGAGACACTGTCCGATGAGATAGAAGATGACGCGCTCGCCATCGCTCATCTCAGACGAGTTGTAGATTTTGCTTGCGTCGCCGCGCACCTGGGTCTGGATTCGTAACCCACCGATCACGAGTTCGCGGTGAGGAAGAATCCGCTCCCATGCTTGCTTCACCTTGTCCATCCTAGTCGGCGGCGGCTCGAGCTTGATGGCTGACTGCCGCTGGGCGGCCTTAAATTTGGCGTTCTCCTCCGTCTCGTCCGAGAATAGAAAAACCATCAGCTTCTGGAAGTCGTTTAGGAAAAACGTGGCGGGCTTGTTTTGCCATCGATTGTTCTTGTTTTGTCCCGCGTTGGGGTGACCAAACACTAAATCTTGTTCCGCCAGATCGATAGAGATCGGTGTCGTCGTGTCAGGCATTGACAGCGATTTCTGCGCGGAGATTCTGAACACGCGGGCTTGTTCTGGCGAGCTCATGTCTAGCCAGGTACCGAGGCGAGTCTTGCCTGAGCCATTGGCACCAACAAAAAGCAAATTCCTACCGGTTGCAATCCTCTCGTCGGCTGCTCCGTGGCGCGGGAGGGTGATGGATCGCGTTATCGGTATGATTGATATTGAATTTGCTGCGTTAAGGTTGATCGTATGAGTAAGGGTAGCGGGAATTGAGACCTGAAGCGATTCGTAATTCTTGGCACTATGTCTTTACCAAGCGTACCCCATGCCAGAGAAAGATGGCGCTAAGCGTTCTGATGACTGCTTTAAAGCACCATGCTCTCCAAGGCGAAGGGCTGCAACGGGCCCACTGCGGTCTTCCACCTTTGCCCCAAGCCGACATAAGCCCTCCCCGCAAATCCCTCAGCTCGATAGCAAATTGCGGCGTACCGAACTGCAAAACCGGCGCCAGCCGCGACCTGACCCCGGCCACCGCCCCGCACGAAGACATGGACTCGATCACCGCCATCCAAAGCTTCTACCTGCTGGTCGAAGACGTGGCCCGCGCCCGCGGTCAGGACCCGGACAAACCGCGCCATTTGTTGAAGGTGACCAGCACGCGCTAAGCATGGGGGTGTGCAAAGTTTCTGCATTTTCACTATCAAATAAATAGCTTCTTGCGTAGATAGTAAATACGCTAGAGGCTATTTTTTCATCTAACTTTTATTGCTATTTTGATAGCACACACCAGGCTGCGCGCAAGCCAGGTGCATCAAGGGATAACCCCCGGGCCCCCAGGCCGTTCTGCCGCCCATAATTCCTTCGGAAGTTGTACGACAACAGATAACAAATTTTATGCACCCCAACCCTCCCCGAGCTGCGCCCCGCCCATGAAGTACGCGATCGACTTCAGCACCCTGCTGCCCTACTGGCCGGTGTTTGTGAATGGGGCCTGGCTGACGTTGAAGATGACGGCGGTGGCCGTGGTGGTGGGTGTGGCGGTGGGCACGCTGGTGGCGTTTGCCAAGCGCAGCCGGGTTCAGCCCTTGTCTGGCATCTGCTCAGCCTACATTGAGGTGGTGCGCAACACGCCGTTTCTGGTGCAAATCTTTCTGCTGTACTTTGGCCTGGCCAGTGTGGGCATCCGGATGCCGACCTTTGTGGCGGCGGTGCTGGCCATGGTGATCAACATCGCCGCCTACGCCGCCGAGATCATCCGCGCCGGGCTGGAATCGGTGCCCAAGGGGCAGATTGAGGCGGCCGAATGCCTGGGCCTGTCGAAGTGGCGCATCGGCTGGCATGTGATGCTGCAGCCGTCGATCGAGAAGGTCTACCCGGCCCTGACCAGCCAGTTTTTGCTGATGATGCAAGCATCGGCCATGGCCTCGCAGATTTCAGCCGAGGAGCTGACGGCGATTGCCAACACGGTGCAGTCCGACACCTTCCGCTCGCTGGAAACCTATATCGTGGTGGCCGCGCTGTACCTGGCGCTGTCGCTGGTGATCAAGCTGGTGACTGGGGTGCTGGGCGAGCTGGTGTTTCGCCGCCGCCGGGTGATCCGCCAGGCCGCGCTGCGCAATAGCCCCAAAAACAAGGCGGTGGCCGCATGATGGGCAGCTTCACTGGCACCCACCTACTGTACCTGTTCACCTCCATCGGCTGGACGCTGGTGCTGTCGGCTGTGGCCTTTGTGCTGGGCAGCGTGGGCGGCTTTGGCGTGATGTTGGCGCGCATTTCGCCGCGCCGCTGGCTGCGCTGGCTGGCGCTGGGCTACATCGAGTGCATCCAGGGCATTCCGCTGCTGATTTTGCTGTTCATCGTGTACTTCGGGCTGTCGGTGTACGGCTATTCGCTGCCGTCTCTGGTGGCAGCCGGTATCGCCATGATGGTCTACGTAAGCGCCTACCTGGGCGACATCTGGCGCGGCTGCATCGATGCCATGCCCAAGCCGCAGTGGGAGGCGGCCGAGTGCCTGGCGTTTTCGCGCTGGCAAACGCTGCGCCTGGTGATCATTCCGCAGGCGGTGCGCCTGTCGCTGCCGCCCACCGTGGGGTTTTTGGTGCAGATCATCAAGATGACTTCGCTGGCCTCGGTGATCGGCTTTGTGGAGCTGACGCGTGCGGGCCAGATCATCAACAACTCGATTTTTCAACCGTTTCTGATCTTCACGATCGTGGGCGCGTTTTATTTTGCCCTGTGCTATCCGCTGTCGCGCTGGAGCGAAGCCATGGAGAAAAAACTGAATGTCGCAAATCGTTAAGCTGGACAACATCTACAAGAGCTTTGGCTCGAACCAGGTGCTGAAGGGAGTTTCCTTTGAAGTCGCCAAGGGCGAAATGGTTGCCATCATCGGGGCCAGCGGCTCGGGCAAAAGCACGGCGCTGCGCTGCATCGACCGGCTGGAGGTCATCGACCAGGGCAGCATCGAAGTCTGCGGCATCCGCGTGGACAGCCCCACGGTGGACCTGAAGCAGCTGCGGCTGGAAGTGGGCATCGTGTTCCAGAGCTACAACCTGTTTCCGCACCTCACGGTAGAAGAAAACATTTTGCTGGCCCTGCGCCACGTCAAAAAACTGCCGCGCGCCGAAGCCCATACGGTGGCGCTGCGCGTGCTGGCGCAGGTGGGTCTGCAAGAAAAAGCCGGGGCCTACCCCGAGCAGCTATCCGGCGGCCAGCAGCAGCGCGTGGCGATTGCCCGGTCGCTGGCGATGTCACCCAAGGTGATGCTGTTTGACGAAGTGACCTCGGCCCTGGACCCCCAGCTCACCGGCGAGGTGCTGCGCGTGATGGAAGACCTGACCGCCGGCGGCATGACCATGCTGCTGGTGACGCACGAAATGGCCTTCGCCAAGCGCGTGGCCGACCGCATCATCTACATGCACCATGGCAAGGTCTGGGAGGTGGGCGCAGGCGAGATGCTGGACGCGCCCAAGACCCCCGAACTCAAAGCTTTTCTCGACAACGGCCTGTAAGCCTTTTTTCTATAACCACCCGGAGACAGACATGCAAACCACTTACTTCACCCGCACCGCCATCGCCGCCGTACTGCTGGCCTGCGGCACGCACGCCGCCCTGGCCGACCAATTGGACGACATCAAAAAAGCGGGCAAGGTCCGCGTGGCCATCGCCATCGGCACGCCGCTGTTCAGCTTTGCCGATGCCAACCTGCAGCCCACCGGCTCGGATGTGGACACCGCCACCGAGCTGGCCAAAGACCTGGGCGTGAAACTAGAAATCGTACCCATCACCACGGCAGCCCGCATCCCCACGCTGCAAGCCCAGCGCGCGGATTTGGTGATCTCCAGCCTGTCGATCACCGAAGAGCGCGCCAAGGTGGTGGACTTCTCCATCCCCTACTCGGCCATCACCATCATGGTCGGCGCACCCAAGGATGTGAAGATCGCCAGCTACGCCGACTTGGCCGGCAAACGCATCGGCCTGACCCGTGCCACCACCAATGACAACCTGACCACCAAAGAGGCCAAGGGCGCAGAAATCATGCGTTTTGAGGACGACGCCACGCTGATCACCTCGGTAGTTACCGGCCAGGTGGACATTTTCTCCAGCACCCCGTCGAACATGGGCGAGATCAACAAGCGCAGCCCCGGCAAAAACTTCGAAATGAAGTTCGCCCAGCTCGACTCCGGCCTGGGCATCACCATGAACAAGGGCGAACCCCAGCTGAAGGAATGGATAAACGCCTGGGTCAACACCAACATCAAGAGCGGCAAGCTCAACACCATCTACAAGAAATACCATGGCCGGGATTTGCCGACGGCGGTGGTAAAGCCCGTTTGATGGCGGGTTGAGACACTCCTAAATCAATAGCTACTAGCGCAGGTATAACCTGGGCTAGTAGCTATTTTTTATATGAAAAGATGGCTGTCCGCACAGACCAACATCCCGTACGCGGCACAATCCCAGCATGCCCCGCCACCCCCCGTCGCCGCCCAGCCACGCCATCGCCGCCTGGGTCGATGCGCTGCGCAACCAGGCCGACGCGGCGACGCTGAAAGGGCTGCCGACGCTGGCCGATGCCGATGCGGCGCGGGTGATGGCCTTGCTGCGGCAAGACGGTTCACCCGAAGCGGCACCCTCATTTCCCGAAACCGACCCCAACACCGTTCCCGGCCACTTCCGCCCACGCATCACCTTGCTCACCCTGGGCCGGGGCGACGGGCTGCTGGGGCTTAAACCGCAGGGCAAGCTGGGCCCGCGCGACGACAGCGTGACATTGGCGCAGATCGACTGGACCTACTGCACGAACAAAGGCCAGCGCTGGTCCACCCCCGCGCCCACCTCCATTCTGAACAACCGCCCCGCAGCGGTGCAGGAGCTGTTCGACACCGGCGGCCCTGTCGTGCAGATGCAGCGCGATCTGGCGGCCGAAGCCGATGCCATGGACCGGGTGTGGGAGCTGGGTCTGGTGCCGGTGGCCGCGCACAGCTTCCAGTGGCGCAGCCGGGACGATCGCCCAGACCTGGGCCCGGTGTGGACGCTGGCGCAAGAGGCTTTTTTTGGCGACTTCTGGGCCGAGCAGGTGCCGCGCCTGCAGGCCCAAGGCTGGGCGGTGGCCGTGCAACCTGGTTTTGCGCATGAGAGTGTGCCGGTACAGCGCTGGAAGTTGCATGTCCACCCCGACACCGGCGAAATCGCGTCCAAGGAACTGGCCGAGCCGCTGGTGCCACCCGGGCGTGGCGTACAAAAACTGCGTTTGCCGGAGCGCGAAGGTGCGTGGCTGCTGAGCTTAGGGATCGAGATCGACGGCGAGACGCTGGACCTGGCCCCCATGCTGGCCGAACTGTTGAAACGAGACAGCCGGTGGCTGCACGCCGACCAGATTGCCACCATTGACGACCATGCGGTGATCAGCCTGCGCGCGCCCGGCGGCCGACGCATCGACGCGCCAGCGGCACCGCTAAAAGCCATCATCGGCGCGATGGTCGATCTGCTCACCGACCCACTGCGCCACCAAAACAACGGCCTGCTGCGCCTGGGCGCGTGGGAGGCGCGGCGGCTCGAAGCCCTGCGCGCCGGTCTGCTGGACGCGCACCGCGTAGGGCCGCAGAACACGTGGCAACTGGAAGGCGACCTGGGCCTGGCCAGCCTAGCCAAGCGCCTAAAGGCCTTGGGCACGCCGCAGCCCGTGGCCGCGCCCGAAGGCCTGCAGGTGCAGTTGCGGCCCTACCAATTGGAGGGCCTGGCCTGGCTGCAGTATCTGCGCGCCCACAGCCTGGGCGGCATCCTGGCCGACGACATGGGCCTGGGCAAGACCGCGCAGGCCCTGGCCCATGTGCTGGTAGAAAAGCAGGCCGGGCGGCTGGATCGGCCCGCGCTGGTGGTGCTGCCTACCTCGCTGATCTTCAACTGGCAGGCCGAAGCCCGCCGCATGGCCCCCGGCCTGCGTCTGCTGACGTTGCAAGGGCCGGACCGCGCCACCTTGTTTGCGCAAATGCCCCAGCACGACCTGGTGCTGACCACCTACCCGCTGCTGTGGCGCGACCTGGATGCCTTGGCGGCGCAGCACTTCCACCTGGTGATTCTGGACGAGGCGCAGATGGTCAAAAACGCCGGTAGCCGCAGCGCCCGCGCTCTGCGCCGCCTGCAAACCCGCCACAGCCTGTGCCTGACCGGCACGCCGATGGAGAACCACCTGGGCGAGCTGTGGGCACAGTTTGACTGGCTGATGCCGGGCTTTCTGGGCGATGCGCGCCAATTCGCCACCCGCTGGCGCAAGCCCATCGAAGAGAACGGCGAAACCCTACGCGCGGCCCTGCTGGCCCAGCGGGTGCGCCCCTTCATCCTGCGCCGCCGCAAGCAAGACGTGGCCAGCGAACTTCCTGCCCGCACCGAGGTCATCCAGCGTGTGCAGCTGCAAGGCCAGCAGCGCGAGCTGTACGAGGGCGTGCGCGCAGCCGCCGACCTGCAGGTGCGCCGCGTGCTGGAGCGCCAAAGCTTTCACGGTGCCCAAGTCACCATCCTCGATGCCCTGCTCAAGCTGCGCCAGGTCTGCTGCGACCCGCATCTGCTCAAAGGGAAAAAGCCCGCCAAAACCATGGAGCGCGCCAAGCTGGCGCTGCTGGCCGACATGCTGCCCGAGATGGTGGCCGAGGGACGGCGGGTGCTGGTGTTTTCGCAGTTCACCGAGCTACTGGCGCTGGTGGCGGAGCAGTTGGCCCTGCTGGAACTGTCGTTTCTGAGCCTCACCGGCAAGACCCCGCCCAAAGAGCGCGGCAGCGTGGTGCAGCGCTTCCAAGATAGGCAAGTGCCCGTGCTGCTGCTGAGCCTGAAAGCCGGTGGCGTGGGCCTGAACCTCACCGCCGCCGACACGGTCATCCACATGGACCCGTGGTGGAACCCCGCAGTGGAAGAACAGGCCACCGCCCGCGCCCACCGCATCGGCCAGGACCAGCCGGTGTTCGTTTACAAACTGGTGGTCGAAGGCAGCATCGAAGAGCGCATGCTGGAGCTGCAGGCCCGCAAACTGGCCCTGGCGAACAGCGTGCTGGGCCACGATGCGCAGGGTGGGCTGAAGTTTGGCGCGGCGGATCTGGATGCGCTGCTGGCACCGTTGGGAAGTTTGGGAAGTTTGGCCGCAGTCCCATCCCCCGAAGAAGCCGCCCGCCGCTGGGGCCGTACGGGGCATCGGGTCTGAAAAGGCACCCCAATCAATTGCTATTAAAAATATAGCTACTAGCGTATACTCTATATGCGCTAGAGCCGTATTTTCTATAAATTTAGCTGCAGGACCATCTCGGCGGCGGGCGCGGGCCGCGCAAACAGGTAGCCCTGGCCGTAGTCGCATCCGGCGGCGGCTAGCAGGTCGCATTGCTCCTGCGTCTCCACGCCCTCGGCCACCACCTTCAGGCCCAGGGTGTGGGCCATCACGATGATCACATTGCACAAAGCCATGTCGTCCGAGTCGGCGGTCAGGTTGCGCACAAAGGACTGGTCGATCTTCAGAAAGTCGATATCGAACTTCTTCAGATACGACAGGGACGAGTAGCCGGTGCCAAAGTCGTCCAGCGACAGCCCGATGCCGGCCTGGCGGAAACCGCGCAGTTGCTCGGTGACATTGCCGCCGGCATCCATCAGCAGGCCTTCGGTGATCTCGATCAGCACCGCCTGGCCCGGCAGGCCCGCCGCCTGCAGGTGCTGCAGCCAGGCAGCCTGGTCGATGCCCTCGTTGCGAAACTGTACCGGGGAGACATTCACACTGACCTGGAAGTCGGGATGGTGCGTCTGCCGCCACAGCGCCGCCTGTTGCACGGCTTCGCGGAAAACCCAGTGGCCGATATCGACCACCATGCCGGTTTCTTCGGCAATCGGGATGAAGTCCGCCGGGCTGACCATGCCCTCGGTCGGATGCCGCCAGCGGACCAGGGCCTCGGCCTTGTGGATCTGGCGGGTTTTCAAATCGACGATGGGCTGGTAGAACAGGCTGAACTGCTGCTCGGCGATGGCCACGCGCAAATCATTCACCAGCCGCATGCGCTTTTGCGCCGCATCCTGCATGGACGGCGCGAACACGGTGTAGCGGTTGCGACCCTGGCTTTTGGCGGCGTACATGGCCTGGTCGGCATTTTTCAGCAGCGCCTCGACCTGGGTGGCATCCTGCGGGTAAAAAGTGACGCCCGCGCTGGTCGAGATATGCACCGGTTGGCCACCCAGCAAAAACGGCTCGGCCAGCCGCCGCAAAGCGTCTTGCACGATCTGGTGCACGTCGCGGATATTCGCCAGGCCGCCCAGGACCAGGGTGAATTCGTCGCCGCCCAGGCGGGCCACCAGATCGTTTTGGCGTACCCCCACACGCAAGCGGCGGGCGGCTTCCTGCAGCAGCACGTCGCCCATTTCATGGCCCAGGGTGTCGTTGACCTCCTTGAACAAATCCAGGTCAAAGAAGACCAGCGCCAGTGAGCGGCTGTCGCGCTTGGCGCTGGCCATGGCCTGCTCCAGCCGGTCGTGGAACATGTGGCGGTTGGGCAAGCCGGTGAGGCGGTCAAAGTTAGCCTGGTTCCAGATCATTTCTGCGGCACGCTTGCGCTCGGTCACGTCCTCCAGCACCAGAATGAACAACTGCTCGCTGCCCAAATCAATCATGCGGCCCGAGACCTCGCACAAAATTACGCCAGCAGCCTCTTCAACCCCATAGCCGTGGTAGCCCGAATCATTCTCCGCCAGGCTGCGCACGGGCGCGGGTTGCAGGGCCTCGCCGCGGCGCAGGCGCGCTTCAAAGCCTTTGATATGGCCCACACGCTGGACCACTTCCAGCACATGGGCCTGGTCCTGCGGTTTGCACCACAACAGGGTATGGCTGGCACCCAGCACATCGTCAGGTAACAGGCCAAACTGGCGCAGCCCGGCATCGTTGATGTCGGCAATCGGATAGCCCGGCGCGTTGCGCGAGACCGTCATGGCCAGCGGCGAGGCATGGAAAAACGCCTTGAACTTGGCCTCGGTGTAGCGCAGCGCCTGTTCGGCCCGCAAACGCTCGTTCAGCTCTTGCTGCAAGTCGGCGTTTTGGGCATCGCGCTGGGCGATCAGTCCACCCAATGCCTCGCGCATGCTGTCCAGGCCCTGCGCCAGCAGGCCGATTTCATCGTGGCGGTGCCAGGCCAGCGGCTGGTCCAGTTCCCCGCGTGCCAGCCGCACGGTGGCCATCTGGAGCCGGTACAAGGGATGCACTACGCGCCGCTCGACGAGCCAAAACACCAGCAAAAACGAGATTCCCACCTGCACCAGCAAGGCCAGGCCGAGTGGAGTGAATTCGATCCACAGCTGGCGAATGATGCGGTCGGTGCTGAGTCCGACGCGGACCCGGCCAATGCGCTTGCTGTCCACCACAATGTCGCTCTGCTGGCTCAGCACCAGGCCTTTGCGGCTCAGCTGCTCATTGCCGGACACAAAGGGGTTGCCAAACTCGTCCTCCACCTCCACCTCCACCACATCTGGATTGCGCATCACCGCATCCATCAGCTGCTTGGCCACCGCCTTGTCCACGTTCCAGATCGGCATGGCCAGTGCACTCGAGAGCAATTGGGTGTACTGCGACAAGGGCTCGTGGATGCGCAGTTCCAGCTCCCGGTCGTAGCGTTGTTTCAGCACCAGGCTGCCCATGACCAGGGCAGGCAGCAGAATCCCCAGCGCTACGCCCAGGGTCATGATCTGCCGCAGCGATAGCCTAGGCACGCCGTCCCTCGCCGCTTACGGCATGCAACCCCACAGAGCGCATAAGATTTACTTGGTACGCCACAGTTGGATATTGGCCTCGACCATTTTCTTCATCACGCCTTGCTTGGCTAGGGTGTACATGGCTTTGGCCAGGGCCGCCCGCATCGCGCTGGTGTTACAAGGGGATTTGTAGGACATGGTCAGGTACAGACTCTCGTTGCTGACCGACGGGTTAGCCGGCACCAGCCCGGGAATGGAAAATTTGGCAATATAAGCCAAGCCAGGGTCCTCTTCGTACACCAGATAGTCCACCCGGCCCAGTTGCAAAATTTTGAAGGCCTGCTCCAGGCTGGGCACGGTGTTGATCTTCAGGTTCTTTTTGGCGTAACGGTCAAAGTCCTCGCCAAAGCTGTTGTTGATGACGGTCATGCCCGACAG
This sequence comes from Rhodoferax sp. RT5P35, assembly GCF_056521385.1. NCBI lineage: Bacteria > Pseudomonadati > Pseudomonadota > Betaproteobacteria > Burkholderiales > Comamonadaceae > Rhodoferax > Rhodoferax sp. RT5P35. Next base: position 49,459 of record NZ_JBWMAX010000013.1, on the reverse strand, counting down.
GTTTTTCAGATCCGACCACTGCCGATACTTCAGCGGAGCCTCTTGCCGCCCCCAGATCACCGAGCGGGTTTCGCGAAACGCCGGGTAGATGTAGTCCATGTAGTCCAGGCGCTCGACCGTGAAAAACGCCCCCGCTATCAGGTCAATGCGCCCCAGCCGGGCTTCTTCCTGCACCCGGGCCCACGAGCCTACGTAGCGCACCTCAATGGGGATGCCGATTTGTTTGGCCACCATTTGCACCAGATCGGCATTGGCCCCCACCAGGCGGCCCACATCGGCGGCATCGCGCCACAGGTAAGGGGGGTATTCGGGGTTACCCGTGGCAACCAGTTGCTTGCAGGGTTCGGCCGCCCACGCCGTGCTGCCCACGCAAGCCAGTACAACCGCCCGGAAAACCGGGTGGTGCAGCAGGCTGCTGATGGAACAAGGGAACCGCATGAACGTCCTTCTAGCCCGCAGGGTGTGAACAACCGATGGTTGAAGAATGGATGAAAGCAAGCCGTCGCGGCGAGAAACGCAAAACGCTCCACACCATGTAACGGACTGTATCCTTTTCAAGCCCCTCATATGCCCGCAAGAGCCCAAAATAATGCCAAAAACCCCGCATTTGCCAGACCAGACTCTACTTTACGCAGGAATGGGCGGCCATACCCTTACAGAAACTTACGGGGCAGTGGAACTGCCCACCATGGCAGCCACCATATCGGCCGTGACCGCCGACAGCGTCAGACCCAAATGCCCGTGCCCGGTGTTGTAGAACACGCCGGGCCGCTTGCCCGGCCCCACCCGCGGCATCAGGTTGGGCATCATGGGGCGCAGCCCGGCCCAGGGCACCACGTTCTCAGTCCGCACGCCGGGGAAACACTGCTGCACCCATTCCACCAGCGGGCGGATGCGGTCGGCCCGGATGTCGCGGTTGTAGCCGTTGAATTCGGCCGTGCCCGCCACCCGAAAACGCCCCAGCCCCAGGCGGCTGCTGACCAGCTTGGTTTCATCGTCCAGCAGGCTGACCATCGGGGCCGATGCCTGGCTGTGCGCGTCGTCCAGGTTCACGGTGATGGAATAGCCCTTGACCGGGTAGATGTTGACCCGGTCGCCCAACTGGGCGGCAATATCGCGACTGGCCGTACCCGCGCAGACCACCACGCCGTCGAACACGCTGGTGTGGATATCAGCACCGTCTTGCGCGGTAATGGTTACGGCCTGGCCATCGCTTTTGACGGTCTGGATGGCATGGCCGTAGCGGGTTTGCACGCCCAGGCGCTCGGCAGCCGCTGCGATGCCGGTGCTGAACTTGTGGATGTCGCCGGTGGTGTCGCTCTCGGTAAAGTAGCCGCCGTAGTAGTCGCCCGCCAGCGTGGGCTCAATCGCGCGCATCTCTTGCGGTGTCACGGCGCGGCGGTCCAGCCCGCCCTGAGCCAGCAGCTTGGAGACCTTGCCTGCGTGTACAAAGTTACCCTTGTCGCGGTAGATGTGCAGGATGCCTTCACGCTTATGGTCAAAGTCCAGGCCCTCCTCGGCCGCCCAGGCATCCAGGTGCTGGCGAGCGGCCATCGCCAGGCGGGTAGTTTCGATGGTGTTTTTTTCGTACTGCGGGATGGCGGCAATGAACTCGGCAAACCAGGCCATCTTGTGCCAGCTGGGCTTAGGGTTGACCAGCAGCGGCGCATCGCTACGCAGCATCCACTTCACACCCTTGAGCACCGTGGACCAGTGGTTCCACACCTCGGCGTTGGACACCGAAAACTGCCCGCCATTGGCAAACGAGGTTTCCATGGCCGCATAGCGGTGTTTTTCGAACAAGGTAACGGCATAACCGCGTTTAGCCAAAGCGTAGGCCGTGGTTACGCCCGTGATTCCACCGCCAATAACAGCAAAGTTTTTCATGATGAGACTTCCAAAACGTCAACAGGGGGATAGCAACAAACGTGCGCGGCTATCGCCCCCTCTGTTTTGGACCTGAGAGATTCACGGCTGGCATATTGCCAGTCCGCTTGCTCCTGCGGTGAGCCAGGTGACGAACCCAGCTACTCTTCAGAGAAATGTGACTCACCCCCAGGCTGCAGTGCTGCGCATCTTTCGCCAACCCCCTTGCAGGGGGCAGCACCTGCAGCCTGGCAAAGCCAGTTCTGCGGTGTTTCTGGAAAGTGCACGACCTACCCTTAACCGGCGGTGACTCGAATAGATACCGGTCCTTTTGCCTGAAAGTTTCCGGGGGCGGTTGCTCCTTCGGCGCTGATTTCTTGCGTGAAAGCAAGGGGAGCAGTCTCTCCCGGTATCTCGTGAGATTATCGCACCGGTATCACAGCACCTTCACCGCACGGCCAATGAACTGGATTGGGCCGGTGGGTTTATTGAGGGGTGAGCCGTTCACCGGCTCCAGGGTCAGCTCAAACAGCTGGTTGGGCTGCAGCGGCGGCAGCTTGTCCAGCGGGATGGTGATGGTTTGCCCCGGCTTGACCAGGCCTAGCGACACCGGGCCGTTCCAGCCCTCGCCCTTGGTCCAGAACTGCAGGGATTTCTCGGCGGGTACGGCCACCGGACCCAGCGCCGTCAGGCTGAGTTGCCGGGTGTCGCTGGCCTGGATGACCCAGCCGGGTGCCTTGTCTTGCGGCGCGACCAGCACCACCATGTACTGCGGCCCGACGGGTAGCACACCCTGGCGGGTCACCAACACCGAGGCCAGGATGGCGGCGGTGGCAAAACCGGCACCGGCCAGGCCGCGCCACAGGCCCAGCCGGTCCCACCACGGCGGGCTGGCTGGCAAGATGGCGGCTCGGCTCGGGGCCGCGGCGTGGGCCACGCTGCGGTCAATGCGCTGCCACAGTGCCTCGGACGGCTCTACCGGCTCGGCCAGAACGGCCAGCGGCAGCAACTGCTCTTGCCAGCGCTGCACGGCGGCCTGCAAAGCGGCATCGGTGGGCAGGCGCTGTTCCACCCAGCGGCGGCGGGTGGCCGAAAGCGTGCCCAGCACGTATTCGGCGGCCAGGTCGTCGGGCGATAGAGGTTCTTGCTGCGCGCTCATGCCATGCACTCCCGCAAGTTACCCATGCTGCGTTTGATCCAGGCTTTGACGGTGCCCAAGGGCGTTTGGGTGCGCTCGGCAATCTCGCCGTGCGAGCATCCATCCACATAGGCGTACAGGATGCAGTTGCGCCGCGCAGGCTCCAGCCGGGCCAGGCAGTCGTTGAGTTTGCCCAGGCTCATGTTCAGCTCAAAAGCATCCGTCACCTGGCTGTGCGCATCCATAGAACTTTGCGCATCCAGGGCTTCGGCGGTTTCTTCATCCACCGACACTTCACGGGCACCATTGCGTACGGCATTCAGTGCCAAATTACGCACCACGCTGAAGATCCAGCCCCGGCCCGTTCCGCGCTGGGCATCGAAACTGCGGGCTTGGGTCCAGATGTTCATAAAAGCGTCGTGCACCACATCTTCCGCCTGTTGGCGCTGGCGCACGATGCGCAGCGCCACACCCAGCAAGTGGCGGCTTTCTTGCCGGTAAATATCGTGCAGTGCCTGGCGGTCACCGCGGGCGCAGCCCTGGAGGGCGCGCTCGTAGTTGAAGTCTTCGGGAGTAGTCGTCACAGGCGGATCCATCGAAAGGAGTTACGTCCCTCGATGGTAGCCGCCGAAACCAGCTCTACTGTTTAGACAGCCTTCCAGAAAATGTAGTCGGCCTGGTACTTCACGATTTCTTTGGCGCCTTTGTTGGCCGGGCTGCAGGCGCTGGCCGGTGCCACACCGCCCTGGGTGGCTACGCGCTGGATGTGCGTCACACCCGCCATCGCGCCCATGCCCATGGCGGGGTTGGCCTTGACCAGCTGGTAGGGTAGGTTGCCGGTACCGGCGGGGGCTACGGCGAGTTGGGTGGCGGTAATTTTGGAGCCGTCCATGGATTCCCAGGTGGCGGGCGGGCCGTAGTACTTGCCGATTTGTTTGCCGCTGCGGTCGTTCAGAGCGGCGGTGGGGCCTACAAACACCCACTCGGTCATGCCGGGGGCGTTGGCCTTGTCGCGGCATTCGTAAGTGATCTCGCCCACGCCTACGGTTTCCAGGGCCACCTTGTTGCCCATGGGCACCTTGACGGCCTCGGGCAGGCTGTCCTGGCTGAACATGGGCTTGGCCGGGGCCATAGAGCCGCAGGCACTCAGCACAGCGGCAGCGGAAACAACAGCAAGAAGCGAAAGAGGTTTGATCGACATGAAAGTACTCCAAAAAAGGTTTAGCGGATAAGGACAACAGACAGCTCTTTTTTGCGCTGCTACAGGTACTACCCGCCAGACCCGGTTTTGGATGCACTTCCACAAAAATATTTCGATACGTCGCCCATAAACGTACAAAAATAGCTATCAATTAAATAGCTACTAGCCTAGCATCTGCATGCGCCATCGGCACTTTTTGTATAAATTCACCAGTCTGGGCTGGGGTGCTGTGCGGCGGCCCAGAAGGCTTCAAAGTCCGCGCTGGAGACCGGGCGCGAGAACAAATAGCCTTGCCCATAGTCACAGCCCGCAGCGGCCAGCAGATCGCGCTGCTGTGGGGTTTCCACGCCTTCGGCAATCACTTGCATGCCCAGCTCATGCGCCATCACGATCATCGCCTTGCACAAAGCCATCTCAGTAGATGCCGGAATCAGGTACCGCACAAACGACTGGTCGATCTTGATGAAGTCGATATCGAACTTTTGCAGATACGACAACGAGGAATAGCCGGTGCCAAAGTCGTCCAGCGACACCTGGATACCACCGTCGGCCAGCTCCATCAGATGGTCGGTAACCCGGGCGCTGGTGTCCAGCAGCAGGCCTTCAGTGATCTCCACCACAATGCCCGAGCCGGGCAGGCCCATCGCCTGCAGCTGCTGCGCCCATGGCAGATGGCCACCGCTGTCATGGTGGAACTGCACCGGCGATTTGTTGACGCTGATCTGGAAGTCGGGATGCAGGTTTTTGCGCCAGAGCTGCACCTGCCGCGCCGCTTGCTGGAACACCCATTCGCCGATGTCGACGATAAGCCCGCTGGACTCGGCAATCGGGATGAATTCGGCTGGGCTGACGAGTCCGCGCGTCGGGTGCTGCCAGCGAATCAGCGCTTCGGCCTTGTGCACCCGACCCGTGGCCAGTTCAACGATGGGCTGGTAGACCAACCGGAATTGTTGCTCTTGCAGGCCGGAGCGCAGGTCGTTGGCCAAACGGACCCGGGTTTGCGCGGCTTCCTGCAAGGCCGGGGTAAAAAAGCTGAAACGGTTACGGCCCGCGCCTTTGGCCACGTACAGCGCCTGGTCGGCATTCTTGAACAGGTCTTCGATGTCCTTGGCATCCAGCGGGTACAGGGTGATACCAATGCTGGCCGACACAAACACCTGCTCGTTGCCGAGCTGGAACACCTGCTCCATGGCCCGCAGAATCTTTTGCAGGGTGGGCTCCAGGCGGTGGACATCGGTGACCTCGGTCAGAATCACCGTGAATTCGTCGCCGCCCATGCGGGCCACCGTGTCGGCTTCGCGCACACAGGCCTGGATGCGCCGGGCCGCCTCCATCAGCAGCAGGTCGCCGTTGCCATGGCCCAGGGTGTCGTTAACCTCTTTAAAGTGGTCCAGGTCGATGAACAAGATGGCCAGTTGCTGCGTATCGCGTTTGCAGCGCTTGACCTCTTGCTCCAGCCGGTCGCGCAGCATGCGCCGGTTCGGCAGACCGGTCAGGGTGTCAAAAAACGCCTGCTGGCGGATCAGCGCCTCAGAGGCTTTGCGATCGGTGATATCGGTGTGCGTTCCGATCATCCGCAAGGGCCGCCCCTGCGCATCGCGGTGGATGACCATGCCCCGGCTCAACACCCATTTCCAGCTGCCGTCTTTGCAACGCACCCGGTGTTCGTTGGCGTAGGTGCTGGTGATGCCAGCAAAGTGCGCATCGCGGTCGCGGTCCATCTGGGCCATATCGTCAGGGTGGGTTCGCTGGTCCAGTTCGGTTGGCAAATCCGGGATTTCTCCCTCTGCAAACCCATACATCTCGACCAGGCGTTTGGATAGGTATTCCACCCCGCTCTCGATGTGCCAGTCCCACACGCCGTCGCCGGTGCTCTCCAGCGCCAGCTTCCAACGGTTTTCGGTCTCCAGCAGCGCTATCTGGGCCTGTTTGCGCTCGGTAATGTTTTGCAACACCAAGATACGCGACACCAGTTGCCCCTGGTCCCACACCGAGGTGTCCATGGCATGCACCCAGATCGGCTCACCACGGAAAGTGACCGCCTCGAGTTCGAAATCATGCAATGTCGGCGGCTTGACGTGGTCGGCATACGCGGCACGGATTTTGGCCATGGAGGTTGGCGTAAATACCCGCTCGGCCGTGCCCATCGCCGTGGTCGGCGTGTATTCCTCGGGCGAGGTTTGAAAAATCCGGTACACACCTTCGGTCCAGAACACCCGGTCATGGATGCTATCCACCTCCCACCCCCCGACCTGCGCCAGCGACTGCATGGCCATCAGCAGCAGGTCCAGCCGCTTACGATCCGCCTGGACCTGCACATAGTCAGACACATCGGCAAAGGTGCGCACCATGCCGCCGTCGGGCAGCACCTTGCTTTTGACCTCAAGGGTTCGACCATCCGGGGTGTCGCGCAAAAAATGCTCAGGCAGCGGGGCTCTACCACCGGTCAGCACATAGGCGCGGGCACTCTCTTCTACCCATTTCGCCTTTGGGCCGAAGTCACCGCGCTTGAACTGCACACTGCTGATACGCGCTAGCGAGGGGCGTTCCGCCAGAAAGCTCTCTGGCAAGCGGAGCATTTCGCAGACCCGCTGGTTGAACGAGATCAGGCGCATCTCGGCATTGAAAACAAAAATGCCCTGGCTGATGCTGGCGGTGGTGGTTTGCAGCAGCCGGGTTTGCTCCAGCAACTGGGCATGGGAGGCGCGCAATTCGGCCTCGGCCTGTTTGCGCGCGCTGATGTCGGTGTGGGTGCCGATCATCCGCAAGGGAGTGCCGTCGGCAGCCCGGCTGACCACCATGCCGCAGGACACAATCCAGACCCAGTGCCCGTCCTTGTGGCGCATGCGTAAATCCATGCTGTAGCTGGGTGCCGAACCATTCAGGTAGGCGGCTACCGCCACCTGCATCGGGGCGATGTCGTCCGGGTGTACACGGCTGGCGAACTCTTCAAAGCCTGGGGCCAGTTCACCCCTGGCAAAGCCCAGCATTTCGTCCCACCGCGGGGAATAGGTTTGGCTGCCAGTGCACAGATCCCAATCCCACACGCCCACGCCCGAGCCTTCCAGAGCCAATTTCCAGGGGTTGTTTGCGTCGCCACGCTCTGGCGCACGGGTCCAGTCCTGCGGCGCAGGCGCGAGAGATGGGTCAGGGCGGTCGTTCAAAGTGGTGGGCAAAAAGCTTGCAGTGCCAGATTCTAAAACCTAGGGGGGGTATACAGACCATGTACGCACGCTAAAACAGGATGTGTGTTTGTCGGGGCTATTTGTACAGCCGGGGGGCACCCGTGCACAGCGTATTCCAAATTCCGGTTTATCAGAACTAAATATCCTCATTTATCTGCTTTTTCATAGGCTCTGGATTCACTAGTATTGCGGGTATATCAATCCGTTATCACTGGAGAAACCATGAAAAAATTACTGTCTGTATTGGCCGTGGTCGTCACGCTGGGTCTGTCCATGACCGCGTTCGACGCAGAAGCCGCCAGGCGCATGGGCGCAGGCAAATCCCTGGGTATGCAGCGCGATGCCACGCCCAACAAGGCACCCACAGCCGCACCGGCACAAACAGCTGCAGCCAACCCGGCCGCCGCTGCCGCCGCCGCACCCGCTGCAGCGCCCAAGCGCTCGTGGATGGGTCCGCTGGCAGGCATCGCCGCAGGCCTGGGCCTGGCCGCTTTGGCATCGCACTTTGGCTTCGGCGGCGAACTGGCTTCCATGTTGATGATGGGCCTGCTGGCCGCTGGCATCATGGTCGCGGTGGGCTTCTTCCTGCGTAAACGTGCTGCGGCAAAAGCCGGCACCGTCGGTGGCATGCAGTACGCCGGAGCAGGTGCACCCACTAACCTCTCACCCGCAGCGCCCGCCTACAAGATGGAAATGCCCGGGACATCCACGGGTTCCAGCATCGGCTCCGCCATTGGTTCCGGTGTGGGTGGCAGCATGCCTACCCGCCAGTCTATCCCCGCGGACTTCGACGTGGCCGGTTTTGTGCGCAACGCCAAGGTCAACTTCATCCGCCTGCAAGCGGCCAACGATGCCGGTAACCTGGACGATATCCGCCAGTTCACCACGCCGGAAATGTTTGCCCAGTTGAAGATGGACCTGAGCGACCGCGGCGCAGCTGCGCAGCAGACCGATGTGGTCAACATCGACGGCGATGTGTTGGAAGTGGCCGAAGAAAACGGCCAGTATGTGGTCATCGTGCGCTTCACCGGCCTGATCCGCGAAGAAGCCACGGCGCCATCCGAGCCGTTTGACGAAGTCTGGCATTTGACCAAACCGCTGCAAGGTGCGGGTGGTTGGCTGCTGTCGGGGATCCAGCAGATGTAAGCTGCTGCGCTAACGCAACGCGCAAGCCCTGGCACCCCCGTGCCGGGGCTTTTTCATTGGGGCAGCGGCTTATGCAACGGCTTCTGGCATCGGAGCCCGGTAGACCAGCACCTTCAACGCCCGATCCATCGACACATCGGCAAACACCGCCGGATTCGCCAGCCGCTCGACAAACACCAATCCAGGGGCCAGCGCCTGCATCTGGTCTTGCAAAAACGCCACACCCAGCTCCGGCGCATTCAGGCACAACAGCACATGGCCGCCATGCATCAGCAGATCGGGCAGGCGGCGCATCAGGCGGGCGTAGTCCTTGGTGGCGACGAAGCTGCCTTTCTGGTAGCTGGGCGGATCGATGACGACCAAGTCGTACGGGCCGCTGCGGTTGATCTTGCCCCAGGTGGTAAAGATGTCGTGCGGCAAAAAGCTGGCCCCGGTGCTGAGGCCGTTGAGCCGGTGGTTCTGCTGCCCGATGCCGATGGCCCCCTGGCCCATGTCCACGTTCACCACCCGCTTGGCACCCGCCTGCAAAGCCACCACCGAGAAAGCACAGGTGTAGGCGAACAGGTTCAGCACCCGAAAGTCCGGGCGGCCCGCCACATGCTTTACGTGGTTGGCCACCCAGCGACGGCCTTCGGCCATGTCCAGAAACAGGCCGTGGTTCTGCCCCTGGAGCACATGCACACGAAAGCGTGCGCCCTGCTCCGTGACCACATGCGGATCGGGCACGGCACCTGCCATCAAACGGGTCTCGGTACGGCCCTCGAACCGGCATTGGTAGACCCAATGCAGTGGCTGGTCCGGTGCCAGCTGCTGCCAGCGCGCCGCCAAGGCGGTGCCGATGGCGGCTAGCGCGTCGTCTGCTGCTGGCTGGAAACAGGTCAACACCCACACGGGCGGAAAAGCATCCAGCGCCCAATGCTCACAGCCTGGATACAGACCGCACCGGCCGTGAAAAATGCGCTGCGCATCGGTGGGCAGATCCATCTTGGCGATGGCGTTGAGTAGGGCTTGCATGGATACCAGAATCTAAAATATTAATAAAAAAGCCGTGCAGCCCATAATTCACATGCACAATACGCTATCAAATAAATAGCAAAAAAACAACTGTCCTTAGCCTTCAAAGGACCTCGAACAACATCTTGCGAAACTCGGGCACACGCTTGGCGCTGGCCCGGGTGGACTCCATGGCCTTCAGCCACAAGGGGTAAGCCCGGCGCAGATCGTCCGTAGTCTGGCAGGCGGCAATCGACTCCAGCAACGTCAAGCGCATGTTCTGCCCGAACACCGAGTTAACGGTGTTGATCATGAAGTGGCGCGCCTTCTCGCGCTCTTGCTGACTGCGTACGTCCGCAGGCGGCAAGTCGAGTGGCAGGGCTGCAGCGTCTTCCTGCGCAGCTTCGTCTACCAACGCAGCAGGCGACACCGGCAATGGCGATGCCTGCGATGCAATGCAGCCCGTATCCATCAGCTGGCGCAGGATCGCCACAATGTCTTGACCCGGTATCAGCGCCGCCAGCGCATGGCCACCGCGTTTGCCGTCCACCAGAATCAGCACCCGCCGTAAAGACGGCACCAGACCGAGCGAGCGCGTCTACACCTCTTGCTGGCCCATGGCCGTCTTGGCGTATACCGCCTGGATCACATCAGAATCTGTCATCAGAAGCCTTCCATCTGTCGCACCGCTGTGGCACTGCACACCCGGCCCCTACTGGCAAATATGCCCACCCTGGCAGCCGGTCCGACGTAGTAGCTTTGCGCCGGGGGAGCGCCATAGTAGCAGCGCGAGAACTCCAAGCAATAAAAAGCCGCGCGGCCCTTACAAAAACTGCACATACAGCTACTAAATCAGTAGCAATTCAAAAAGTTATTTCGGCGCCAGCAGCAAGTCGGCCCAGCGGCCATGCCGGTGTCGATGCAAACCTACCGTCTCGTACCGGCACGGGCTCAGTGCAACGCCCGCACCGCCCAGCGCAACTTGGCCGACGATGAGCGCGGGTTGCTACGCTGCTCCTCATACGAGGCGCGAATCGGGTCGGGGGCCACGCTGCTGAAGGTGCCGTTGCGTTCGCCGGTTTGAAAGCACTTTTTCACCCGCCGGTCTTCCCCGGAATGAAAGCTCAAAATCGCTACGCGACCACCCGGCTTGAGGCAGGCGGGCAGGTTCAGCAACATGGCATCGAGCACGCCGAACTCGTCGTTCACCTCGATGCGCAGCGCCTGGAACGTGCGCTGCAGCACCTTCTTTGTCTCGGCCAAGCGCTCTTCGGCAGGCATGCTGCGCTTGTACGCCAGCTCCATCGTGGCCCGTACCAGGTCGGCGAGCTGCACGGTGGTCTCCAGATACTGGCCTTGCAGGGCGGCGGCCAGCGGCAGGGCAAAAGGCTCGTCGGAGTTGTCCGTCAGCAAGTCGCGCAGCCGGTGGCGGGTCACGCACAGCAGCAACTCGCTGGCCGACTGGCCGCTGGTCGGGTCCAGGCGCAAGTCCAGCGGACCATCGGCGCGGAAACTGAAACCCCGTGCCGGGTTGTCAATTTGCATGGACGACACGCCCAGGTCGGCCAGCGCAAAGTCGAAACCACCGCCCGCCTGTGGCAGCAAAGTGGCCAGTTCGCTGAAGTTGGCACGGTGCACGATCAGGGCCTCGTCGCCAAAGCCCAAGGCGCGCAGCCGCGCAGTGGTGCGGGGCAGCTCGATCGGGTCCACATCCATGCCAAACATGCGCCCGCCCGGCTGCACCAGCGGCAGGATTGCCAGTGTGTGGCCACCAAAACCCAGGGTCAGGTCCACGCCGGTTTCGCCCGGTACTGGCTTGAGGATGGCGAGGATTTCGTCCACACAAATCGAGCGGTGCATGCCCGCAGGCGTTTGCCCGCGCAGCATGACCTTGTCCACCTCCGCCGCATGGCGCGTGGGGTCCAGCTCTTTGTATTTTTCTTCAAACTGGCGGGGATGGGTGCCCGCGTAACGTACGCGGCGCTTGTGGGGAGGGGTGGGGTCTGTCATCGGCCATTATGGGGCCGGGCGCTTGGGGCCTTTACTGCACCCCTGCAATCAACCGCTTTTCCCGTTCGATCTCAGCGATCAGCTCTTCTTCGGTGGGAAGCACTCTCTGGTACTTGGAAGCAAATAGTTGCTGACTCTCTTTGATCACCGAATATTTGACGACGGTTTCGTCCTTGCTGTCACACAAGATGATCCCGATAGTCGGGTTGTCATCCTCGCCGCGTTTAAGGTCATCAAACATGCGCACATACATGTCCATTTGGCCAATGTCCTGGTGGCTGAGCTTGCCCGTTTTTAGATCAATGATGACAAAGCACTTGAGCAAGTAGTTGTAAAAAACCAGGTCAACGAAAAAATGGCTAGTCTCGGTGCTGATGCGCATTTGCCGCGCTACAAACGAGAACCCCTTGCCCAGTTCCAGCAGGAATTTTTGAAGCTCATCAATGATGGCCTGCTCCAACTGACTTTCCTTGACCTGCCCCGCCTCCGGCAATTGCAAGAACTCCAGCACGTACGGGTCTTTGATGAAATCGCCTAGCGTATTGCCCGGCGCAGCGCGGCCCTCAGTGCCAGCTCCTTGGGTAGACAGCAAGCGCTGAAAGCTGCGGGTTTGGATGTTGCGCTCCAGTTGCCTAACGCTCCATTGCTGTGCTGCACCTTCTGTCAAATAGTAGGCCCTGGCATTAGCCTCATCCACGCGCATGATGAGGCGGTTGTGGCTCCAACCCAATTTGCTACACACCGTGTAGCAAATCTCCTGGTCGGGATAGGTGAGGTAAAACTGGCGGAAATTACGCAAATTGGCATAAGAAAAACCTTTGCCCAAGCTGTCCGACAGCGCTTTAGACAGATTTTCCAGCAGCCTCTGCCCATATTGAGCCCGACTGTTTCCCTGCTGCTCCTCTTGCACAATCCTCTGGCCGATCAGCCAATAGGCCTCCACCATGGCGGCATTTACCGCCGAACGCGCCTTGCTGCGCGCCAATTCGAGGATGCTTTTGATATCCGCGTGAAAAGTGGTGATGTCGCTCATGGTTTTAGGCGTGAAGGGCGAATGGGGGCATCTCTTTCAGACCGTTGAAGACCTTGTGGTGGGTCATAGAATCGGCAAAGACCCACGATTGTGAACGCTTGGCCTTGGATGCCAACGCCATACGACAAAAAGCCCGAACCGTTGCCGGTCCGGGCTCTTGCAAGACCTTGACTAGGTCTTACCTCTTCGCAGGCGGCAAGTCCGTGCAACTGCCGTGCGCCACTTCCGCTGCCATGCCGATGCTTTCGCCCAGCGTGGGGTGCGGGTGAATCGTCTTACTGATATCGACCACATCCGCGCCCATCTCGATCGCCAGGGCGATCTCGCCGATCATGTCGCCTGCATGCGTGCCGACCATGCCGCCGCCGAGGATCTTGCCGTGGCCGTGGGCCTCGGGGCTGTCGTCGAACAGCAGCTTGGTGACACCTTCGTCGCGGCCATTGGCGATGGCGCGGCCAGAGGCGGTCCAGGGGAACAGGCCCTTTTTGACCTTGATGCCTTGGGCCTTGGCCTGGTCTTCGGTGAGGCCGACCCAAGCTACTTCGGGGTCGGTGTAGGCCACGCTGGGGATGACGCGGGCGTTGAAGGCGGCGGCGGCCAGCTCTTTGTTGCCTTGCAGTTCACCGGCAATGACTTCTGCGGCCACATGCGCTTCGTGCACCGCCTTGTGGGCCAGCATGGGCTGGCCGACGATGTCGCCGATGGCGAAGATGTGCGGCACGTTGGTACGCATCTGGATGTCGACGTTGATGAAGCCACGGTCAGTCACGGCCACACCGGCCTTGTCGGCGGCAATCTTCTTGCCGTTGGGCGTGCGGCCCACGGCTTGCAGCACCAGGTCGTAGACCTGGGGCGCGGGGACGGTGCCGCCCTCTTCTGCCGCTGCGAACGTGACTTCAATGCCTTCGGGCAAAGCGCGTGCGGAGACGGTCTTGGTCTTGAGCATGATGTTGTCAAAACGTGGCGCGTTCATTTTTTGCCAGATCTTGACCAGGTCGCGGTCGGCACCCTGCATCAGGCCGTCGAGCATTTCCACCACATCCAAGCGTGCACCCAGGGTGCTGTAGACGGTACCCATCTCTAAACCGATGATGCCGCCGCCCAGAATCAGCATGCGCTTGGGCACTTCCTTGAGTCCCAGCGCGCCGGTGCTGTCCACCACGCGCGGGTCATTGGGCATGAAGGGCAGGCGCACGGCCTGACTGCCCGCGGCAATGATGGCCTTCTTGAAAGCAATAGTTTGCGTCTTGCCGGTTTTTTCCTGGCCTTGGGCGCCCGTGGTTTCTTCGACCTGCAGGTGGTTGGCGCCGACGAACTGGCCCAGACCGCGCACGGTGGTGACCTTGCGCATCTTGGCCATGGCGGCCAGACCGCCGGTGAGCTTGCTGATGACCTTGTCTTTGTGGGCCCGCAGCTTGTCGATGCTGACTTCAGGCTTGCCGAACTCGATGCCCAAAGCACCCAGGTGGCTGACTTCGTCCATCACGGCGGCCACGTGCAGCAGGGCTTTGGAGGGGATGCAACCCACGTTCAGGCACACGCCGCCCAGTGTGGCGTAGCGCTCAACCAAGATGACTTTCAGGCCCAGATCGGCTGCGCGAAAGGCAGCAGAATAGCCACCAGGGCCAGCGCCGAGGACCAGCACGTCGCATTCCAGGTCGGCCGTACCGGCAAAGCTGGAGGCAGTGGGTGCGGGGGTGGATGGGCTGGGGGTAGCCGCTACAACATTCGCAGCTGCAGGTGCAGGTGCTGCCTGCGCTGGAGCCTGTTTTGACTCAGAAGCGGGCGCCGCAGCGCCACCGGCAGCTTCGAGCACCAGCACAACGGAGCCCATCTTGACCTTGTCGCCCAGCTTGACGTTCAGCGCGGTGACCACGCCGCCGTCGCTGCTGGGGATTTCCATGGAGGCTTTGTCGCTTTCCACGGTGATCAGGGACTGGTCGGGTTTGACGGTGTCGCCCACTTTGACCATCAGCTCGATGACGGTGACTTCGTCGAAATCGCCGATGTCAGGGACTTTGATTTCCAGGGATGCCATTTGTTTGATCTCCACTCTGTTTTTTGCAACTTACGCAGATCCCAGCCTGGTGGCTGAGAGACTGCATGCGTCACGGTTTCTTTAATTTGACGGTAAAAACCTCGACCGGCCCGGCAGAGTTCTTGTCGAATTCGCAGGCCGCCTGCACGCCCAGCACCGCCAGATCGCGGGCCGACTTGGCGCTGCCCCAGGTGGCGTGCAGAGCGCCCAGCGCGAAGCTGCGGCCCGAGCCAATGCCCCAGAACTCTTTGAACTCGAACACTTCGCGGTAGCTGTACAGGCCGTAGATACCGGTGGCATTAGCCACCACCACGCTGAACTGGCTGGACTCGTAGGGGTCGTTGTCGTCTTCCTTGGTTTGCAGAAAGAAGGCTTCTTTCAGCACCGGGTGCAGCTTGGTGAAGGTGGTGAACACCTCGTCTTTGCTGCCCAGCAAAAGCTGCTCGGGCGGCAGACCGGTCATAGCCAGACGCAGCGCGGGGAAGTGCGCCACGGTGCCCGCCATGCCGACAAAGCTGGGACCCGCCAGGGTGTCGATTTTGAAGATTTTGCTGTTGTCTTCAAAACGTTGGCCCAAGCGGGTGTCGCCGAAGGTCACCAGCGTGTCGGCGGCAATCGCCACCACACCGGCTTTCTTAACGACGACCACCGTTGTCATGCAGCCATCTCCCAGGCAAGCGAAGCGAGCCACAGTCCAGAACACCGCGGGACCGGCTTTGCCGGACCGCTGGTGTTGCCCCCTGCAAGGGGGTTGGCGCAGCGACACGCAGTGCGCGAAGCCTGGGGGTGTTTCATAACAAGACTCGGCGGAAGTCGGTGAGGACTTGGCCGAAATAGGCGTTGAAGCGGGCAGCCGATGCGCCATCAATCACCCGGTGGTCCCAGCTCAGCGACAGCGGCAGCATCAGCTTGGGCACAAACGCCTTGCCGTCCCACTTGGGTTCGATCGCGCTCTTGCATACGCCCATGATGGCGACTTCCGGGGCGTTGATGATGGGCGTGAAGTAGCGCCCGCCAATGCCGCCCAGGCTGGAGATGGTGAAGCAGGCACCGCTCATGTCGGCGGGCCCAAGCTTGCCGTCGCGGGCCTTCTTGGCCAGTTCGCCCATTTCGGTGCTGATCTGGACCACACCCTTTTTGTCGGCATCCTTGATGACCGGGACGACCAGGCCGTTGGGCGTGTCTGCTGCAAAGCCAATGTTGAAGTACTGCTTCATCACCAGTTGGTCACCGTCCAGCGAGCTATTGAAATCGGGGAACTTCTTGAGCGCGGCCACGCTGGCTTTGATCATGAAGGCGAGCATGGTGAGCTTGATGCCCGCCTTCTCGTTTTCCTTGTTCATCTGCACGCGGAAAGCTTCCAGTTCGGTGATATCGCAGTCGTCGTGGTTGGTGACGTGCGGAATGATGACCCAGTTGCGGTGCAGGTTAGCGCCGCTGATCTTCTTGATGCGCGACATGTCCTTGCGCTCAACCGGGCCGAACTTGGCAAAGTCCACCTTGGGCCAGGCCAGCAAACCCAGGCCGCCGCCGCCATCGCCTGCGGGGCCTTTGGCTTGGGTTGCCGCCATGGCCGCCGTCTTGACCGCGCCGGACATAACCGAAGCGGTGAAGCTTTGCACGTCGGCATCGGTGATGCGGCCCTTGCGACCCGTACCCTTGACTTCGGCCAGGGGCACGCCGAGTTCGCGGGCGAACTTGCGGACTGAGGGCGACGCGTGGGGCAGAGCGCCGGTGGGGGCGACGTTGGGATTATGGGCCGCGGGTGCAGCGGCAGCGGGGGCGGCAGCGGGGGCGGCAGCGGCTGGTGCCGGTGCAGGGCTGGCAGCGACAGCGGCCACAGCAGGTGCTGCGGCAGGGGCGGCCGCTGCTTCTGCGGGAGCCGCAACACCTTCCAGAATCGCCAGCAGGTCGCCGATGTTGACGGTGTCGCCCATCTTGACCTTGAGCTCTTTGAGCACGCCAGCCGAAGACGACGGGATTTCCATCGAAGCCTTGTCGCTCTCGACGGTGATCAGCGACTGCTCTTGCTTGATGGTGTCGCCGACCTTGACCATGACTTCGATGACGGTCACGTCCTTGAAGTCGCCAATATCGGGAACGAAGATCTGGACCGGGCCGGAAGCCGCCGGTGCCGCGACTAGTGCGGCTGCAGGCGCTGCTACAGGAGTTGTAGCTGCTGGTGCAGGTGCTGCCTGGGCAGGAACCGCTTTTGGTGCCTCAACTGCAGCAGCCGGTGCGGCGGCAGCGCCACCGGCGGCTTCAAGCATCACCACCAAAGAGCCCTGCTTGACCTTGTCGCCTAGGGCGACCTTGATCTCTTTGACCACACCGGCGCTGCTGGATGGGATTTCCATCGAGGCTTTGTCGGATTCGACGGTGATCAGCGACTGGTCGGCCTTGACGGTATCGCCGGGTTTGACCATCAGCTCGATGACGGTCACCTCGTCAAAGTCCCCAATATCGGGGACATGAATTTCAATCAATGCCATGTTTGTGTCTCCAAAGTTGCGCGCAGGACCAGCTTGAATGGCCCTGCAGGTTCTATCTAGTTGAGGACAGAGCAAAGTTCACTGCGTGTAACTCTTGGTCTGTCCCACAAGGCCTCAGGCATACAGCGGATTAACCTTGTCGGCCTGGATACCGTACTTGGCAATCGCTTCGGCCACCTTGGCCGCTGGCACAGTGCCGTCTTCGCTCAGCGCCTTGAGGGTGGCGACCACAATGTAGTGGCGGTTGATCTCGAAGTGCTCGCGCAGCTTGCTGCGGAAGTCGCTGCGGCCAAAACCGTCGGTGCCCAGCACTTTGTAAGTGCGGCCGGTACCGTCGCTGTTTTTTGGGATGAACGGGCGGATCTGCTCGGCGTAGGCCTTCATGTAGTCGGTGGACGCAATGACCGGACCGGCGTGGCCCGCCAATTGGTCGGCCACGAAGCAGCTACGGGGTTTTTCCAGCGGGTGCAGCAGGTTGAAGCGCTCGGCATCCTGGCCGTCGCGGGTCAACTCGTTGAAGCTAGGGCAGCTCCAGACGTTGGCAGCGATGCCCCAGTCGGCTTCAAGCAGCTCTTGCGCGGCCATGGATTCGCGCAGGATGGTGCCCGAGCCCAGCAGTTGCACGGTGCCCTTGCCGTTGGCGGCAGGCTGGCACAGGTACATGCCCTTGATGATTTGCTCCTCCGTGCCAGCGGTAAGGCCGGGCATGGGGTAGTTTTCGTTCAGCAGGGTCAGGTAGTAGTAGACGTTGTCCTGCTTTTCGACCATGCGCTTCAGGCCATGGTGCAGGATGACACCGACCTCGTGGGCGAACGTGGGGTCGTAGCTGATGCAGTTGGGAATGGTGTTGGCCAGAATATGGCTGTGGCCATCTTCGTGCTGCAGGCCTTCGCCGTTGAGCGTGGTACGCCCCGAGGTGCCACCCAGCAGGAAACCGCGGGCTTGCATGTCGCCCGCAGCCCAGGCCAGATCGCCAATGCGCTGGAAGCCGAACATCGAGTAGTACACGTAGAACGGCACCATGATGCGGTTGCTGGTACTGTAGCTGGTGGCCGCAGCGATCCAGCTGGACATGCCACCGGCTTCGTTGATGCCTTCTTGCAGAATCTGCCCGGCCTTGTCTTCGCGGTAGTACATGACCTGGTCTTTATCGACCGGGGTGTACTGCTGGCCCGCCGGGTTGTAAATACCGATCTGGCGGAACAGGCCTTCCATCCCAAAGGTACGGGCTTCGTCCACCAGGATGGGCACCACGCGGGGGCCCAGGGCCTGGTCGCGCAGCAGTGTGGTCAAAAAGCGGACATAGGCTTGGGTGGTGGAGATTTCACGGCCTTCGGGCGTGGCTTCCATCACGGTTTTGAAGGTCTCCAGCGCGGGCACGGTGAACTGCTCGTCGGCCTTGACGCGCCGGTGTGGCAGGTAGCCGCCCAGGGCCTTGCGGCGCTCGTGCAGATACTGCATTTCGGGAGTGTCGTCGGCGGGCTTGAAGAACGGAATCTCGGCCAGTTGGCTGTCTGGGATCGGGATGTTGAAGCGGTCGCGGAAGATTTTGATATCTTCGTCGGTGAGCTTCTTGGTCTGGTGGACGTTGTTCTTGCCTTCGCCGCTCTTGCCCATGCCGAAGCCCTTGACGGTCTTGATCAGCAGCACGGTGGGCTGGTCTTTGTGGTTGACCGCCTTATGGTAGGCCGCGTAAACCTTCTTGGCATCGTGGCCGCCACGTTTCAAGGCGAAGATTTCGTCGTCGGTCATGTGGGCGACCATCTCCAGGGTGCGCGGGTCGCGACCGAAGAAATGCTTGCGCACGTAGGCGCCGTCGTTGGCTTTGAAAGCCTGGTAATCGCCGTCCAGCGTGTCCATCATCAGCTTCTTCAAAGCGCCGTCTTTGTCGCGGGCCAGCAGAGGGTCCCACTCGCTGCCCCACAGCAGCTTGATGACGTTCCAGCCGGAGCCACGGAATTCGCCTTCCAGTTCTTGCACGATCTTGCCGTTGCCGCGCACCGGGCCGTCCAGGCGCTGCAGGTTGCAGTTGACGACAAAGATCAGGTTGTCGAGCTTTTCGCGCGCGGCCAGGCCGATCGCACCCAGGGATTCGACTTCGTCCATTTCGCCGTCGCCACAGAACACCCAGACCTTGCGGTTGGCGGTGTCGGCGATGCCACGGGCATGTAAATACTTGAGGAACCGGGCCTGGTAGATGGCCATCAGCGGGCCCAGGCCCATGGAGACGGTGGGGAACTGCCAGAAATTGGGCATCAGCTTGGGATGCGGATAGCTGGACAGGCCCTTGCCGTCCACTTCCTGGCGGAAGTTGAGCAACTGCTCCTCAGAAAGGCGGCCTTCCAGGTAGGCACGGGCATACACGCCAGGGGACACATGGCCCTGGATGTACAGGCAGTCGCCCCCGTGGTTTTCGTTTTCGGCATGCCAGAAATGGTTAAAGCCAGCGCCAAACATATGGGCCAGGGAAGCAAACGAGCCGATGTGGCCGCCCAGATCACCGCCGTCTACGGGATGGTGGCGGTTCGCCTTGACGACCATGGCCATGGCGTTCCAGCGCATGTAGGCACGCAAGCGTTCTTCGATCTCGATGTTGCCGGGGCAACGCACCTCTTGCTCGGCGGGGATGGTGTTGACGTAGCCAGTGTTGGCCGAGAAAGGCATGTCAATGCTGTTTTGTCGCGCATGTTCCAGCAACTGCTCCAGGAGAAAGTGGGCACGATCCGGGCCTTCGCTTTCGATAACGGCGGACAGCGCGTCCATCCACTCGCGGGTTTCCTGGCTGTCTGCGTCGGTTTGCGCAGCTCCTGACAGGCTTTCGGGTACAGCTGACATGCTTTGTCTCCTAGGTTGGGTAGCGGTATTTTGATGGTTTGGCACGGCTTTTTAAGGCGGCTAGTCTATTTTTGCATAAAAGTTTGCAATTTTCAATATATGGATACTGATTTCATAATGTGGTTTAAAAGCGCTTTAAACTGCGTAAAAACACGCATAGTTTTTTGTGCCTTTGGGTTCTAAGCGGTCAGTCCCCTACACTTCACCCATGCCCCAGCGCCCCTCATCCTCTTCTCAAATGCCCGCGGCACTGGCGCCCGCACGCTGGTGGAAGCGTTGGTGGGGCCGCCAAACACCACACCGGCAAGACCGTTTTGCCATGCTGGCACCGCTGATTGCGGTGCTGATGTTTCTGGCCGCCATTGGCTCGTCTTTCATGTATCTGCGGCTCGAAGAAATTGACCGCGAACAGGAAGCGGTGAAGCGCGATGTGGAGTACACCCAACAGCAGATCCGCCTGCGCCTGCTGGAGCGCCAAGAGCAATTGATGCGCATTGGCCGCGACATCTCCAACGAAGAGGTGGATGCCGAAGAATTCATCAGCCGCGCCGAGTCGCTGGTGGCGCAACACCCCGATCTACAGTCCGTCAGCTGGATCGACGAGCGCCGTCGTATCAAAGCCAGCTACGCCGCGCCCAGCCTGCCCACGCCCCAGGTGCGCGCGGTGGACACCCTGCTCCGGCCCGGTGGCGACACCGAAAGCACCTTCAGCCTGGCGCGCGACCTGCAGCAGCCGGTATACGCCCAGCCCGCGGGTACACCCGACAGCGTGGCTCTGCTGCAACTGCACATTCCGCTGTCCGACCGCGGCCACTTTGCGGGCGTGTTGCTGGCCGAATACTCCAACGAGAGCCTGCTGCGCTATGGCGTGCCCGCCGAGGTGCTGGCCAAGTACGCAGTGGCCCTGCTCAACGGCAACGGCCAGGTGCTGGCGGGCAACGCAGCGCCTATCCATATGGTGGGCGCCCGGCTGCTGCCCTGGTCCAGCCAATCGGAACCCTATGAAGTGTCGGTGTCTCCGGTGGGCAACGGCCTGGTGCTGCGGGCCCAGGCCTACCGCACCTCGCAGGGCGTGATCGGCAGCGGCCTGTTTTGGCTGGTGGGGGCCTTGAGCATCTTGACCGCCTGGATGCTGATCGGCAACTGGAAGCACACCCGCCGCCGCCTGCAGGCCCAGCAGGCCCTGGTGTCAGAGACCAACTTCCGCCGCGCCATGGAAAGCTCGATGCTGACCGGCATGCGCGCGCTGGATATGCAAGGCCGCATTACCTACGTCAACACCGCGTTTTGCCGTATGACCGGCTGGAGCGAATCCGCCCTGGTGGGCCACACCGCACCGTTTGTGCACTGGCCCGAAGAAGACCGCGATTACCTGGTGGCCCGGCTGGAAGACGAGCTCAATGGCCGCACCCCGCCCGGCGGCTTCCAGGTGCGGGTGAAACGGCGCGACGGTAGCGTGTTTGATGGGCGGATGTATGTGGCACCGCTGATCGACGCGGTAGGCAAGCAAACCGGCTGGATGACCTCAATGACCGACATCACCGAGCCGAACCGCGTGCGCGAGCAGTTATCTGCATCGTATGAGCGGTTCACCAAGGTGCTGGAAGCGCTCGATGCTTCTGTTTCTGTAGCACCCATCAACAGCCACGAACTGCTGTTTGCCAACAAGCTATACCGCCTCTGGTTTGGCGTGCAAACCGAAGGCCATGAAAAACTGGTAGCCGAAGCCGGTGTGCCCAGCATCCCGGCCAGCGACGAAGCCATGGACGATGATGTGGATGCGTTTGTCGGCCTGCCCACCGACAGCCTGACCGATACCCAGTCTGAAAGTACCGAAGTCTTTGTGCCCGAACTGGGCAAGTGGCTGG
Source organism: Rhodoferax sp. RT5P35 (assembly GCF_056521385.1). Lineage (NCBI taxonomy): Bacteria > Pseudomonadati > Pseudomonadota > Betaproteobacteria > Burkholderiales > Comamonadaceae > Rhodoferax > Rhodoferax sp. RT5P35. The sequence goes on along the minus strand of NZ_JBWMAX010000013.1, from coordinate 27,654 downwards.
AGGTGCGCACCCGCTACCTGAGCTGGGTGGATGCCCGCCTGGTGCAGATGGTGATTGCCACCGACATCACACCGCGCCGCCGTGCCGAAGAGCAATCTGCCGCCCAGGCCGAGCGCGCCCAAAGCTCCAGCCGCCTGATCACCATGGGCGAGATGGCCTCCAGCGTGGCCCACGAGCTGAACCAGCCGCTGGCCGCCATCAGCAACTACTGCAACGGCATGGTGTCGCGCATCAAAGGCCCTGGCATTGCCGAAGCCGACCTGCTGGCCGCACTGGACAAAACCGCCCGCCAAGCCCAGCGCGCGGGCCAGATCATCCAGCGCATCCAGTCGTTTGTAAAACGCAGCGAACCCAACCGCAGCCTGTCCGACGTAGAACACATGGTGGTCGAGGCCATGGAGCTGGCGGGTATCGAGCTGCGCCGCCGCAATGTGCGCCTCAGCCATTACGTCGCCGCCCGCCTGCCCCAGCTGCAGGTGGACCCGATTCTGATCGAGCAGGTGCTGGTGAATCTGCTGCGCAACGCTGCTGAGGCCATTGATTTGGCGCAGCGCCCCACGGCCAACCGCAATATCGAATTGCGGGTGGTGCCCAAGGCGGTGAACGACAAGGCCGGGATCGAGTTTTCGGTGGCCGACACCGGCAACGGACTGGCCCCCGAAGTGAAGGAACGGCTGTTCGAAGCCTTCTTCTCGACCAAGGCCGAAGGCATGGGCATTGGCCTCAATTTGTGCCGCACCATCGTCGAGTCCCACCTGGGCCGGATGCAGGCAGAGAACCTCTACAATGGAAATGAAGGCACAGGGTGCCGTTTTTCATTCTGGATACCGTTGGCGCAAACCTTTGTCACGCAAAATAGTGCACAGAGTGGCCCAGCAAACACCCCCGAACTTTTACGTTAACCCCCGGAGTGACTGCATGAGTTTGATCCCCAAAAAAGGTACTGTGTACGTGGTCGATGACGACGAAGCCGTCCGCGACTCGTTGCAATGGCTGCTCGAAGGCAAGGACTACCGGGTTCGTTGCTTCGATTCGGCCGAGTCCTTTTTAAGCCGCTTCGATGCCCGTGAGGTGGCCTGCCTGATCGTCGACATCCGCATGGGCGGCATGACCGGCCTGGAGCTGCAAGACCGTTTGATCGAACGCAAATCGCCCTTGCCCATCGTCTTCATCACCGGCCACGGTGACGTGCCCATGGCGGTGGACACCATGAAAAAAGGTGCCATGGATTTCATCCAGAAGCCTTTTAAAGAAGACGAACTGGTCGGCCTGGTCGAACGCATGCTGGAGCACGCCAAAGAAGCCTTCACCGACCACCAGCAAGCCGCCAGCCGCGGCGCGCTGCTGTCCAAGCTGACCTCGCGCGAAAGCCAGGTGCTGGAGCGCATCGTCGCTGGTCGCCTGAACAAGCAGATCGCCGACGACCTGGGCATCAGCATCAAGACGGTGGAAGCGCACCGCGCCAACATCATGGAAAAGCTCAATGCCAACACCGTGGCCGACCTGCTGAAGATTGCCCTGGGACAGATCGCTCCGAAAACCTGACGCTACTGAATTTGTAGCACCCTACGCCCGTTTGATAAGCATCAGCGGGCGTTTTTACTTGATATTTTGAAACCATGACCGCTGAACTGATCGATGGCATCGCCCTCTCCCGCACCCTGCGCCTGGACGTCGCCGCACGCGCCGCCAACCTGAAGGCCCACGGCATCACCCCTGGCCTGGCCGTCATCTTGGTGGGCGAAAACCCGGCCAGCCAGGTCTACGTGCGCAACAAGGTCAAGGCCTGCGCCGACGCGGGCCTGCACTCGGTGCTGGAGCAATATCCGGCCGACCTATCGGAGGCCGAACTGCTCAAGCGCATCAGGTTTCTGAACACCGACCCGGCCATCCACGGCATTCTGGTGCAGTTGCCACTGCCCGCGCACATCGATGCGCAAAAAGTCATCGAGGCCATCGCCCCGCTGAAAGACGTGGATGGCTTCCACATTGCCAGCGCCGGTGCGCTGATGACTGGCACCTCGGCCTTCCTTCCCTGCACGCCCTACGGCTGCATGAAGATGCTGGAGAGCATCGGCTATGACCTGCGCGGCAAGCACGCCGTGGTGATCGGCCGCAGCAATATCGTCGGCAAGCCCATGGCCCTGCTGCTGCTGCAAAAGAACGCTACCGTCACCGTGTGCCACAGCGCCACCGCAGACCTGAAAGCCATGACCCTGCAGGCCGACGTGATTGTGGCCGCAGTGGGCAAGCGCAACGTGCTGACCGCCGACATGGTCAAGCCCGGTGCCGTGGTGCTCGACGTGGGCATGAACCGCACGCCCGACGGCAAACTCTGCGGCGACGTAGACTTTGACGGCATCAAAGAGGTCGCCAGCTACATCACCCCGGTGCCCGGCGGGGTCGGCCCAATGACTATCACCATGCTGCTGGTCAATACCCTGGAAGCTGCGGAACGATCTGTTGCACCTTGAATCCCACGAGCCCAACGCCATATCACCACCATGACCAATCCACTGCTCGATAACCCCTTGTTAAATTTTGGTGACCTGCCCCTGTTTGACCAGATCCAGCCGGAGCACGTAGGCCCCGCGATGGACAGCCTGCTGGCCCAGGCCAATGCCGCGCTGGAAACCGTCACCCAGCCCGATTTCCCCGCGCAGTGGAAGGCCATCTCCAAGGCCCTGGACGTGAGTGCCGAGCAACTGGGCCGTGCCTGGGGCGCGGTAAGCCACCTCAACAGCGTGGCAGACACCCCGGCCCTGCGGGCAGCCTACAACGAGGCTCTGCCCCGCGTCACCGAGTTCTGGACCCGCCTGGGTGCCGACGAGCGCCTGTACGCCAAGTACAAGGCCGTGGACACCGCCAGCCTGAACCCCGAGCAGCGCCAAGCACACACCAACGCCATGCGCAACTTCGTGCTCAGCGGTGCCGATCTGGTGGGTGCGGCCAAAGAGCGCTTCGCCCGCATCCAGGAGCGCCAGGCCGAGATCAGCCAGAAGTTCAGCGAAAACGCGCTGGATGCCACCGATGCCTTTGCCTACTACGCCGCGGCCGACGAGCTGGATGGCGTACCCGCCGACGTGCAGCAAACCGCCCTGGCTGCCGCCAAGGCCGAGGGCAAAGAAGGCTACAAGCTCACCCTGAAGATGCCCTGCTACCTGCCGGTGATGCAGTTCGCCACCTCCAGCGCGCTGCGCGAGCGCCTGTACCGCGCCTACGTGACCCGCGCCTCCGACCAGGCCGAAGGCGATGCCACCCAGTTCGACAACTCGGCCATCATTGCCGAGATCCTGGCGCTGCGACTGGAGGAAGCCCAGCTGCTGGGTTACGCCAACTTTGGCGAAGTCTCGGTGGTGCCCAAGATGGCGAAATCACCTCTGGAGGTAACCCGCTTCCTGCGCGACCTGGCCGTACGCGCCAAACCCTATGCCCTGAAAGACGTGGCCGACCTGCGCGCCTTTGCGGCAGAGCACCTGGCCCTGGCCGACCCGCAGCCCTGGGACTGGTCTTTCATCGGCGAAAAGCTCAAGGAAGCACGCTATGCCTTCAGCGAGCAAGAGGTGAAGCAGTACTTCACTGCGCCCAAGGTGCTGGGCGGCCTGTTCAAGATCATCGAAACCTTGTTTGAAGTAGCCATCCGCAAAGACAGCGCGCCCGTGTGGCACCCTTCGGTGGAGTTCTATCGCATCGAACGCGGCGGTCAGCTCGTAGGCCAGTTCTACCTCGACCAACCCGCCCGCACCGGCAAGCGCGGCGGTGCCTGGATGGACGACGTGCGCGCCCGCTGGCTGCGCCCCGACACCGGCCAATTGCAAACCCCGGTGGCCCACCTGGTGTGCAACTTTGCCGACGGTGTAGACGGCCAACCGCCGCTGCTCACCCACGACGACGTGACCACGCTGTTCCACGAATTCGGCCACGGCCTGCACCACATGCTGACCCAGGTGAACGAGCGCGACGTGTCCGGCATCAGCGGCGTGGAATGGGACGCGGTGGAACTGCCCAGCCAGTTCATGGAAAACTTTTGTTGGGAATGGGATGTGCTCAAGCACATGACCTCGCATGTGGTCACCGGCGCTGCTCTGCCCCGCGCGCTGTTTGACAAGATGACGGAAGCCAAAAACTTCCAGAGCGGCCTGCAGACCCTGCGCCAGATCGAGTTCTCGCTGTTCGACATGCTGCTGCACACCGAACACGACCCCGCCCTTGATTTCATGCCCCTGCTGCGCCAGGTTCGCGACGAGGTGTCCGTGCTGCAGGCGCCGGCCTTCAGCCGTACCGTGCACACCTTCAGCCACATCTTTGCGGGTGGCTACGCCGCCGGTTACTACAGCTACAAATGGGCCGAGGTGCTCAGCGCCGATGCCTACGCCGCGTTCGAAGAAACTGCCGGGTCCGATGGCCTGCCCAGCATTGAAACGGGCCGCAAATACCGCGAATCGATTCTGGAAGCCGGTGGCAGCCGCCCGGCCATGGAATCGTTCAAAGCCTTTCGAGGCCGCGAACCCACACTGGACGCACTCTTGCGCCACCAAGGCATGGCAAGCTGATGGCACACCCCCAGGGTTCAGTGCAAGCGCTTTTCGCCCCCCCCTTGCAGGTGGCGATACCCGTGGCCCGGCAAAGCCGGTTCCACGGTATCTCTGAAAAGTAGCGTTTAGGCCGCCATAGTTGGCAATGTAGCTGGCAATGTAATCACGCAAAATCTAAGAGGATGACGACCATGCGCCCAACCCTGTTCACCACCGCCCTGGCCTGCGCCGCGTTGGCCCTGGCCGCCAGCACCCAGGCGCAAACCGTGTACCGCATCGTCGGGCCGGACGGCAAGGTGTCGTTCTCCGACCAGCCCCCGCCCACCACCAGCAAAGCCAAAGTCACCACGGCAGCAGCCAGCGGCGGGAGCGCAAGTAACGCGTCACTCCCCTTCGAACTCAAAGAAATCGTGCAGCGCTACCCGGTCACGCTGTACACCAGCGCCAACTGCAGCCCCTGTGCCAGCGCCCGCAACTTTTTGACCTCGCGCGGCGTGCCGTTCACGGAGCGCACGGTCAACAGCAACGAAGATATTGCGGCCCTGCAAAGCATCAGCGGCGACACTACGCTGCCTTTTGGCAGCATTGGCAGCCAGCAGCTCAAGGGCTTTGCGGATGTCGAGTGGGCACAGTACCTGGATGCTGCTGCCTACCCCAAAGCCTCGGTGCTGCCCGCCAGCTACAAACCCCCAGCCCCCCGGCCATTGGTAGCCAGCAAACCGGCAGCTGAACCCGCCAAGCCCGCTGCCCCCGCTGCCGATACAGCGCCTGCGCCAACGGCACCTAACCGCAGTCCCACCGGCATCCAGTTTTAGCAACGCAGCATCTGCCATTTTGCTACTGAATATGTAGCTATAAGCGCATATACAGCATGCGCTAAATGCCAATTTTTATCTGAATAGCAACAGGGCTTGCTCTATTTGCACGGCCTGTAGATCGCTCCTGTATCGCCCGCATGTCACCTGTTTAGAGGATGCCGCAGACACGCCTTCGGCCTAAGCTGTGTGGGTGCTCGGAACTTCGGATCGGCTGAATGTTCTGCCTGCGCGCACACCCTATGGGGTCAGGAGACTTGCATGCCAGCCATCACCGCACAAAACGCGCTTACGCTCAGCGCTAACTGCTACACACCCGACCACAAGCCGTATTGGCGTCCGATACACCGGATAGACACGGTCGGCGGTGATGTGCAACAGGTGATTGCAGCCACCAACACCTACCCTTTTGAACGGCTTCTGTACGCAGAAGGCGACTCCTGGTTCGACAAGTTCACCCCTATCGGCTATGAAGGTACCAACCTGCTCGATGCCCTGCGTCTGCCCGTGTTCGCCGGGGTTGTGGATGTGTCCCATATTGGCGACATTGCCGCCGATATGGTGCGGGGCCACCAGGCCACCCAGACCAAGGCCATGTTCAAGCTGTTTGACTTTGATGCCATCCTGTACTCAGGCGGTGGTAACGATCTGAAAAACCTTTTTGCTGAGTTGTATGGCCATAAAGCCGAAGCCAAAGCCAAAGGCCTGCCTGTCGGCCCTGCGTTACAAGCCCAACTGGACCTGTTGGAAACACCGGATGCCGATGACTTTTTTGACGGTGTGGTCGGCAACATCCAGGCTTTTGTGGCCCTGCGTGATGTCAGCCCCCGGGCTAGAACCAAAGCAGCACCGATTTTTGTCAACGGCTACGATTACCTGCAACCCCGCCCGGTAAAAGGGGCCATTTTCGGCGGTGCACTCAAGGTTGCGGGTCCGTGGCTCTACCCCAATATGCATGCTGCGGGTTTAAGCGATGCGCAAATGCTGGCAGTCACCCAATCGGTTATCGACAAGTTGAACCAGCTACTGGTCACAAAAATTGCAACCCTGAACAACGTATATGTGGTGGACCAAAGAGGCCTGTTGACGCTGGCAGCAGCTGGCTCCACAGCCCCGTCGGGTGATTGGATGGATGAAATCCACCCCACCGCCGACGGCTTCTTGAAGCTCACCCGCAACCGTTGGGATGTCGCCTTGGCCAACGCGCTGGGCCTCGCCCCTAGCCCGGGCGATACACGGCCAGCGGTCGACTCACACTAACGCCAAGGTCTTTACGCCCTGGGCTGTGCCCAGCAAGCACACGCTGGCCTTCTGGTGGGCAAACACGCCCACGCACACCACGCCGGGCCATTGGTTCACTTGCGACTCGAACGCCAGCGGGTCGCTGATCTGCAGGCCGGTCACGTCCAGAATGTGTTGGCCGTTGTCGGTGACCAAAGGCTTGCCGTCTTTTTGGCGCAGGGTGGCCGCACCGCCCAGCGCAGCGAACTGGCGTGTGACTCGGTTGGTGGCCATGGGAATCACCTCCACCGGCAGCGGGAATTGGCCCAGCGTCTGCACCAGCTTGCTCTCGTCTGCAATGCAGACAAACTGGCGCGACTGGGCGGCCACAATCTTTTCGCGGGTCAGCGCCGCGCCGCCACCCTTGACCATGTAGCCCTGGTGGTCGATCTCGTCCGCGCCGTCGATATACACCGCCAGCTCGCCCACAGCGTTGGCATCAAACACGGGAATGCCCAAGGCCTGCAGCCGCGCCGTGCTGGCCTCGGAGCTCGACACTGCGCCCTTGACCTGGTCTTTGATGGTGGCCAATGCGTCGATGAACTTGTTGACGGTAGAGCCCGTGCCCACACCCACAATTTCGCCAGGCACCACGTAGCGCAGCGCAGCGTGGCCGACCAGGGTTTTGAGTTCGTCTTGGGTGAGTGCGGGAATGAGGTTGGTCATCTGGGAAAATCCAAGCTTAAGTAGAAAAAACTCCAATTATCCAATGCCCTTTATCCCCTACGCCCTGGCCCGTCCGTTTCTATTTGGCATGGACCCCGAGGCAGCCCATGACCTCACCTTGAACGCTATCGCCCGCACCCAGGGCACGCCGCTGGAATGCCTGTACCGCCAAACGCGGGTTAGCGACCCCATCACGTTAGCGGGCCTGCAGTTTCCCAACCGCGTGGGCCTGGCGGCGGGGCTGGACAAGAACGCGCGCTGCATCGACGGATTGGGGGCCATGGGCTTTGGTTTTGTGGAGGTAGGCACGGTCACGCCATTGGCACAGCCCGGCAACCCGCAACCCCGCATGTTCCGCCTGCCTGCGGCGCAGGCGCTGATCAACCGGCTAGGCTTCAACAACGGCGGCCTGGCGGCTTTTGTGGCCAATGTGCAGCGGGCGCAGTTCCGCCGCAAGGCGCAAGGCCAGCCGATGCTGCTGGGCCTGAACATTGGCAAAAATGCGGCCACCCCCATCGAGCGCGCCACCGACGACTACCTGCTGGCGCTGGATGGCGTGTACCCGCATGCCGATTACGTCACGGTCAACATCTCCAGCCCCAACACCAAGAACCTGCGCGCCCTGCAAAGCGACGAGGCGCTGGACGGCCTTCTGGGGGCCGTGGCCGCACGCCGCGCCGTACTGGCGGTGCAGCACGACAAGCAGGTGCCGATTTTTGTAAAAATTGCACCCGACCTGGATGCAGCCCAGATCGCCGTGATCGCCGCCACCCTGCTGCGCCACGGTATGGACGGGGTGGTGGCCACCAACACCACCCTGGCCCGTGACGCAGTCAAGGGTATGCAGCATGGTGAAGAAGCCGGTGGCCTGAGCGGGGCTCCGGTGTTGGATGCCAGCAACCGTGTGATCCGCCAACTGCGCACTGCCCTGGGCCCCGCCTACCCCATCATCGGTGTCGGCGGCATCCTGGGCGCAGCAGATGCTGTGGCAAAAGTCGAAGCCGGGGCCAACGTGGTGCAGATCTACACCGGGCTGATCTACCAGGGGCCCGCCTTGGTGCAACAGGCGGCCTTGGCTCTTAAAAATATGAAGAAATAGGCCTCAAGCGCATATAAAACATGCGCCTATAGCTATTATTTATGTAGCACGGGCAGTTCGAACAATGTGCGCTCGGTGAAATGGGCATCGGCCTTGATTTGCCGCTCGGTATAGGGCAGCTTGACCCACTCGCCCGCCGCGTATTTGCGGGTTTGGTCGCTGAAGTGCGGGTTGGCTGGATCAGACGACTGGCTGTAGGTCAGGATGCCCTCGGCCACCGGCCCGGCGTGGTCCCAGGTGACAAACTGGATATAGCTGTTGCCATACGCGCCGGCATTGGTAATGGGGTCGGCCGTATAGATAAAGCTTCCGGGGGCGACCTGGGTTTTGACACCACGCCAGTTGTTGAAGGTTGCGCGGCTACCTGGTAGTGACAGCACTCCTTCGGCGCGCTGGACCACTTGAACATCCTGGGGGCGTACACGGCGCTTGGCGGGGTTGTCAAACTGCGGGCTGGCCACCAGCGCCTCCAGTTGCGCCATGCCTGCAGCCAGGTTGGCTGTGCCGCTGGGGGTTTCTTGCGGGTCGGCCGGGTTGAATGGCACGCTCCACCAGGACGCATCGTTGAGCTCGCCCAGCGCAGCATACAGCTCGTAGAACAACACCGCGCCCTGGCTGGCTGGCGTGTAGGCCGTGTTCCAGTCCTGCAGCACGCCACAGGCATCCAGGGCGGCCGGTGTCGCACTGGTGCTGGCCAGGCAACCCGACACAAAGCCAGGCAACCATTTTTCGGCCTTGAAGAAGCGGCTCTTCAGGTAGAGCTGCTGCAGATTGGCCATCGTGAAGCGGTAGCCGCCCTGCCCGTCGGTACCTGCCAGGCGGTCACGCACCATGGCGTGGCCGGTACGGGTGCGGTTGTTTTGCGGCATCGCTTCGGCATTTGGCCCGGTGGCGATGATCTTTGCAAAACCGGTCAAAAAAGTGTTCAAACCAGGCCACCAATGGCTATCGTTGGAATTCATGGCGTAGTCCGGGCGCTTCACCCAGGGCCGTCCAGCCGCTGCAATGCTGCCTGACCAGTCGCAGGCCGCCGTGGTACCGGCCATCACCACCACGCCGGTACGTGCCATCAATGGTTGGAACGGTGGGGGCACGCAGGCGGCCAATTGCGCGTCGGGCACATTGGCGGCAACCGAGTAATTGGCGTACAGGGTGTCTCCGGCTTTGTCGGCGGCAATGGTGTTGACCCAGGGCATCGCGTTGTAAGTGGCCAAGGACTGGCGCAGGCCCTCCACGCTGGTGGACTTGCCGTTCAAGACCACCTGGTCGATGAGTTGGTAGTTGCGCACGTTGGCATATTGAAACGCATACGCACTGCCGGTGGTCCAGGCAAAGCTGCTGTCCTTCAGCATGGGGCCATATTCGGTGGTGTACAGGGTGCGCTGGATCTGGACCTGCTTGCCGTCTGCGCCCAGAGCCGAAACCGTCAAGGGCACGGCCTGCATGGCGATGGATTTACCGTCTTTCAGATAGCGCGTGGGATTACCGGGGTCGATCGCCAGGTAGCGCAGCGTGAAGCGGCTGTCGGTCGAAAAGGTGTGGGTCCAGGCGACGGTGTCGTTAAAACCGATCAACGGCACCGGCGCACCCAAGAGCGTTGCGCCCATCACGTCGTAGTTTTCACTGGGCACGGTGATGTGCACCTGGTTCAGCCGCAAAGCCCCCCACCACGGGAAATGCGGGTTGCCCAGCAACAAGCCCTTGCCGGTTTGCGTAGCATCGCGCCCCAAACCCAGACCGTTGGAGCCAATGGTGTGGTCGCGCACGCGCTCAAACGCCATCAGCACCGGAGAATGGACAAAGTCGGTGACCGGGGCAGCTTTTGCGACAGGCGCAATCGGTGGCACGGCACTGCCTATGGCCCCGATAAAAGCCATCGCGCTACCGGTCATGGCCACTTGTGAAAACCGCAAATAGGCATCGTCTTCGGTCATCGGTTGGACCCAGGGCTTGCCCCTGCAGGCGACAGGCAGCTTGGCCAGCCCGGTATCGGTCAGATAACGGTTGTAGCCCGTGGCAAAACCATCGGCCAATGCGTGGGTGTCTCGACCGGAGCCCGCCTTGAACCGGGCTGCCTGGGCGGGGCCGAGCACCAGTTTGTAGAAAAAGTCGGAGTCGAGGTTGCCAAACACGGTGCCCAATGGGCCCAGGTAACCGCCGGTAGCACCGAAATATTTGGCCCACTCACCGTGCAGCGTGACCAGTTCCTCTGCAAACAAGCACACATTTTGCTGCGCAAATGCATAACCATAGCCATAGCCCGCGCCGGTAAAACTGTCCGCCACAATGTGCGGCACGCCATAGGACGTGGTGCGGATGGTGGCGGCGTATTCTGTGGGCAAACAACCGGTGAGCAGTGCCGCAGCGGCTACCGTCCAAAGGCCGCACCGCACAGCGCTTGGATGGCACAGTGACTGAATGGCTTGCATGCAATTCCCCTTGTATGGTTCTCCAAGACCGTTCGAATACAAAAATATGCAGTTGGAACGGAACTTAAAAAGAGTACTGGGAAAAACACTTTACAGCCACCGCACACCGCCTTTATGCCCTCCATTTTGAGGAAGGAATACGGTCAGCAATACGTGTAGCTTCAAGGTCTTGTGCTCAAGGCTCTGGCGCACAAGGCGTCCGCCCGGCCAGACTAAAGCGGCATTAAACCGTTCGACGGCAGGTTTTCATCCAGCAGCTTCGGCCCCGTCTCTACCCCCGCTACCGGCAGCCCCTTGGGGTCCAGCAGACCAATCTGCACCAGCACGCTGGCCTGGGTCCAGTAAATGTGCCCATGGAAGAGCTTGTCGCCGCGGAACTTGACCACCGCCAGCACCGGAATTTCGCCCCGCCGACCGGTAGGTGCCACGCCGGGCAGCATCCACGGAGTCTCGGTGGTGTGGGTGAAGCAAACAGCATTTCATCCACCACCAAGATCGTACCGACCGTGCGAAAAAGTGCCTTAAGCGCGTAATCTACCTACGCCAGTAGCTATTAAATTAATAGCAATCAACCCTGCAGCAGTTGCAGGGTCGCCGCAAACAAGGGCGAGCTGCTGTCGGCCAGTGTCAACACGATGTCGAAGTGGTTGGTGCCGGGCGTGTCCACCCAGTCGCCGGGCAGGCAGCGGGCCTTCCAGGCGGCCAAAAAGTCGGTGGACTGGCGCTTGAACTCGGTGCTTTCATACTCGCCGCAGCAGACCAAAATTTTGCCGGCCTGCGCAGACCCTGCCGGGGGAATGGCAAAGCGCGGGCTGTTGCGTACGGCACAGGCTTCGTCCATTTGCATCCAGGTGTTGGGCAGCAAAACCGTCAGCGGCTGCAGGTCGAACAAGCCGCTGAGCAGCACAGCCCCCTTCACCACCTTTTTCGGCACCTGGTAGTCGGCATGCCAGGCACCCGTGACCAGCATGCCTGCCAGATGGCCGCCCGCCGAACTGCCCGAGACATGGATGCGCTGCGGGTCACCGCCGTAACGCGCAATATGGTGGAACACCCAGGCGGTGGCCTTGCGCACCTGGTCCACGATGTGGTCCAGCGAGGCGGTGGGCATCAGGTCGTAATCAACCACCACCACGGTGATCCCGGCCGCATGCAGCGCGGGCACCACGCAGGCCGAGTCTTCCTTGGTCAGGGCGCGCCAGTAGCCGCCGTGGATAAAGACGAAGACCGGGGCGTTGGGCACCTTGGCCGGGTAAATGTCCAGCAGCTCGGTGGGGCTGTCTCCATACCGCTGATTGGCTACGCGCTGGGGCCAGGCCAGCACCGGCGCGCTCTGCGCACGGTATTGCGCCAGCACCAGGCCCACATCCTGGACGGACAAACGGGCGTTGTACTGGCGGTCGTAATAAGTCTGCACGTCAGCGGGAACAGAGGTCATGGTGTCTCAATTGGGTTGGGCTACAAAAGCATCGGCAAAAAAGGCCGTGGGGCGCATGCCGCACTGTACGGCGAAGTCGCGCCGGGCCGCTTCGACCATGGGCGGTGCGCCGCAGGCATAGACCTCGTGGCCCGACAGATCCGGGTGGTCCTGCATCACGGCCTGGTGCACAAAGCCGGTACGGCCAGCCCAGCCATCGGCTGCAGTGGCATCGGACAGCACCGGCACATAGTGCAATCGGCCTGCCAGCGCCTGCTGCCACTGTTCGCACAGGGTGTGCAGATACAAATCCTGGCGCGTGCGTCCGCCCCAGTACAGGTGGAGGCGGCGCTGGCTGCCAGTGGCTATGAGCTGCTCCACCAGGGCCTTGATAGGCGCAAAACCGGTGCCACTGGCCAGCAGAATCGCCGGTGCATCGCTGGGTGTGTGCATACCAAAGGTGCCGAAGGGGCCTTCGATGCGCAGCACGTCACGGGCTTTGAGCTTGCCGAACACCTGGCCGGTGAACAAGCCGCCGGGGAGGTGGCGGATGTGCAGCTCCAGCGTGTCTGCGCCGGGTGGCGTGGCCAGCGAGTAGCTGCGCCGCCGATTGCCGGGTAGCAGCACGTTGACGTACTGGCCGCAGGCATAGTGCAGATGTTGGCCTGCGGGCGGCTGCAACTGTATGCGCACCACGTCGGAGGCCAGCCGGTCCATCGCGGCCACGCGCACCGGCAGCTTGCGCACCTCGATACCGGGGATATGCGGAATCTCGGCACATTCCACCTGCACAGCGCTAGTGGCACTGGTGCAGCACAGCAGGCGCAAGCCTTGCGCGGCCTCTTCCGGGCTGAGCGCGGGGGCATCGGGCAGCAACCTCTGGGTGTCGCCGCTGACAACGCGGGATTTGCAAGCTCCACAGGTACCGGTTTTGCATTGGTGCGGCAATAGCAGGCCCGCACGGGCCGCTGCATCCAGCAGGCTTTCGCCCTCCTGGGCGTTGAAACAGCTCCCGCTGGGGAACAAGGTGATGGCATGGGTGCGCAGCGCGGCTGCGACCGGCCGGTCTTCGGCAATATCCAGCATGGGTTGGACCTTAAAAAGCTTGGTTACACAGTGAGGTAGCGGGACCAGAGGCTGCGGTCGGCATTGAGTGCAGCCGAGTCGCCCTGCCACACCACGCGCCCGCGCTCCAGAATGGCATGGCGGTCCGCCAGGCCGACCAGGCGGTGCACGTATTTATCAACCACCAGAATGGTCTGCCCAGCCGCCTTCAGCGTGGCCAGGCAGCGCCAGATTTCCTCGCGGATCACGGGAGCCAGGCCTTCGGTGGCCTCGTCCAGGATCAACAGGCGCGGATTGGTGGACAGCGCGCGGCCAATGGCCAGCATTTGCTGCTCGCCGCCGGATAGCTGGTTGCCCAGGTTGTTCTCGCGCTCTTTCAGCCGGGGAAAAGTGGCGTAGATGCGCTCCAGAGTCCAGCTGTCGCGCAGACCGTTGCGGTTATCGGCAAAAGCCAATAAATGCTCGCGCACCGTGAGGTTGGGAAACACATGCCGCCCCTCGGGCACGATGGCCAGGCCGAGCCGTGCAATCGCATCTGCTTTCAGACCACGCACCGACTGACCGGCAAACTGGATGTCGCCTGCGATGGGCTTCAGCGCCCCGACGATGGTCTTGATGGTGGTGCTCTTGCCCATGCCGTTACGGCCCAGCAGCGACACCACTTCGCCCGCCTTTATTTGCAGGTCGATGCCAAACAGCACCTGGCTGGCACCGTAGCCTGCTTCGATGGCACGGCAATGCAATAGCGCGTCAAGGGTGGCCATCTCAGGACTCCAGAGTTTCAGTGCCCAGATAGACCGCCTGGACTTCGGGGTTGTTGCGGATCTGCTCGGGCGTGCCTACGGTCAGCACCTTGCCGTAGACCAACACCGAGATGCGGTCCGCCAGGCGGAACACCGCATCCATGTCGTGCTCAATCAGCAGCACCGCCATGTCTTTGCGCAACGTGGAAATCAGCGTGACCATCTGCGCGGATTCGTCAGGCCCCATGCCGGCCATGGGCTCGTCCAGCAGCAGCAGCTTCGGGCTGGCAGCCAAGGCCAGCGCTACATCCAGCGCGCGCTGCGCACCGTGCGGCAGGGCTCCGGCAATGCGGTCCATGCGGTCGTGCAAACCCACCCGTTCGGCCAAACGCTGGGCTGCATCCAACAAACCATGTGCCTGGCTACGCGGCTGCAGGAAGCGAAAGCTGCTGCCCGCCTGGGCCTGCACCGCCAGCAGCAGGTTGTCGCGCACCGTCTGTTGGGGAAAGATGCGCGTCACCTGGAAGCAGCGCGTCAGCCCCAGGGCCACACGGCGGTGCATGGACAGCGCCGTCAGGTCCACACCGTCCAGAAGCACCCGGCCCTCATCAGGCTGCAGCAGGCCCGAGATCTGGTTCACCAAGGTGGTCTTGCCTGCGCCGTTGGGGCCGATCAGGGCGTGGATTTCGCCTGCGGCCACCTCCAGGCTCACATGGTCGGTGGCCAGCAAACCGCCGAAGCGCTTCACCAGGCCTTGTACTTGGAACAAGCTCATACGGTCCTCCCCGCGCGCCATTCCAGCAGCGCAGCCAAGCCCTTCGGCGCGTACAAGGCGGTGGCGATCAACAGCATGCCCAGCGGCAGGTGCCAGTAGTCGGTATTCAGCTTCAGCACCTCTTCCAACACCAGCCATACCGCCGCCCCCACCGGCCCGCCCCAGCGCCGCCCCAGCCCGCCAATTACCACCATCACGATCAAGGTGGCCGATTGCGTCCAGTGCATGGAGGAAGGGCTGACAAAACTGTTGCCCGTGACCAGCAGCGCACCCGCCAGCCCGGCCATGGCGCCCGCCACAGTGAAAGCCACCAGTTGCAGCCGGTACACCGGGTAGCCCAGCGCCCGCATGCGGGTTTCGTTGTCGCGGATGCCTGCCAGCGCCACGCCGAAGCGGGAGCCGGTGGCACGGTTCAACCACCACAGCGCCACCGCCACGATGGCCAGCACCACCCAATACAGGGTGGACTCGTCCATAGGGTTCAGCCCCAGGCCCAGCAGCGGCCGCACGGCCAGGGTATAGCCGTCGTCACCGCCGTAGCTGCGCAGTGACACAAACACAAAGTACAGCATCTGCGCAAACGCCAGCGTGATCATGATGAAGTACACGCCTTTGGTGCGCAGCGACACCGCCCCGACCAGCGCCGCCGCCAACGCGGCAAACAGCATCGCCGCCAGCCAGACGAGCCAGGCCGAAGTAACGCCCGCCTCGGTCAAAGCTACGACGGTATAGGCCCCCACACCCAGAAACCCGGCGTGCCCCAGCGCCACCATGCCGCCATAGCCCATGATGAAATTCAGGCTGGCAGCAGCCAGCGCAAACACCAGAATGCGCCGTACAAAGCCGATGTAGAAGTCCAGCCCGAACTGGCTGGCGACCCAGGGGAACAGGGCCAACACCAGCAACACCACCGCAGGCAGCAGCGCACGCGCCCAGGAGAAAGATAGGTTGTTCGTCATACCCGTTCAGGCCTTTGCAGAAAATAAACCTGCAGGCCGAAAGCTCAGCACTACCGCCATCAAGGCGTACATCGCCACTTCGGAAAACAGCGGGCCTACATCGGCCGCCAGCGTGGGCGGTAAGGTGGCGCGCAGTAACAGCGGCAAGAAGGCACGGCCAATGGTGTCCACCAAACCCACCAGCAGGCTGGCCACGAACGCTCCACGCACCGAGCCAATGCCGCCAATCACAATCACCACCAGCGCCGGGATCAGGATGGATTCGCCCATGCCCACCTGCACCGCCATGATGGGCCCCATCAGCGCCCCCGCCAGCGCCGCCAGCGCGGCACCCAGAGCGAACACGCCGCTGAACACGCGCTTGACGCGCACACCCATCAGCTCGGCCATCCAGCGGTCGGAGGCACCGGCCCGCACCAGCATGCCCATGCGGCTGTGGTTCACCAGCCCATACAGCAACAGCGCCACCAGCACGCCCGCAGCCAGCACCACCAGGCGGTAAGACGGATACGGCAAACCGGCAAACAGCTCGATCGGGCCGCTCAGCATGGGCGGTGTGGGTGCCATTACCGGCGATGGACCCCAGACCATCTTCACCAGGTCGTCGGCTACCAAAATAACGCCAAAGGTGGCCAGCACCTGGGCCAGGTGGTCACGCCCGTAGAGGCGGCGCATCAGCGTCAGCTCCAGCAGCACGGCTACCAACACCGTCACCACCATGGCCACCAGTACCGCGCCCACAAAAGAGCCGCTGTGCACATGAACCTGGGCCGCCACATAGGCACCCACCATGAACAGCGAGCCATGCGCCAGGTTCATGACATCCATGATGCCGAACACCAGCGTCAACCCGGCGGCAATCAAAAAGAGCATGAGCCCATAGCCCGCACCGTTGAGCAACTGCTCGATAACCAGAATCGGATTCATCGTGGGAAACCTGGATACATCGGATAAAGGCGGTTTACTTCAAGGGGCACTGGGCAGCATAGCTGTCGCCATAGTTTTCCAGCAGGGTCTTGATGGTCTTGTTGGTGACGCGGCCCTCGGCGTTTTTGCCGATGGTGCGCAGGTAGAAGTTCTCTACCGGGAAATGGTTGTTGGCATAGCGGAAACTGCCGCGCACCGAGGCGTACTGGGCCTTGGCCAAGGCCTTGGACAACGCTTCCCGGTCGGCCACATTGCCGCCAACGGCCTTTACCGCTGCGTCCATTGCGGCAATCACATCAAACGCCTGGGCCGCGTAAAGCGATGGCAGGCGGCCACCGTACTCCTTGCGGAAGGCGGCTACAAAGGCTTTGTTGGCCGCGTTGTCCAAGTCGTAAGCCCAATGCGAGGTGTTGAACAGTCCCAGCATCGGCTCGCCCACAGCCGAAATCACGTCTTCATCGGCCGAGAAGCCGCTGGTCACCAGCGTGATGTCTTTGGACAAGCCCGCGCCAACAAACTGTTTGATGAAGTTGATGCCCATGGCTCCGGGCAAAAAGAAGTACAGCGCCTTCGGCTTGGCGGCACGCAACTGGGCCAGCTCGGTGGCGTAGTCGATCTGGCCGAGCTTGGTGTAGATCTCGTCGGCCACCTCGCCCTTGTACTTGCGTTTGAAGCCGGTCAGCGCGTCCTTGCCAGCGGGATAGTTGGGGGCGATCAACACCATGCGGCCAAACTTCTGGTCATCGGCAAATTTGCCAGCAGCCTCGTGGAACTGGTCATTCTGGTAGGCCGTGCCAAAGAAGAAGGCGCTGCACTGGGCACCGGCAAACTGGCTGGGGCCCGCGTTGTTCGACAAATACGGTACCTTGGCAGCAAACAGGGTGGGGGCCACGGCCAGTGCCACGTTGGAAGCAATAGGGCCAGTGAACAGGTCGATTTTTTCGCGCTGTACAAAACGGTCTACCAACTGTTTGGCCTGGTCGGGGCTGCCCGCCATATCGGTCTGGACAAACTCCACCGGCTGGCCACCCAGTTTGCCGTCCAGCAGCTTGATGGCCAGGTTGAAGCCGTCACGGGCTTCTGCACCCGGACCGGCAAACGGACCGGACACGTCCAGTGCGATACCGACCTTCACCGGTGCAGCCCAGGCGGGTGCCAGCACACAGGCCGAGGCCACCAGGGTCAGAGCCGCCTGGCGCAGGCGGGAAATTCTCGAAGCGGAGCACGTCATGGTCAATCCTTGGTCAAATGCATAGTCAAAAAGGGGAAGTGCCAACAAGCAGTGGGGAGAGTACAGGGCTTTACACCGCCACCGCCACCGCCACCTCTACCCGACCGGCCACGACGCGCACTGGAAAGGTCCGCACCGCTTCGGTCGCAGGTGCCTTGCAGGGCGCACCGGTCTGGATGTCGAAAGTACCCTGATGCAAGGGGCATTCCACACAGCCATCTTCCACGTACCCATCTGACAATTTGGCCGCACCATGGGTACACAGGTCGTACAGCGCAAACAGCGCATCGCCCTGGCGGAACACCGCCACGGCCAGTCCATCGGCCACCACCGGCCACACGGCACCGTCGGGAAAATCATCGGGCTCGCCTACGTCGTGCCATGTTGCCGCTGCGCTGTCTTGGCCGACTTGCTCTTGGTTTGCTTGCATATTCCGCGCTTTCAGATGGGGGTGGCCAACAGGGTGGGCACGCGCAAGGTGTCGTACACCACGCGCTTGCTGCGGTAGCGCCATTCGCCGTCCAGCTGCACCACTTCATCGAGGTAGTTGCCCGCCTGGTAAACGCTGGATTCACCAGCTTGGCTGGTGATGACGACGATGTAGCTGGACTCGGTGGTGACCACGCCATCCTCAAACTTTTTGATCACCAGACCCGAGGTGGCGTGGCGGTAGGTGTGGTCTTCGTAGATGTTGGCATTGCGCAGCGACAGCACACGGTCGCGCAGCATGCCCGCGTTGCGGCAGTACACGATCGGCACGGGGAAGCCCGCATCGAAGTTTTCCTTGGGGATGATTTCGTAACGGCAGTCTTCCACAAAGAAACCTGGCCATTCCTCCAGGCGGTTGTTGTCCAGCACGCTGACGTAACGGTGTTGCAGTTCGAGCAGTTCGGTCCAGAGCTGGAGGCGTTCTTGTGTGTTCATGGTGGTTCCTAAAGACTCAATACGGGCTCAATACGCGCTCAGTACGACATCAGCTTCTGGTAGCCGACCCAGAAGCGGCGGATCAGGTTCTCGGTAATGACCGTATCCATCTGCTCCGGGGCTTCGCGGGCCATGGCAATGTAGGAATGCTTGTCGCCATCGCGCACCGTGCCGCGCTGCACCAGCTCGGTGGCCTCGGTGTCTTCCATCGAGATGTAACCAGCCGGGCCGACAAGGTTGGCCTGCAGCATGCGCAGCTCGCGCATCTCGGGGGTGTCGTCGGCATAGCCAAAGAAATGGAACACCAGCTCGAAGTTGCTCGGCCCCTTGGGCAGCAGCTGGCGCGCCACCAGCGTGTTGTGGATCTGCTGCACCACCAGCTGCGGAAAAATCGGCTGGATGTGGTTGGTGGTCATCTCGTCGAACTCCTGGATCTGGCCCAGCAGCGCCGGGTCTTCCAGGGCAAAGCCCTCGTTCATGGAGCGGATGTTCTGCGCGCTGTAGGCCGCCGCGGTATCGGTTTCCACCTCGGGCTTGGTCACGGTGATGATGCTGTGCAGGCCATGGGTGGCATCGGGAATCGAGCGCGCCTTCATGCCCACGCGGAAGATGTTGAAGGTGGTATGGAACAGGTGCAGCAGGCTGGCGTGGTAGGGGTCTTTGACGTTCTCGAAGTACAGCTTCCAGTTGGATTTGGAGTACTGGCGCGTGCAGCCCAGGTAGACAATCGGCTTGTGGAAGATGCGGTCTATCCAGGGCCGCATCTCGGCACCAATGTAGTCGGGCAGCGGCGGCGTGTCGTCGCTGAAGGTGGCAAACAGCAGGCCCTTGTAGCTGTCTACGCGCAGTTTGTGCAGGTTGTGTTCTTCGGTTTTGAAGTCCTTGGGCATGCCGACCATGCCTTTTTGCCCCCGGCGAAACGGCACACCCTGCAGGTCGCCATTCGCGGCAAAGCTCCATTGGTGGTAAACGCAAGTGTGGCTGGCGGCGTTGCCGCGCTTTTCGCGGCACACCATGGCACCGCGGTGGGCGCAGCGATTAACCCAGCATGACAGGCCTTCGGCCGTGCGTGTCACCACCACCGGGGTATCGCCGATGAAGGTGGACTTGAAGTCGCCGACGTTCGGGATCTCGGCCTCCAGGCCGAGAAAGCTCCAGATCGGGCCACGAAAAATACGCTCTTGCTCGCGGTCATAGACCTCTTGCGAGCTGAACACCTGGTAAGGCACCTGGGAGCCGTCCGGCTGGGGAAACAAAACCGGCCGTTGCGGGGCCTTGTCGGCACGGGGATGAAACTCTATCGGGGCTTCTAAAGTGGCGTCAGACATGGGGCGTTACCTCTGGATTGGTGATGCCCCCATGCTAGAAGCCACCCCGCGCCAAGGCTATCCTCAAATGGCAGAGATGCGGCCGGACTTATCCGTTTCTGGCAATACAAATATTGGCGTTCCCGCGTGCGCATGCGCAGTGTGGCGAGGCAGCTCGCCAAAGCGCTTGGCGTAGTACTGGGAAAAGCGCCCCAGATGGCCAAAGCCGTATTCAAAAGCGATGTCGGTCACCGCCGCACCCGGCTGCGCCGTCAACCGGGTATGGACAGCATCCAGGCGCATATTGCGCAACAGCACCATGGGCGACTGCGCATGGTGGCGCTGGCAGAGCATGGTCAACGACCGCACGCCCACACCGGCGGCACGGGCCAGGTCTTCCAGCGCGATGGGGGCGCACAGGCGGCTGCGCATATAGGATTCGAGCTTGTCCAGACGCAGCAGATCGCTGCCGCAAGCTGTGTCATCCGGCACATCGGCCGCCCCGTCAACCGCATCCGCCCCACCGCCCGGGCGGGACCACAAAAACAAGGCCACGTTGCGCTCCAGATGGTCGACCCACACGCCGTGGGCAGCGTTGTCGGACGGCAGATTGGTCACGTGCAGCAGCGACTGCATCAAAAACTGCCACTGCAGGCCTTGCATATCGGTGAGCTGCTGTACCGATGGGCAAGGCGGTGCAGCTTCGTCCCCAGGGTTAGACAACAAATGGCGCGGCACCTTCAAAATGAATTGGCGAGCCCCCTGCTGCCAGTGCATATGCAGACTGCGGCGCGGTGCCAGCAAGGCGGCAGCACCGGGGCGTAAATGCACCCGCCGACCATCGGATTCAATGTCTGCCGTGCCCGCCAGCGACAAATGCACCAGCACAAAATCATCAAACGGGCGGGGCCGGATCTCGACCTCTGCACCATATTGCAGCATGAAGATTTGCAACGCGCGTATTTTGGTTTTGAACAAGGCGGTGTCCACATTGCCACGGCACCATTGCAAGCCGTGGTCTGAGAACTCACCCGCCACCTGGTCGTGCGTATCCACGCGTGCGTTGGAGCGAAACACGCAGCGCTTCACCAAAGGGGAGACATCCAGAGACACACCAGCGGACAGCATCGGGAAAGTTGACCTTATCGTGGAAATACAGGAGGGGCTTGTTATCCAGCCCTCAGCTTTGTGCAGCAAGTTCTGTACCGATTGAACTTTAGGGCACGGCCAGGCCCTGCCGCCACAGCGTATGCCCTTACGCCAAAACGCTAGAGAGTGTCTAAAAAGGCATTCACCCGACTGGAAAATGTCTCGGGGCACTCCAGCGGGCTGAGATGGGACGCCTCAGCGATCACCTGCAATTGCGAACCCGCTATCGCGTGGTGGATTTGCTCTGACATGGCAACCGGCGCGCCCATGTCAAGCGCCCCCGCCAGGACCAGCGTGGGGCACCGGATGCGGTGCAATCCCTGCGTCCAATCCACCTGGGCCACCGCGGCACAGGTTCTGGCATAGCCGTCGGCAGGGGTAGCCAGCAAAATCTGGCGCAGCCATGCCACCGTTTGCGGATGGCTTTTTTGGAAATCGGGGGCCAGGTAACGCTGCACCACCATGTCCACCGCCGCCGCCATGCCTTCGCGCTGCACGGTCTGGATGCGCTGCGCCCAGTTGGCCTGGGCTGGGGCGGGGTAGACGGAGGTGGTATGCGCCAGCACCAGAGCATGCACCGCAGCCGGATGCGCAATCGCCAGGCCCTGCCCCACCATGCCCCCCAAAGACAGGCCAAGCCACACCACCGGCCCCCGGTTCCAGCGCTGCACCACTTGCGCGGCATCTTCCACCAATTGCGCCATGGTGTAAGGCCCCGGGCTGGCAGCCGATGCGCCGTGGCCTCGGTGGTCGTAAGCCAATACGGGCCGCTGGCCTGCGTACTGGCGGCTGAAAGCGTGCCACATGGTGTGGTCCAAGCCCAAGGCATGGCTCAGCACCAGCGGTGCAGCGGGTCCGTCGGCCAGTTGGACGGTGTGCAGAGAGGTCATGGTGGTGGAGTCGTTACAGTTTTTGTAAGCCTAACCAGGCAAACCCAATCTATCCAATGGTTTATTTGGATAAAACCATTCGACACCATCAATGATTAGCAGAGCCATGGCACTGCCGCGTTGGGCAAATAACACCTACCAGCCACATAGCAAAAAGCCACCGCAAGTCGATTGCGGTGGCTTTTTTCAAATGCTGCAAATTTAATAGCTAATAGCGCAATAAGAACATACGCTGGAAGCCATTTTTATATAAAATTTAGTGCCCCGTGCCCGCCATGCGTGTAGTGGTCTTGTCAAGCACCACTTCGGGCGTGTTGGCCTCTTCCCAGGTTTCGTTGTTCATCACGGCATCCAGGCGCTTCATATCCAGGTCGCCAGTCCATTTAGCCACCACCAGCGTGGCGACACCGTTGCCGACCAGGTTGGTCAGGGCACGGGCTTCGGACATAAAGCGGTCGATGCCCAGAATCAGCGCCAGACCCGCCACCGGCACATGGCCCACGGCAGACAAAGTAGCGGCCAGTACGATGAAGCCGCTGCCCGTCACACCGGCTGCGCCCTTGGAGGTCAACAGCAGCACCAGCAGCAAGGTGATCTGCTGCGTCAGCGTCATCGGGGTGTCGGTAGCCTGGGCGATGAACACGGCCGCCATGGTCAGGTAGATCGAGGTGCCGTCCAGGTTGAACGAGTAACCGGTGGGAATGACCAGGCCGACCACGGATTTCTTGGCGCCCGCGTTTTCCATCTTCTCCATCATGCGGGGCAGCACCGATTCGCTGGACGAGGTGCCCAGCACGATCAGCAGCTCTTCCTTGATGTATTTGATGAACTTGAAGATGCTGAAGCCGTGCAAGCGCGTCACGATGCCCAAAATCACAAATACGAAGATCAGGCAGGTGCCATAAAAGGTACCCATCAGCTTGCCCAGCGATACCAGCGAATCCACACCGTACTTGCCGATGGTGAAAGCCATGGCACCGAAAGCGCCGATCGGGGCAACCTTCATCACCATGCCCACGATGTCGAACATCACGTGCGAAAACTTCTCGATGAAGTCAAACACCTGCGTGCCACGGCCGCCAAACTTGTGCAGCGCAAAGCCAAACATCACCGCAAACAGCAGCACCTGCAGGATTTCGCCTTTGGCAAACGCATCCACCACGGTGCTTGGTATCACGTTGAGCAAAAAGTCGGTGGTGGTGACCATCTTGCCGGGCGCGGTGTAGGCCGCAATGCCCTTGGTGTCCAGCGAGGCAGCATCCACATGCATGCCCGAACCGGGCTGTACCAGATTGACCATCACCAGGCCGACCACCAGGGCCAGCGTGCTCATGATCTCAAAGTACAACAGCGCCAGGCCGCCGGTTTTTCCCACTTTCTTCATGTCTTCCATACCGGCGATACCCACCACCACGGTACAGAAAATGATGGGCGCAATCAGCATCTTGATCAGTTTGATGAAGCCATCGCCCAAGGGTTTCATCTGCGCACCCAGATCGGGCTGGAAATGGCCCAGCGCTACGCCCAAGGCCACCGCAATCAGCACTTGCACATAAAGGGACTTGTAAAACGGCTTTTTGGCCAAGGGAGTGTCTGAACGCATGGTGCAAACCTTTCTGGGTAAATAAATGGCCGCCCACACAGGCAGCAGAACAACTCTCAATTTATTCGCGAAAATACGTCTCGCCATTGTGGAAACTACGGTGGGGAAACCCAAACCAGAGCTCAGGCCTGGGTCAAACCCACGCAGCCCCCACTACACCGTTTGCACGGCATTTACCGCCCCGCAGCGCCAAAGCGTCACGTTTTAGGACCACAATCTACCTATGGAAAACACCGACATACTCAATGACCGTAACGTCGCCCTGGCCTGGGCCGACCTGCAAGCCCACTCCAACACCGGCCAGCCGCTGGACACAGATGCCTACCGCCTGGCCTTTGCCGACCCCGAGTTTTTGCTGCGCCGCGAAACCCGGGGCATCCGCTTCCAGCTGGAAATGCTCAAGCCCGACCTGGCCCAGCAAGCCCAGGGAATTGAAAACACCGTCGTCGTGTTTGGCAGCGCCCGCTTCCCCGCCCCTGAAGACGCGCAGCCTGCACTGGCAGCCGCCGAAGCCAGCGGCGATGCCGAGGCCCTGAAAGTCGCCCAGCGCCGCATGCGCAACGCCCGCTACTACGACCAGGCCCGCCTGTTCGCCCGGCTGGTGGCCAACTACAGCGCCGACCGTGCCGCCGCCGACCGGCTCTACATCTGCACCGGCGGCGGCCCCGGCATCATGGAAGCCGCCAACCGCGGTGCCCACGAAATGGGCGCGCTGAACGTGGGTCTGAGCATCGCCCTGCCCCACGAGCAAGGCGGCAACCGCTACGTATCGCCCAGCCTGAACTTCAAGTTCCACTACTTTGCTCTGCGCAAAATGCATTTCATGATGCGCGCCAAAGCCCTGGTGGCCTTCCCCGGCGGTTTTGGCACGCTGGACGAACTGTTTGAAGTGGTGACCCTGGTGCAAACCGGCAAAACCAAGGCCGTGCCCATCATCTTGTTTGGTGCCGACTACTGGAAAAAGCTGATCAATTTTGACGTGCTGATCGAAGAAGGCGCCATCTCTGCCAGTGATATGGACCTGTTCAACTTCGTCGACACCCCCGAAGACGCGTGGACCGCTATCCGTTCGTTTTATAAGCTGTAGCCCCGTCAAACGACGCGGTCTTGAGGGCCCAGGCGGTGCGTGAGCCACCGCCCACCAGCAGCCCGACCACCCAAAACAGCCCGGCCACGCCCACCATCGTGCTGGCCGCACCAAACAGCAACGGCATCACTACGCTGGAGGCGTTGATAGTCATCAGCCGCAGGCCCAGTGCTTCACCATGGCGGTGCGCCGGGGTGATCTGGTGCAAAGTGCTCATGATCATGGGCTGCACCGAGCCCAGCGCCAGGCCTAAAAATACCGAGCACACGCCCATGGCCGCCGCGCCGGGCAAAAACGGGTACAGCGCAAACAGCGCCGCCGTCATCCACATGGCACCCACAATCACCGCCCACTCGCGCAGGCGCGCGGCCACCATCGGCATGGCCATGCGCACCGCCGCCGCTGCAATCGCAAAACCGCCCAGGATGGTGCCGATGGTGGAGGCGCTGAGGCCGCGCTCATGCCCCAGGATGGGCACCACAAAAGTGTGCACGTCCCAGCAGGACGACAAAAACCAGTTCACCAGCAGCAGACGGCGCAGCATCGGGTCCTGCAGCAAATCCAGCACGCGTGGCTTGGCTGCGCCCTGCACGGCGTGGATGGCCGGTAGCTCTTGCACCCCTTGCACCAACGCCCAGGTAGCCAGCGGCAGCAGCGCCATCAGGGCAAACGCGGCCTGGAAGCCCCAGGTATCGGCAGGCACGCTCCCCGCGTGGTCGATCATCAACCCCGCCGCAAACGGCCCGATGAAGTTGGACAACGCAGGCCCCAGCGCCAGCCAACTGAACACCTGCTTGAGCTGGGTGGAACCCTCGGCCGCGCGGCCTACGTGGCGCTGCAAGGCAATCACCGCAATGCCGGTGGCCCCGCCAGTCAGCAGCGCGCTCGCGCACAGCACCGGGTAGACCGGAAACACCGCCGCCAGCCCCGCGCCCAGCACGGCCATGCCCACACTGATGGTCACCGGCTTGCGCAGGCCGTGCCGGTCGGCATAGCGTCCGGCGGGCAGGGCCAGAAACACCTGGGTCAAGGCAAACAAGGCCAGCAAGCCACCCACCGCCAGCCCGCTGTACCCGGCATGCAAAGCCAGCAAGGGCGCAGCCAGGCGGATACCGGTCATGCAAGCATGCAAAAAGATCTGGGCGGCGATCAGGCGGGCCAATGCGGGGGTCATAGGGGTATGGAGAAATGAAAGAGAGCGCTAGTGCAAAGCATGCGGTGCATACAGATGCCGCTGAGCTTACCCGCTCCGCCAACGCCAGCGCTATGGTTGGATGCGGGCGGCTTGGTGGGGTCGTTATTTCTAAAATTTAAACCTATTTAAAGATGCCAAAATGGCTTTCAGCGCATATGGAATATGCGCAACGTGCTCCTGTTTTTGACTATCAAAAAATAGCTTGCTTCATCGTTTGAACAGGCAGTAGCCAATAGGGGTCGGATCCCAATTGCGCGCGGTTGGCTCGCCGGTCGAGCACCTTGTGGCCCGCATTGGGGCTCCGACCCCTATTGGCGGGTTGGCATTGACGTTTTCTGAGTCCCAGCCCGCATCCCCGGCCGGCAGTTGCGCCCGGTGGCAACTGTGGCATCCATGGCGACATAGACCCCCACAAACCTCTCATTAAAATTTTTAAAAAAGTTGACCCCAGCGCACACTCCATATGCACAAGAAGCTATGAAAAGAAGAGCATTTCATGCCTGCACCTTGTGAATGAAAGATGCACGTACGCAGGGAATCGCAACACTTCGACGGGCTATAGTGGTCCATCGCTCAGATACGGGGTTTGTCGACATTTTTATGACTGTATAAACAATCACTTATTTTGCAAATACCCAGCCTGCAAGCCACTTCCAGGAAATTTCAATGGATGATTTAAACCTCAGTAGCCGATTTAAATTGCAAGGTTTGCGGTGTACATCACGTTAGGCCTATAGGCACCGCCTCTTGTGCGCCCAGAACAATAGGTCAGCCGTAAAAGCCCTACACGAAACGCACATCAGCACTTGGGCGAAAGCTCTTTAACGCAAAGGCAAGCTCATGACAGTCAAGCGCATGGATAACGTCGGTATCGTGGTCGAAGACCTCGACGCCGCCATCAAGTTTTTCACTGAGCTCGGTCTTACCCTGGAAGGCCGCGCGCCGATCGAGGGCGACTGGGCAGGCCGCGTCACCGGAGTTCGTGGTCAGCGCGTCGAGATTGCGATGATGCGCACACCCGATGGCCATAGCCGCCTTGAGCTGTCGCGCTTCCACGCTCCTGCTATCGCATCTGATCACCGCAAAGCCCCCGTGAATTCATTGGGATACTTGCGCGTCATGTTCACCGTCGAGAATATTGACGACACCGTCGCCCGTCTCTGCGGGCTGGGTGCAACCGTCGTTGATCAGGTGGTCAACTATGAGAACGTCTACCGCCTATGCTACATCCGAGGCCCGGAAGGAATCTTGATCGGGCTTGCCCAGGAACTCACAAAAGGGATCTCGGACACGCAGTGAGGCCTAACCCTTCCATCGAGAGGAAACACCACGGCAGGGCGGCATGCGGGCCGTCATTTCATTTTGGCCCACATGCCGCCCTGCCGCAGTGTGCCTCTCACGTCAAACGTTGAACTAAACCGCTGACGCGGTGGCGGGTCGTCACAGGCCGCCACCGCGTTTTTGTTTGCGTGTGACTTGCGACGAAGGGCGTTGAGGGTAAGCCTTCTGGCTGGGGAATATTCCCTGGCCCTGAAGGAGATGTGCCATGCCCCCCTT